>JAKQKE010000080.1 GCA_029560805.1 Spirochaetota bacterium
GCCGTGGCGAAGGCCCGCGCGTCGTCCGGGCCGATGCCGTCGCCGAACACGGCCTCGGCGCGCATGCCGGCCGGCAGACCCGAGCCGACGGCTATACGGTAGGCGTAGGCGGGATCATCGCCCGAGAGGAAGGCCGTCATCGGCTCGACGCAGGCCAGGTACGCCGCCTCGTCGTCGAAGTACGCGCCTATCCGCCTGGCCGTCTCGTCGTCGGGGTGTTGCCTGCCCCGGAGCGCGTCCCTGGCCGCCGCGAACACCGTCTCGAGGCCGGCCCGGCTAAAGACCCGCCGCGCCATGGCTATCGAGTGGTCCTCCGCCCGCGAGTCGACGCCGCGCGAGCGTAGCCACGCGTCGAGGTACCAGACTGCGGGGTAGGGGGCGTTGAGCTGGACGAGGGGCGGCTGGATGCATATGGCTCGCATGGGAGCGAGTATAGCGGCTCACGATATTCTTCGGGTAGTCCTTGACGCGATCATGGGTTTTTTGTATAAATATGCCCGCACCCTAGCCGCTGTAGCTCAGTTGGTAGAGCAGTGGACTGAAAATCCACGTGTCGTCAGTTCAATTCTGACCGGTGGCACGAGGCGCCTCCCGAATGGGAGGCGTTTTTTTTTCCACGTCGTCGCTGTCTCGGTGCTTGCCGCGTTCGCCGTTCCCGTCTAGTATCCTAGCGGCGGCCGCGCCTTTTCCTGGACTGGTCCGGCGCCGGACAAGGAGACCGAGACGTGAAAGTACTGGTTATCGGAGGCGCGGGGTACATTGGCAGCCACGTCTGCCTCGAGATGATGGAGGCCGGGCACGAGGTCACAGTCTACGACAACCTGTCGAGCGGCCTACGGGAGAACCTGTTCGAAGGCGAGCGCTTCATCCAGGGCGACGTCCTGGACGCCGAGGGCCTCGCGCGCGCGATGTCCGAGGGCTTCGATGGGGTCGTGCACCTGGCCGCGTTCAAGGCGGCCGGCGAGTCGATGGTGGCCCCCGAAAAGTATGCGCGCAATAACATCAACGGCACCATCAATATCCTCAACGCGATGTGCGGCGCCGGGATCGGGCGCTTCGTCTTCTCAAGCTCGGCGGCCGTCTACGGCGAGCCGACCTACCTGCCGGTGGACGAGAAGCACCCGACCGTCCCGGAGAACTTCTACGGCTTCACGAAGCTGGAGATAGAGCGCATCCTGGGCTGGTACGACAGGCTCAAGGGCCTCAGGTACTCCGCCCTGCGCTACTTCAACGCGGCCGGCTACGACGTTCGCGGCAGGGCGCGCGGGCTCGAGCGTAACCCGGCCAACCTGCTGCCGGTGATCATGGAGGTCGCCGCGGGCATGCGGCCCGAGCTACGCGTGTTCGGGCGCGACTATGATACGAAGGACGGCACCGGCGTGCGCGACTACGTGCACGTGAACGACCTGGCGGTCGCCCACGTGGCGGCCCTCGAGCGCATGGAGCGTACCAATGAGAGCCTCGTCGTCAACCTCGGCTCGGAGGAGGGCCTGTCGGTACTCGAGATACTCGAGGCGGCCAGGCGCATCACCGGAAAGCCGGTGCCCGCGACCATCGAGGGGCGCAGGCCGGGCGATCCGGCCAAGCTAGTCGCCAGCTCGGCTCTCGCAGCGGAGAAGCTCGGCTGGAAGGCCAGGTACTCCGACGTCGACACCCTCGTCGAGACCAGCTGGAAGGCCTACGAGCGCTGAGCCCGAGGGGCCGGCTAACGAAAAAGGGGGAAACGCATGGACGATATCAAGCAGGCCATCGACTACCTGGACCGCGCCGAGGCGGGCGTCATCGAACTCGAGAAGCTCCTGACGGCCATCCCGGCCCTGGCGCCGGAATCCGGCGGAGACGGCGAGTGGAAGAAGGCCGAGGCCCTCGAGGCCTGGCTACGCGCCCGCGGCATCGTCGACATAGAGCGCCATGACGCGCCGGACGCCAGGGTGAGCGCCGGCAAACGTCCGAACCTGGTCGCCACCATCAAGGGCAGGAAGCCGGGCAAACGCCTCTGGGTGATGGCCCACACCGATGTGGTGCCCGAGGGTGACCGCTCGCTCTGGGATACCGAGCCTTTCGAGGCCGTCGTGAAGGACGGCAAGATCTACGGCCGCGGCGTCGAGGATAACCAGCAGGGCCTGGTTTCGAGCGTGTTCGCGGCGCTGGCTCTCGTGGAGAACGGTATCGTCCCCGAGCGCGACGTCAAGCTCCTGTTCGTCGCGGACGAGGAGTACGGCTCGGTCTACGGCATCCAGTGGCTGCTCGAGAACCGCGAGCTGTTCTCGCCGGACGACCTGATCGTCGTACCGGACTCCGGCTCGGCCGACGGCTCCGAGATCGAGATAGCCGAGAAGAACGTGTGCTGGCTCAAGCTGGCGACCAAGGGAAAGCAGTGCCACGCCTCCAGGCCCGACGACGGCGCCAACGCCTTCCTCGCGAACTGCGAACTGGCCCTGAGCCTGAACGCGATGGAGCGCGAATCCTTCCCCGCGACCGACCCTATCTTCGTGCCGGACCGCACGACGATTACGCCGACCAAGAAGGACGCCAACGTGCCGAACATCAACACGGTGCCGGCCGACGACGCGTTCTACGTGGACATGCGCATCCTGCCGCGCTACTCGATCGACGAGGTGCTCGCCGAGACAGCCAAGCGGGCGGCCGCCGTCGAGCGGAAGTACGGCGTCAAGGTCGGCGTCGAGGTGGTGCAGCGAAACGATAGCCCGCCGACTCCGGCCGACGCGCCCGTCGTCACCCTGCTCAAGCGCGCCATCGAGGAGACCTACGGCGTGGCCGGCAGGGCCGTCGGCGTGGGCGGCGGTACCGTCGGCGCCTACCTACGCTCGGCGGGTTTCCCCTGCGTGGTCTGGAGCCGCCAGGACGAGACGATGCACGCGCCGAACGAGTACACGAGGATCAGCAACCTGATCGGCGACGCCAAGATCTTCGCCCGCCTGATGCTCGCCGAGCGCTAAGCCGGTACGCCGGGCCGGTACGCATAAGGCGTAGAAGAGGATAAGAAAATAAGAGCAAAGAAAGAGGAAATGTAAAAGATTAAGAGACTGATAAAGGGGGCGGGAGGGGCTAATACCTCTTCACCACCCCCTCTTTTCCGCGTAATCCTCTTGAATCCCCTCGTGTCCTCTTCTGCTCTTCGCGGATTTTCGGTATCGTCGATGACGAAGGCGACCGTGCCCCTGCGGGCCAGCTCGCGCCGATGGATGGGCGCCTAGACCGCCCATCGCCTGAACCGACGGTCCGTATCGACCGACCCTAAGCTTCTCACTAGGCGCGGTCATGGTTTTCCTGCATTATTCGCTACCATGAAGAGCGCCATGCTATTCGGGGCTAAGGAGCTACGGCGGCTCACGGGCATCAGCGCCGAGACCCTTCGCCACTATGTCGACCGCGACGTCCTCAGGCCGCTCCGCGTCGACGGGAACAATTACCGCAAATTCTCCAGCCAGAACATGATAGACGTGCTCCACGCCCGTATCTACCGGGGTTTGGGCCTGCCCATCCAAAGCATCACCCGGAAGAGCGGCTCCGGGCCGGAGGGGCAGGACGACGTGCTGGCGCGCCATCAGGCCATCCTCGAGCGGGAGGCCCTCGAGCTGCAGATGAAGCTCGCCCGTATGCGGCAGGAGTTGGAGTTCCTCGCCACGGCTCGTCGCAGGATCGGATGCGTCCGAGTCAGGACAGCGGACGAGGCGCCGTCGGTCTATCGCCTGACCCTGCTCGACGCGGCCGACGGCATGATAAGCGACGCCGAGGTCGGAAGGCGCGTCGCCGAATGGATGCGCTACGCCCCTCACCTCCACGTCGCGCTACGGGTGCCGGAGGCCGCCGTACTCGATCCGAGCGTCGAGGAGCTTCCGGTCTCCCTCGGGCTCAGCGTGCGCTCGGAGACGGCGTCGTCCTTAGGGATGAACGCCGGCCCGCCGGCGGAGTACTGCCCGAACAAGGCTCACGTCGGTACCCTCCTGGCTTTGGCCGACCCGTTGAGCCTACGGCGGCGGGACATCCTACCCCTCCTGGATACCGTCCGGGAACGCGGGCTCAGGCTCGAGGGCGGCCTGATCGGCAGGCTGTGCTATATCGTCGACGCGGAAGGGGGACGACTCTATTACTTCTCGGTCAACCTCTGTGTAGTTTCCGCTTGACCGTGTGGTTACCACGCGCATTACGATCCCATTCAGGCGGATAGCCTCAGTACCGTTATAAGGGGATCCATGATGAAGATGCGAAGGACGTATCGGACGCTGGTCGCGGCGATCGCGATATTGGTTTCGGTCCTGGCCGGATGCAATAGCGTCGGGCGTGGGGGCTCGGTATACGCCCCGGGCACGTACTCCGTGTCGACCAAGGGCTTCGGCGGTGACGTGACCGTGGCGCTCACGGTCGACGCCAGGTCCATCGTCGGCGTGGAGATAGTCGGCGAGGATGAGACGCCAGAGATCGGCGGCATGGCCATGGAGCGTATGGCCCGCGATATCCCTGCCGTCGGCGAGGCGGTCGAGGGCGTCAGTGGCGCCACGTACACGAGCGACGCCGTCAAGCGGGCGCTCTCCGAGGCTCTGGCGCGGGCCCGCGGCGAGAGCGTTTCCGTCAAGTTGGACGTCGCGCCGGGTAGCTATGGCGCGTCGGCGCCGGGCTTCGACCTCTCCGTCCCGGTGCCCGTGACGGTCGGCGTCGTGGACGGCCGGATCGCTTCGATAGAGATAGGCGCGTGCAAGGAGACCGAGGGTAAGCTCACCGCGGTGCGCGACCGCCTGATACCGCGCATCATCGAGCGGCAATCGTTAGCCGTCGACGCCGTCACCGGGGCCACGGCCACGTCCAACGCGGTCATCGGAGCCGTACGGGCTAGCCTCGTCGCGGCCGGAGCGTCCGAGGCGGCCCTGTACGCCCCCGTCCCCAGGTCCTCGGCCAAGGAAGCCTATACCGCCGATGTCGTCGTGGTCGGGTTCGGCGCTTCCGGCATGACGGCCTCGCTCGCCGCCGCCGAGAAGGGCGCCAAGGTCATAGCCCTCGAGAAGAGCGGTCGGATTGGCGGCACGGCCGTGGTGACCAGCGGCCCGATGGCGGTCAACGCTCCGAGCATGGTCGGGAATAGGATCGTCGACTGGGACGATCCGTTACTGAAGAAGAAGCGGGTCAAGGAAGCCGGCGAGCCGCTGGTCGACGCGGGGGCCCTGCTACGCGATTGGCTCCAGTACACGACCGTCGACGGCGTTCAGGGCGCCAAGGAAGGGATCATACGGCGGGTCGTCGACCGATCAGGCCAGACCCTGGACTGGCTGACCGGCTTCGGCTTCGAGTTCTCCGACGCGAGGGGCTTCCTGGGGAACCAGTGGGCGCTGTTCTCCCCCTTCAAGGGCAACAAGGCCCTGACCGAGAGCTTCTTCGACAAGGCCGTGGCACGGTTCGAGAAAGAGTTCGGCGGCCGTTGCCTGGTAGAGACCGAGGCGACCTCTCTCATTATCGAGGGCGGCCGCATCGCGGGCGTCCGGGCCAGGAAGTCCGATGGGACCGAGGTTACCGTTAAGGCCAAGGCGGTCATCTTGGCGAGCGGCGGGTTCGGCGGCAGCGACGAGATGATGGAGCAGTACCTCGGCGAGTCGTGGAAGATGTACGGCATGGAGCAGAACGAGGGAGATGGCATACGCATGGCCCTGAGCGCCGGCGCGGCTACCTACAACATCGGTATGCCGCCGATGTCGCACTTCTCGGCCCCGTCGGTCATCCTCAGGAGCTTCGACTCCGACTTCGACAACGACATCCCCTTTGGGATGGTGGCCACCAGCGAGACCCTGGCGGTGAACAAGTCGGGCGTTCGCTTCATCAACGAGGCCAATATCGGCCTCGATGCCTACCTGGGCGGCTCGCGCTTCTACACGATCTATTCCAAGGAGCAGATCGATGTCCTCAGAGCCAGGGGCTTCGGCTTCGCGGCGACCGGGCGCTACCTGAATCGCGGCGGTATCAAAGCCGACGCGCCGCTAGTCAACATCGATGCCGTCATCGACGCCGGCGTCGAGGCGGGCTTTGTGTACAAGGCGAAGAGCCTCTCGGCCCTGGCCGCGGCCATCGCGGCCGACAACGGGGTGATGAAGGCCGCTAACCTGGAGCGGGCCGTCGCGGAGTATGGTGCCGGTATCGCGACCGGGAAGGACGTCCTGGGCAAGCCCCTGGATCGAGCGCGCCGCCTCGGCCCGGTACCCGCCACCAGCGAGTACTATGTCGCCGTCACGGGCGCCCCGTATATCTACAGCACCTGCGGCGGTCTCGACGTGAACGAGGACATGGGCGTCCTCAGGGGAGACGGCTCGGTCATCGAAGGGCTCTACGCCGTCGGTAACGACTCGATGGGCGTACTCTTCACCGACCGTAAGGGCTACGCCAACTACGGCGGCGTGGCCGAAGGCTACGCCTTCGTCTCAGGCCGCATAGCCGGCGAGGCTGCCGCCCATAAGTAAGCGCCACTCCTAGAGTAGGATAACGAAGAGGATATAAGAATAATAGCAACGATAGCGAACCCTGACTCAGGTTAAGAGAAGCGAGTAAAGGGGGCGGAGAGACTATCAGCTCTCCGCCCCCTTCCTATCTTCACTTCCCGCTTGAGTTCTCTCGTATACTCTTTATTACTCTTACGATAATCAGGGTTCGTCGATGACGAAGACGACCTTGCCTTGCCTCGCCAGTTCTCGGTTGGCCGCCGAGCCGAGGATCTTGAGCGCGTCGTCGGCGCTGATCACGGCATCCGTACGGTTCGAGCCGAAGATAGACGAGGCGATGATGCGGAGTGGCGAGTCGCCGGCCCTGGCCGCTATCACCGGGTCGTCGAGCCCGACGGCGTAGCCTACGGCGCCGCGCTCGCGGAGCGAGGCGGGGTAGAGGAGGTTGCGCTCGATGACGGCGTTCATCTCCTCGTCGTAGAGTCGAGGGAAGAGGCAAGGCCTCAGGCGATCCTCTCGATGCTCGCCCCTGACGGCGAAGGCCCCGCTCAGGTAGACGACGATGCCCGAGTAGTCCTTGGTAGGCGCGTAGCGGGCCGGCTCTGGCAGGTCTATCGGGACGCTGTGCCTGACGTAGAGGGCCGCGAGGTCGGCGAGCCGCCACTCGTACGACGCCGTCAGCCGGCTCAGGTCGCGGCTCAGCGCTGACTGTACGCGCGTGCCGCCGTCCAGGAAGGCCTCGAACGCGTTCGGCTCGAGGGTGCCGTCCTTGATGCTGTCGTCGACGCTACGGTACGAGTCCAGGGTAATGGCGAGGGCGGCCTCCCGTATGAGGCCTGGCACGGCCTCTTCCATGGCGCGCTCGGCCTGCGACCTGCCGGACGGTAGCCGTATGCCCGCCGCCATCAGGTCGAGCTCGACGTCCGCTCGCAACGTACCCGCGGTCCAGTCTATCGTCGCCCTAGCGCTGAACGGGGACGCGGAAGCCGAGACGGCGGGCGCCAGGAGTAGGGCCGCGACGATCCAGGCTATCGGCGCCGAGGCGCCTCGTGCTTTGGTACCCATCACTCTAGTATCGGCACGATAAGCGACGTACCTTCGCGCAACACGGCATCGAGGCTCATGCCGTTCCTGGCCGCGAGGATCTCCGGCTGTACGTCGTACTTGAGCGATATGGCCCAGAGGGTGTCGCCCTTCATGACGACGTAGGCTCCGTCGAAGGCGGCCCCGTCGTCGGCTTTGGGCGCGGCGACGTAGGGGCGCTTATCCTTGAAGGCCGGGATGACGAGGCGCTGGCCTATCCTGATGCGGCCCGGGTCGAGCCCGGGGTTCATCTTGGCTATCATCGCCACGGAGACCTCGTAGTGCTTGGCCAGCGCCGAGACGGTATCGCCGGAGGCGACCGTGTGCAGGTAGACGTTCATCAGTACGTCGCGCGACGCGAGGGCCTTTCGGACGGCCGGCTCGTAGTCCGCGGGTACCTTGACCGCGTAGCGACCCTCGGGCGGAGTGACGCCGTAGCGTAGCTCGGGATTGCCAGCCTTGAGCAGCTCGAGGGGAGTTCCCGAGGCGGACGCGAGCATGGCGAGGTCGACCGGCCGGTCGAGCGCTACCCGGGCCCACTCGATCGACGGCGTCCAGGACTGCGCGAGGCCGTTGCGGCCGCCGTGCATGGCCACCGAGACCACGGCCAGGAACTTGGGAATGTACGAGGCCGTCTCCGACGGGAGGAGGCCTCGTTCCCGGAGAACCCAGTAGTCGCGGACGCCGCCGCCCGCCTTGATCGCGCGGTCCATCGCACCGGCCCCGCAGTTGTACGCCGCTATAGCCAGCGGCCAGTCGCCGAAGCGCTCGTAGTTCGACAGGAGTTTACGCAGGGCGCCGTCGGTGGATTTCATGAAGTCGCGGCGCTCGTCGACCCAGTCGTCGATACGCATATCGTAGCCGCCGACGCTGTTGCGCATGAACTGCCAGAGCCCGGACGCGCCGGAGCGGCTGACGGCCTTGGCCGAGTACTCCGACTCGATGAACGGCAGGAAGAACAGCTCCTCGGGCAGGCCGTAGTAGCGTATCCGCTCGAGCACGTGCGAGGCGTAGGGCCTCGAGCGCTCGTAGACGGCTTCGAGCCAGAGCCGGCCGCCGGCCGTCAGGTACGAGGCCCTGAAGCGCTCGAACTGCGGCTCGCCGTACGGCAGCTCGAGCGTATAGCGCTCGGGGCCGGCGTGGTGCTCGTATAGGGGCGCGCCGAGGCCGGAGGATCGGAGCGGCCTCGGGATCGCCTGTTCGGCCGCGGCCGCGGACGTCGGCGGCTCAGGCTCGGAGGCGGCCGCGATGGCGGCGATGGCCGCCGCCGCCGGGGAAGGGGTCGGCGTCCCGGCCTGACCGTCTAGGCCGAAGGCCCGCCCCGCGAGCGCGGCGGTCGCCAGGGTCGCGGCGACGGCCGCGACGGCCGGGCGCCTCATTGCATCTTCTCCCCGAAGTAGATGCCTGCCCACTCCCAGCGGCCGTGCACCTCCGGGTCGGCGGGAAAATTCACCTTGCGGAAGTACAGGTACCAGACCGAGATACGCTCGGTCCATCCCCAGGTGCGTAGGAAGGCCTCGTTGGCGTTCGAGCTCGGGTCGAGGGCTGGAGCCCGCTGGATGCGCGTACCGGAGGTGAAAGCCGCGAAATCGAACAGCACCTGGCTGTTGCCGTCGGACTTATCCTGGTACCAGTCCATAGCGAAGAAGCCGACCTTGGCGCGTATCCTGGCGAGCGATCGCGCGTTGCCCGTCGCCATGGCCGTCGAGACGGCCTCGAGCAGCTCGTCGAGTGTCTCGTAGGTCCAGTCCTTGCGTATGGTCGCCAGGTCGATGAACTGCTGGGCGTACTGGATCGCGTCGGGGTGGCCGGGTACCTCCGCGCCCGACGCGGGAAGGAAGCGTCGGTACGAGTCGAGGGCCGCGTCCCAGTCTCCGATGGACTCGTAGTCATAGCCGAGCAGGAACAGCGCTATACCCATATCTATCTTTTCGGGAAATCTGGCGATGAGCTCGCGCCTGAATTCGATGC
>JAKQKE010000092.1 GCA_029560805.1 Spirochaetota bacterium
CGCGAAGCTCAAGGCGCACGGCGGCAAGGCCGTCGTCGTAACGGACGCGGAGATACTGGCGGCCCAGAAGGAGCTAGCGGCCAAGGCCGGGCTCTTCGCCGAGCCCAGCTCGAGCGCCGCGTGGGCCGGCTTCGTCAAGGCCAAGGCCGGCGTCAGGCCTGACGAGACGGTCGTCGTCATGCTGACCGGCTCGGGCCTCAAGGACGTCGCGGGCGCCATGAAGGGCCTGGGATTATAATGAACAATACAACCACGGAGGCACAGAGACACGGAGCTAAGAGGAGAAAATACTATGGGAAAGGTGTACTCCTTCCTTCGTACGTCATTCCTTTTACATTACTCCGTGCCTTCGTGTCTCCGTGGTTCAATCTTTCTCAACTAACAAGGAGCGACACATGATCGATTTACGGATAGACGAGCAGGCGCGCAAGAAGAACATCCAGCGCTGCAGAGAAAAGGGCATTATCCTTCCGACCTACGAGCAGATGAGGGACCCGACCAAGATCCCCCAGTCGGTCAAGGACGAGCTCAAAGGCATCGGGCTCTGGGACGTCCATAGCCGCAACCTGTTCCGCGTCAACTGGCATAACGAGCCCAAGGAGCAGGGCGGCCAGTTCGGCGAGGTCAACTACCTCGAGATCCCGCGCGAGATCACCGGCACCAAGGCCCGTATCGTCGGCCTCGTCGGCAAGTGGTTCCCGACCGGCGCCCACAAGGTCGGCGCGGCCCTATCGTGCCTGCTACCCGAGCTCGTGACCGGCCGCTTCGACCCCACGACCAAGAAGGCCGTCTGGCCGAGCACCGGCAACTACTGCCGCGGCGGCGCCTATATTTCCCGGCTCCTGTCTTGCCCCTCGGTGGCCATCCTGCCCGCCGGCATGAGCAAGGAGCGTTTCGACTGGCTCAGGACGATGGCCGAGGAAGTGATAGCCACGCCTGGGTGCGAGTCGAACGTCAAGGAGATCTTCGACACCTGCGCCGATATCGAGAAGAACCGCCCCGAGTGCGTCATCTTCAACCAGTTCGACCAGCTCCCGAACCACCTCTGGCACTACTCCGTGACCGGCCCGGCCATGGCCGAGGTCTTCAAGAAGATCGCCAAGCCCGGCGACCACGTCTCCGGCGCCGTGCTATCGTCCGGCTCGGCCGGGACCATGGGCTCCGGCAGCTACCTTCGGGACACCTTCCCCGGCGCCAAGGTCGGCGTCGCGGAAGCCCTGCAGTGCCCGACGATCCTCGAGAACGGCTTCGGCGACCACCGCATCGAGGGCATCGGCGACAAGCACATTCCGTGGATCCATAACCTTCGCGACACCGACGCCGCGATCGGTGTGGACGACGAGCTCCCCATCCGCTTCATCCGGCTGTTCAACGAGCCGGCCGGACACAAGGTGCTGGCCGAGATGGGTGTACCTGCGGATACGATCGCCCGCCTGAATCTGTTGGGCATCTCGGGCGTCGGCAACCTCGTCGCGGCCATCAAGATGGCCAAGTACTACGAGATGGACGAGAACGACGTGGTCTTCACCATGTTCACCGACTCCATGGCCATGTACGGTAGCCGAATCTCCGAGATGAACGCCGAGCGCGGCGCCTACGGCCAGCGACAGGCCGACAAGGACTATGACAGGATCCAGGGCCTGTCGGTCGACTACGTGCTGGAGCTGTCTCAGGTCGACAAGCGCCGCGTGCACCAGCTCAAGTACTTCAGCTGGGTCGAGCAGCTCGGTAAGAATGTGGACGAGCTCCGGGCCCAGTGGAGCGACTATCGCTCGTACTGGGGCGGACTGCGCGCCCAGGCCGCCGATCTCGACGCCATGATCAACGACTTTAATGCGGAGGTAGTACGTTGATACTGCTCAAGGACTGCTTCAGGGTGGTCCGCCCCCGCTACGGAGCCGGCGCGGACGCCGGTTCCGTCGGGGATGACCTGTCCGGCGTGGACGTACTCATCGACGGCAAGCGCATCGCCAAGATAGGCAAAGCGCTCTCGGTCCCGGCAGGCGACTGCAAGGTCATCGACGCGAGCCGCCACGTCGTCATGCCCGGGCTCGTCAATACGCACCACCACTACTACCAGACGCTGACGCGTAACGTGCCGGCCGTCCAGGACGCCAAGCTATTCGACTGGCTCGTCTACCTCTACGAAGTCTGGAAGGGCATCGACGAGGAGGCCGTCTACTGGTCGAGCATGCTCGCGATGGCGGAGCTGGCCAAGACCGGCTGCACGCTCTCGACGGACCACCACTACCTGTACCCGCGCTCCTTTACCGGCGACCTGCCCGGCATCCAGTTCAAGGCGGCCGCCGACATAGGCCTACGCTTCGCGCCGACCCGCGGCTCCATGTCGCGCTCCAAGAAGGACGGCGGCCTGCCCCCGGACAGCGTCGTACAGGACGAGGACGAGATCCTCGCCCAGAGCGAGGAAGCGCTCAGGAAGTACCACGACGCGGCGCCCGACTCGATGCGCAAGGTCGCCCTGGCGCCGTGCTCGCCGTTCTCGGTCTCCGAGCAGTCGATGCGCGACGCCGCCGACCTGGCGCGCAGGTACGGCGCCCGCCTCCATACCCACCTGGCCGAGACGAACGACGAGGACGACTTCTGCGTGCAGATGTACGGCCGCCGCCCGCTCAAGGTCATGGAGGACTGCGGCTTCGTCGGCAAGGACGTCTGGTACGCTCACGGCATACACTTCAACGACGACGAGCTCGACTACCTGGCCAGGACCGGCACCGGCGTCGCGCACTGCCCATCATCGAACATGAGGCTCGGCTCCGGCATTTGCCGCGTGCGCGAGATGCTCGACCGCGGCGTCGCCGTCGGCCTCGCCGTCGACGGCTCGGCGTCGAACGACGCCTCCGACATGCTCGGCGAGGCCAGGCAGGCGCTCCTCCTGCAACGCGTGCGTTACGGCTCGGGCGGCATTACGGCCCGCGAGGTGCTCGGCGTCGCGACGATTGGCGGCGCGCGCATACTCGGCTACGAGGACGCGGGCTCGATGGAGATAGGCGCCCTGGCGGACATCGCGCTGTTCGACGTGATGAGGCTCGAGTACGCCGGCGCGCTGTCCGACCCGGCGGCCGCGCTACTCTTCTCAGGATATAACCACGGGGTCGACCACCTCGTCGTCAATGGCGAGATGGTCGTGGAGAACGGGCGCTTAGTCGGCGTCGACGAGGACCGGATACGTAACGAAGCCAACCGTTGCGCCAAGGGCCTCTACGAGAAAGCGGGGATACAAGCCGCATGGTAAAGGAATATTATAGGCCCGAGAGCCTCGGTGAGGCTCTCGACCTGCTCGCCCGGCCGGGCGCTCTCGCGCTCGCCGGCGGCACCTACGCGCTGGCCTTCGAGGCCAGGGACAAGCCGGAGCGCGTCGTCGACCTGGCGTCAGTCCTCCCCCGGGCCGTCGAGGCCAAGGGCGGCGCGCTGAGCATCGGCGCCGGCGCGACCTTCCAGGAGCTGATCGAGTCCGAGGCCATCCCGTCCGCCATTAAGGCGGCCGCGGCAACCATGTCCAACCGCAACACGCGGAACCGCGCGACGGTCGGGGGCAATCTGGGCGCCAACAAGTCGTGCTCGAGCCTCGCTCCCGTCCTGCTGGCGCTCGGCGCCTCGGCGACGATAGCCGAGCGGGGCAAGGCGCCCGCGACGACGA
>JAKQKE010000035.1 GCA_029560805.1 Spirochaetota bacterium
GGGGCCGGGGTCGAACCAGGCGCCCTCGTGAAGGCAGACGACGCCGGGGGCGATATCGTCCGTTACCGCCGCGGTAGCCAGCAGCCTGCCCGAAGCGTTACCGACCTCGACCCGGTCGCCGGAGGCCAGCGACAGGCGGGCCGCGTCCTCGAATGATACGGACAGCTCCCCGAGGTCCGGCCCCGGCTCGTACGCTAGCTGGGAGTGGGTGCGCCTGATCGTCTTCGGCGTTATGAGCAGGAAGGGCAGGGAGGGGTCGGGCTCGCGGTCCTTCCAGGTCGGGATGGCGGTATCGCCCGTATCGCGGGCGTAGTCGTCGCTCCGAAGCTCTATCCTGCCGGACGGCGTCGGCAGCGGGTACGACTCGGGGTCAGAGGCGAATTCGGCCAGCCCCACGCGCTCGCGGTCGGCGCCGAAGTAGACGCCTGTCGCCTTGAACGCCTCGAGGTCGCGGATTTCTGATTCGGCTAGGAGCCGGTCGAGCCAGCCCGTAGCGCTCAGGCCCTCCGAGAAGGCTTCGCCTGCGCCGAGACGCTCCGACAGCTCCGCGAAGATGTCGTAGTCGCTCCTGGCCAGGCCCCGCGGCGGCAGCGCGGCGGGTTTGTACAGCAGGTAGTTGCCGTGCCAGGGCGCGCAGGCGTCTTCCTTCTCGAGCGGCGAGAGGACCGGTAGTACCACGTCGCATCGCCTGGCCGTCGGAGTCATGAACATCTCGTGACAGACCGAGAACTCGAGCGACTCGAGCGCTCGGGCCGATTTTCGGTTGTCGGCGCCCTGGCCCAGCGCGTTGAAGCCGGCCACGTAGGCGGCCTTGACGTCCCCCGGGAATCCGCCCGAGCGGCCGGACAGGATGGCGTCGGGCCAGCGTAGCACCGGCACGGTAAGGGTTCGGGCGTCGCCGACTAGGCGGTCGGCCAGGTCCGGCATCGCTCCCGTGCGCACGCCGGGCAGGCGATTGTTGAGCGAGCCCGACGAGCCTCCCGGGACGCCGAGGTTGCCGGTCGCGACCTGCAGGGCGACCGATAGCCTGAAGGTCTCCTCGCCGCGGGCGACGCGCTGGATCGAGTAGCCGGGGACGAGCATGGCTGGGCGGGCGGCCGCGTAGCTACGGGCGAAGCCCTCGATGACGCCGGCCGGCACGCCGCAGATACGCTCGGCCCAGGCGGGCGAGCGCTCGACGCCGTCATCGTCTCCTGAGACGTAGCGTTCCAGCTCGTCGAGCCCGACCGCCAGGCGGCGGGCGCCATCGCGGTCGACGAGACCGTCCCGGAATAGGACGCGCAGCGTCGCGAGCATCATGGCCGCATCGGTGCCCGGCCGTATCGGTATCCAGCTCGCCCCGAGGGCTTTGGCCGTCATCGTCCTGCGCGGGTCGATATAGACGACCGGCACGCCCGATCGGGCGGCTGCGGCGACCTCGGGCCCGAGCTCCGCGCCGAGCCTGGCCTCGAGTATGTTCGCGCCCCAAAGGACGATCAGGCGGCTTTGCCTGACCGTCTTCGCGTCCCAGCCGGATTCGCTGGCCGCGGCTCCGAATAGGTACGGTAGCGCGAAGCCAGCCGCCCCGTTTGAATAGTTGCTCCTCGGATGGACGCCGCCGCCGCAGGCGTTCACGAAGCGCTTGAGCAGGTTCTGGCTGTCGTGGACGAGGCCCGTCGAGCCGGAGCTACCGAGCGCCATCAGGCCGGTCGGCCCATGTCTGGCCCGGAGCTCGCCGAGGCGATCGGCGACCAGCGACAGCGCCTCGTCCCAGCTCGCCTCCCGGTAGCGACCACAGCCGCGCGGGCCGTCGGCGATGAGCGGCGAGAGGAGCCGTTCTGCCGCGTAGTGCTCTCGGTGGAGCGCGTAGCCTCGCGGGCATGGCTTGAGCTCGGCTCCGGCGGGGTTCCTCTCGAGGCGCTCGACGCGGCCGCCGTTCAAGACCGCCAGGAGCGGGCAGGCGTTGCCGCCGCAGTCCTTGCCGCAGAAAGTCGGTACTCGCCGTATCATGCCCTGAGTAGACGACGTACGGCGACCCGCAGTCAAGCCGCAGTCAAGCCGTTCGGGGGTTTGTTTGACACGATACCCGGGAGGGGGCATACTAGCCGCCTGGAACCGGCGCGCCGGTTATCTCATCGAGCCAAGGCGTCCATCGCCTAGCCACTACACCGTAAGGAGCGTCATCATGAGCAAGAGCGTCATAGCCACCACCTCGGCCCCGGCGGCCATCGGCCCGTACTCGCAGGCCGTCAAGGTCGGCGACCTGGTATTCTGCTCCGGCCAGCTTGGCCTCGACCCGGCGACCGGAGAGTTCGCGCCAGGCGGCGTGCGCGCCCAGGCGGAGCAGGCGATGAAGAACCTTGAAGCCCTGGCGAAGGCCGCCGGCTGCTCGCTCGACGGCATCGTCAAGACGACGATTTTCCTCAAGGATATGGCCGACTTCCCGGTGGTCAACGAGGTCTACGGCGCCCGCTTCAAGGGTGACAAGCCCGCCCGATCGACCGTCGCGGTCGCGGGCCTACCCAAGGGCGGGCTCGTGGAGATCGAAGCGATACTGTCGCTGTAGGCCATGTACGACTTCGATAGCCCGATAGACCGGAGAGGCACCGACTCGGTCAAGTGGATGGCCGGCGGCGCCTGCCATTCGTCGATCTGGCCCGACGTGATCCCGATGTGGGTGGCCGACATGGATTTCGCCTCGCCGCCGGCCGTCGCCCTGGCGATCAGGCGGAGGGCCGAGCATCCGGTCTACGGCTACTCGATGAAGACCGAGGCGTTCTTCCATTCGTACCTCGACTGGATGGGCTCGCGCCACGGCTTAGCCATCGAGCGCGAGTGGCTGTCCTTCTCTCCTGGCATCGTCCCGGCGATCGCGACGGCCGTTCGAGCGCTGACCGAGCCGGGCGACGGCGTCGCCATCATGCCGCCGGTCTACCACCCGTTCAGGAACATGGTCGAGAAGAACGGCCGGATCGTCGTCGAGGCCCCTCTCTCCAGGTCCGACGGCCGCTACGGTATCGACCTGGGAGCCTTGGACGCGGCTTGCTCCCGTTCGAGGCTCCTCGTGCTCTGTAGCCCGCACAACCCGGTCGGGCGCGTTTGGACGAGGGACGAGCTCGAGGCCGTATTCGACATAGCCGAGCGCCGCGACGTGATCGTGTTCTCCGACGAGATCCATGGCGACCTGGTCTACGACGACGGGCGCATGGTGCCGTCGCTCGCCCTGGGCGGCGGCGCGACTGATCGCCTGATCGCCGCCTGGGCGCCGAGCAAGACTTTCAATATTGCCGGCCTCCAGGCGTCGTTCATCGTCACGCCCGATCCGGCCATCCGCGCTCGATTCGACGCCGAGAGCGAGGCCACGGGCATTGGCTCGCCGAACTGCCTGGCCCAGGACGCGGTCATAGCGGCGTACCGCGAGGGCTCGGCCTGGCTCGATGAGGCGCTCCGCCATATGCGCGGCAACTATGACGCCCTCGTATCCGGCCTCGAGGCCCGCGTTCCCGGCATACGGGCCTATCCGCTCGAGGGCACGTACCTGGCCTGGCTGGATTTCAGGGGCGTCGGGCTTCAGGGCGACGTCGGCGCGGAGATCGTCGAGCGGGCCGGCCTGTGGCTGGATGCGGGCCTCCGCTTCGGTTCGGCCGGCGCCGGCTTCGCTCGTATGAACCTCGGCTGCCCGAGGCGCACGGTCGAGACGGCCGTGGAACGCCTGGCCGCGGCCTTCGGACCCGGCGCCTAGCGCCTCCGGCCCGGCCGACGCCGGGCCTCTAGCGCTCTTTCATGACGACGGCGCCGTCGTCGTGCAGCAGGTAGGCGACGACGGCCAGGGGCTCCGGCTCGAAGGGCGGCGCTTCCAGCTCGGCCACCGAGCAGCCGAGCGCCCCGGCCAGCCGTCGCCCGCCCGCAGCGTCGAGGAGCGGCCCGCGGTCGCCCTTGATGATCGCCCCGTCGCCGCCGTCCGACGCCCCGGCGAGCCTGTAGCGCCGCCGGCCGTAGGCGAGCGAGGCGGGGCCGCGTATGTCGACCAGCTCGAAGGTCAGCCAGAGGTCGCCCGGCCCAAAGGACAGGTCCTGTTCGACCATCCTGCCGCCGGGAACGGCGTATCGTAGCGTTATCGACGAGCCGCCCGAGTCGGCCGAATACACCGTGATCGAGGCGGCCTCCGCTCCCGGCTCCCAGGGCAGCCAACCCGATAGTGCCGCCGACAGCAGGGCGGCCGACGCGAACGCGGCCAAGGCGAGCGGAACGCCGGCCGCCCTCGGGAACATCCCGACGAGGAGGCCAGCTACGCCGCCAGCGGCTACGTACCAGGAGAGTCCGGCGGGCGCGGCGACGGCGGCCCTCGTCGCCGTGACGAAGCCCCAGGCCGCGATGGCGACGGCCACGCTAGCGGCGGCCATCGCGGCGTTGGCCCGGCGCGTACCGCCGCCGTCGCCGTGCCTCAGGATCGAGCGCAAACCGGCCGCGCCCGCCAATCCGACGAAGAACGTGGCCGTCGCGAGGGCCATGCGCAGCGCCTCTGCGACCGTTGCGGAATCAGAGCCCATAGACCCCAGCGTACTTGTCGTTCAGGTAGCGCACGAAGTGCGACGGGTCGAGCGGGGCTCCGGTGACCCGCTCCACGAGCTCGCCGGGCCTGTACATCGAGCCGCAGCGGTGTACGTTCGACCTGAGCCAGGATAGGATCGAACCGAGGTCGCCGAGCTCGACGGCCGCCTTCGGGTCGAGTCCCTGGGCCTTCATCGCGTCCCACCACTGGGCGCCATAGAGGTTGCCCAGGGCGTAGCTCGGGAAGTAGCCGAAGGAGCCCATCGGCCAGTGTATGTCCTGGAGGCAGCCCTCGGCGTCGTTCGACGGCGTGACGCCGAGCAGGCGCCGCATGCCGTCGTTCCAGGCCGCCGGCAGCTCGTCGACCGCCAGGTCGCCCGATAGCATCCGTCCTTCGAGCTCGAAGCGCAGGATCACGTGGAGGCCGTAGGTCACCTCGTCGGCCTCGGTGCGAATCAGCGACGGCTCGACCTTGTTGATGGCGCGGTAGAACTCCTCGAGCCCGACGCCGTCGAGGACGGGTGCGACGATCTGCCTGAGAGCCGGCAGGTGCTGTAGCCAGAAGCCGAGCGAGCGGCCGACGGTGTTTTCCCAGAGCCGCGACTGCGACTCGTGGACGGCCATGCTGGAAGCCTCGGCGAGCGAGGTGCGGCGGTACTCCGGCGCCGGGTCTATGCCCATCTCGTATAGCGCGTGCCCGCTCTCGTGGATGGTGCTGAACAGGCTCGACGGGAAGTAATCCTCGAGGTAGCGCGTGGTGATGCGTACGTCCGACTCGCCGAGCGTGGTCGTGAACGGATGGGCCGTGGTGTCGAGCCGACCACGCTTCTCGTCGTAGGCCAGCGCGCGCATGAAGTACGCGCTGGCCTCGGCCTGGGCCGCGGCCGGGCAGTGCCGGTGCAGGAACGAGTCGTCGATCTGCGGCTTGCCGCGTATCCTATCGAGCAGGGAGACGAGCTCCTCGCGTAGCGGCCCGAAGATCGAGGCGACCTGTTCCTCGCTGGCGCCTTCCTCGAAGCGGTCGAGTAGCACGTCGTAGGGCTTCCTGGACGGATCGAGGCAGGCGGCCACCTTCTTGTTATATTCGAGCATCTTGGATAGGTGCGGGGCGAAGGCTTTGAAGTCGTTATGCTTCCTGGCGTCGACCCAGGCCGCCTGGGACAGGCTCGTCGCCCTGGCCATCTCCGAGACGAGCTCGGCCGGCAGCTTGGTCGCCTGGTCGTACCGGCGCCGCATAACGCGTAGGTAGGCTCGGTCTATCGTCGGCAGGCTCACGGGGCCGGACGGCTCGGTCCCCGTCGAACCCAGCTCGTCGAGCAGGCGGCCTATCTCCGGCGCGGTGGCCTTCTCGTGCGCCAGCGTCTCGACATAGGCGAGCTGGTCGGCCCTCTCGTCGATGGCGCCCGCGGGCATGTAGGTTTCCTGATCCCAGCCGAGCGCCGCGCCGATGTGCTCCACGAGCTTGGCCTCGGCGTCGAGGGTCCGTAGTCGTTCTATAGGCTTCATATACGCTCCTCTTTCCGTACCGTGCATATCAGCGAGGTGATGATCGCACGCGGCGGGCGTTGACGCAACCGCGGGTTTCGGTCGACAATCGGCGGGCTTGCCAGTACCATGTTCCGGAGGACGACGTGCCAACAATCGACGGATCGGGAGACGGAGCGGCCGCGACGGTCGATGATGGAAAGGGGCGGAAGGGGCGAAGGCCGCTACGGGCCGTGGCCTGGGTACTCGGGATCGTCGTCGGCGCGCCCGCGTTGGCCGCCGCCGGCTTGCTCGTCGTTTCGGTCCTGTCGAGGAGCGATCCGGCCGCCCACATGCCTCCCGGCTTCCAGGCCTACGCGAGCCTGCCTTCGGCCGGGACCTTCGTCCGCGAGGCCCTGGACCTCAAGGCGCTCGACGCGATCCTGTCGGGGCCGGAACTCGGCGCGGCGCGGGGCCTCGTGCGCTCGCTGCGGGCCCAGCCCTTCCTGCGGACGGCCGCCTTCGACCGCCTGGCCGACCTCAGGGTGGACGCCGCGCTCTACGAAGGCGGCGGCTTCGTGGCGGCGGCCTCGCTCGGGTACCGGTCGGCGGCTCTGCGCCTGGCGCCCCTGGCCGCGAGGCTAGTCCCGGGCCTGCTGGCCAAGGTTCCCGGCCTGTCGTGGGTGCCCGAGGCGACGCCGTCGCGCTTCGAGCTCAAGGCGGGCGAGGCGACGATCTACGCCGTCAGGTACCGCGACGCGCTCGTCGTCGCCTCGAGCGTAGAATTATTGGCCGCGGCCCGCGAGCCGACCGGCCGCGGCGTCGACCCGGCCCTGGCGGCGGCCCTGGCCGAGCCG
Source organism: Spirochaetota bacterium (assembly GCA_029560805.1). Taxonomy (GTDB): domain Bacteria; phylum Spirochaetota; class Spirochaetia; order Treponematales; family UBA12059; genus SZUA-370. The sequence goes on from JAKQKE010000035.1 coordinate 6,852, forward strand.
TCATCGGGTTCGCTGCGCTTCCTCGTCGATCCGGCGACGCTGACCGCCGGCCTGGCCTCGGGAGGCGGACTGGCCGCCGGGCTCCTGTCCGCGCTCGAGTTCCCGTCGCTCGCCGTCGTCGACCTGAGGCTCGCGAACGAGCGCGTCGAGCTGTCCGTCAACCTGACTTCGACCGTACGCGACTCCGGCCTGGCGGCCTTGTTCGGGCGCCGCTCCAGGACGCCGTCGATCCTGTCCCGTTTCCCCGAATCAGCCTCGTACTTCACGCTACTGGCGGCCGGCGAGCCGTCCGGGCTGTGGAAGGCCCTGTCCCCGGCGCTCGGCGACTCGGTCGTATCCGCCTTCGATACCGCCGACAGGGCCTCGAAACTGGCGCTCGGCCTCGGCCTGGACGCCCTCCTGTTCTCGTGGATGGGCGACGAGCTGGGCGTGTACGGTAGCTCGCTCGGCTCGGAACCGGTCTTCTTCGCGCGGATCGCCGACGAGAAGGCGCGCAGGCGGGTCTTCGATACCATCTTCGGCTCGCTCCTGGTCGGCCGCGACGTGTCGGCGATGGTCGGCGATACCCGCGTACCACGCATCGTGTTCCCTCCGTTCCTGCGGTCGTTCCTGGAGCAGCTCGGCGTCGGCCTCGTCGAACCGTTCTACCTGGTCGAGGACGGCTTCCTGTACGTCTGCCAGAGCGCCGAGCTGCTAGCCGCCGCGGTCGCCGAGACGAGGGACGGCCGGCTCCTGGTCAAGACGGACCGGTGGAAGGACGGAGCGGCCGGCGTCTCGCCCGAGTCGTCGGCCTCGCTGTTCTATTCGCTCGACCGGAGCGTTCCGTTCTTCATGCGCGGCAACGCGGGGCTCGCATCGGCGCTCAAGCTGTACGGGCGGGGGGTCGCCTCGGTCCGACTATCGCCCGGTTCCGTCAGGCTCGAGCTGTCGGCGGTACCGGCCGCCAAGGGCGTTAAGGCGACGCTGCCGGGCTTCCCTATCGACGCAGGCGGCAGGATGGGCTCGGACCCGGTCTTAGGCAGGACGGCCTCCGGCGTGCCGGTCGCCTTCTGGACGAGCGGCCAGAAGCTGCGTGGGGTCGACCTGTCGTCCGGGGCGCGCTACGAGGCCGAGCTGGACGCGCCAGGCTGGCTCGCCCTCGATCATGGGAACGGCCGCATGGCCGCGCTCTGGGCCGTCTCCGATCGCGGCACCGTCTATCGCTTGGATGCGACCCTGAGGCCGCTCGAAGGCTTCCCGCTCGTGACCGGGCAGAAGGTCTCCGGACCCTGCGTCGCGTCGCTCGGTCGCCTGGTCGTGCCGGTGGCCTCGGAGCCGGCGCTGATGCTCGTATCGGCCGACGGCTCGACCCGCTTCTCGAGCGCCTTCGACTCGCGACAACGATCGGCCCCTGCCGTATCCGGATACGCGCTGGCGGCCCTGCCGCGCTCGTTCGATTCCGAGCTCTACCTGATGGACCTCGAGGGCATGGCGCTACCCGGCTGGCCCGTGCCGTTACCCGGTATCGCCTCGGCGGCGCCGGCCTTCGCCGGGGCGGATACCGCGGCCGACGGTCGCGCGCTGGCGTTGACCGAGGCGGGCCAGCTTCTGGCCTACGCCATCGACGCGGCGGCGTCGCCCGGCTTCCCGGTGCCGCTCGAGGGCAGCTTCGACGCGGCTCCGGTATGGGCGCCCGGCTGGCGCTCCGTCTATGCGCTGTCGGTCGAGGGGACGCTGTACCGGGTGGGCCTGGACGGTTCGACGCTCGGCTCGGTCAGGGTCGGCCGCCAGTCGGCCCGCGGCGCCGCCGTTACGGCCTACGACGCCGACGGCGATGGTCGCGAGGAGCTGTACGTATCGGGCGGCGGCGACGCGCTGTACGCGTTCTCGGGTGACTTATCGCTATTGCCCGGCTACCCCGTCTCCGGGGCTGGCGCTCCCCGTTTCATCGACATAGACGGCGACGGAACGGACGATATGGTCGTGCGCGGCGCCGACGATACCCTGCGCGCCTACTCCGGTCGCTGAAAGGACGGACGAGATGAAGAGATTGTCCAGGTTCGCGGCTGTAGTGGCGACGGCCGTCGCGGCCGGCATGGCCGCCGCTTCCTGCGCCTCGATCCAGCGCGACGTGTACTACGACTCGCCGGCCGGGGAGGATCCCGCCGAGCTCGCCGAACTCGAGTCCAGCCTCGTGCGGTCCAGGGCGGTGCCCGGGGCCGGCAACCTGGCCGCGGCCCGAGCCCGCCTCGCGGAGCTCGCGTCCGCGCCGTCGAGCGACTCGGCCAGGAGCGCGAGGATACTCGCGCTGTCGGCCGAGGCCGCCATCCAGTCCGGGGACCGGAACGCGGCCGCCAGGCTGCTGGCCGCCTCCAAGGCGGCGTACCGGGGCGACGAGGTCGCAGCCGTCGTCGAGTCCCGCCTGGCTCCGACCCAGGCTGAGCGGCTCGCGGTCCTCGATCGCTCGGCGGCCGTAGCCGATGGCGGCTATCGCGTCGGGGCCGAGAGGGGCTCGGCCCTCCTGGCGCTCGGGCGCATCCGCGAGGCCATCGTTGCCTTCGACGCGGCCCTGCCCAGGCTCGGCGAGGAGTACGCCCTCCTGTTCGGAGACGAGCGCGAGCGGGCCTGGTCGCTGCGCGACGCCGAGTCGGCGCCGTCGGCCGACGCCTCGGCGTACCTGACGCGCGTCCCCATCACCCTGCTCGGCATGGCGGCGGTCGCCCAGTCGGAGACCACCGCGATGGACCGCGTCACCGGCGGGGCGCCATGGGCCGCTGGTGTGCTGTTCGAGCGGCTCAAGGCGGCCGGCTGGTATATCGACTCGGGCGCAGACGCCAAGTCCCCGGCCACGAGGAAGGACGCGGCGATGTTCCTCTGGACGATGATGTGCCGGGGCGACCGGGCGATGGCGGCGCGCTATACGGCCCGCTACGCCTCGCGGGGCCGTAGCCCCGTGCCGGACGTGCCCCTCGGCTCGCCGTACTTCGACGCGGCCCTCGGCGTGGTGGAGGAGGGCGTGATGGCCTTGGTCGACGGTAGCGCCTTCGACCCGGACGGCCCGGCCTCGGGCCTCGATTTCTACGGCTGGCTGCTCGCGGCCGCGGCCTGGCGCTAGGGCGGCGTTGTTCCTCCGTGAAATAGGGGCGCCGGTATCCGACCTCAAGGGTGCCGGGCCGTCGGTCTGTAAGCGCCTGGCCAGGCTTGGCGTCTTCACCGGCGCGGACCTTCTTCTCCTCGCGCCGCGAGACTACGAGGACCGGTCGGCGCCGAGGCTCCTGTCGGAGTTCGGGTCGGGCCCCGTCAACTGCCGCGTCGCCGTGGTCGCCCACGACTGGTTCGGCTTCGGCCGCATGCGTACCCTCAAGGTCTGGGTCGAGGACGAGCGCGGGACGAGGGCCGCCCTCGTCTGCTTCAACCGGCCCTTCCTCGAGCGCAGCCTGCCGGTCGGCTCTTCCTTGAAGCTGTACGGCCGCTTCGACTACCGCTACTCCGAGCTGCAGTCGTCGGCCTTCGACGCCGAGCCGGTAGACGAGGTGGCCGACGGGCTTCCGGACGGCGTCAGGCCCGTCTACCCGCTGACCGAGGGCCTCGGCCAGTCGACGATGCGCAAGCTCGTAACCGGAGCGCTAGCGCGCTGGGGAGCGGTGGACGACGAGCTACCTCCTTCGATACGCGATCGGCGCGGCCTCTTACGCAAGGCCGAGGCCCTGCGCGCCCTGCACGCCCCTTCGACGCCGGCCGAGACGGTCGAGGCCAAGCGCGCCCTCGCCTACGAGGAGCTGTTCTATCTCCAGGTGATGATAGCCAGGCGAGCCGCGTCCAGGCGCTCCGACGAGCGGCCTCGTGAGCCGCCTCCGGCCGGCCTGGCGCTCGCCCTCGAGGAGCGCTTACCGTTCGAGCTGACGGCCGACCAGAAGGCCGCCGTCGCCGACATCGTCGCCGATCTATCGGGCCCCTATCCGATGGCCAGGCTCCTCCAGGGCGACGTGGGTTCGGGCAAGACCCTCGTCGCGTTCTTCGCGGCGCTCTACGCCATAGCCTCGGGCGGCCAGGTCGCGATGATGGCCCCGACCGAACTCCTGGCCAGGCAGCACGCCGACACCGCCGCCAGGCTGCTCGAGCCGCTCGGCGTACGGCTCGCCTTCCTGTCGGGCAACGTCGCCGACGCCGCGAGGCGACCGCTCCTGGCCGCCCTGTCCCGAGGCGAGGTGGACCTCGTCATCGGCACGCACGCCCTATTCTCGGGCGACGTCGAGTACCGGAACCTCAGCCTGGCCGTCGTCGATGAGCAGCAGCGTTTCGGCGTGCTCCAGCGGCTGGCGCTCGGCGCTAAGGGACGCAAGCCGGACATGCTCATGATGACCGCGACGCCCATCCCGAGGACCCTCGCGCTGACCGCCTTCGGAGACCTCGCGATATCGACGATACGCACGATGCCGAAGGGCCGACTGCCCGTCGTCACGCACCTGGCCAAAGACGGCAACGAGGCCAAGGTCTACGAATTCGTACGGCGCGAGCTGGCTGCCGGTAGGCGCGCCTACTTCGTCTATCCGCTGGTCGACCGTTCCGACCGGCTGGCCCTGAAGGACGCCGAGGCCATGTTCGAGCGCCTGTCTCGCGACGTCTACCCCGAGTACCAAGGCGGCCTGATCCACGCCAGGCTACCCGAGGAGAAGAAGCGCCAGACGATGGCCGACTTCGCCGCCGGCCGGCTATCGTTCATCGTCGCCACGAGCGTCGTCGAGGTCGGCGTCGACGTCCCCGAGGCTACCTGCATGGTCGTCGAGCACGCCGAGCGCTTCGGGCTCGCGGCACTGCACCAGCTACGCGGCAGGGTAGGGCGGAGCGACCTGCAGTCGTACTGTTTCCTCGTCTGGTCCGACGGCCGGGCGGAGGACGGGGCCAGGTTGTCCGAGGACGGCAAGCGCCGCGTGATGGCGATGAAGTCGACGACGGATGGCTTCGAGATAGCCGAGGAGGACCTGCGCATCCGAGGCCCCGGCGAGATCACCGGCACGACCCAGGCCGGCGCCCTGAGGCTGGCCTTCGCCGACCCAGTGCGCGACGCCGAGCTGCTCGAGGCGGCCAGAGAGGACGCCGCGGCCCTCCTGGCAACAGATCCAGGGCTCGTCGGGCAGGAGGGCGGGATAGTCCGCGCGGTGCTCGAGCGAGCCAGCCCCTTCTCGGAGCGTACGGCCGCCACCGGCTGAATGCGGCTGGCGCCATCCGTCGCGGCGTTGCCCGCAGGCCCGTATCTTAGTATACTGCTTGTTTGTTAAGCACTGAGAACGACTAATACCGCGCAGGTTTTGCGCATACGAGGAGCCGGCCTGTGCACGTGCTTATGGTAACCAGCGAGGCGACGCCCTACGCCAAGTCTGGCGGGCTCGCGGACGCCGTCTCGGCCTTATCCAAGGCCCTGCGCCGCCTCGGGCACGATGTCCGCGTCGTGATGCCCCGCTACGGCTCGGTTCCCGTCGAGGGGCTTTCTCGGCGGGAGGGGGAGCTCGTCGTCGAGATGGGGGGCTCGGTCGAGCGAGCGCTCGTCTACAAGGGCCTCCTGCCCGATTCCGACCTGCCCGTGTACCTCATCGATCACCCCGGCTTCTTCGGCCGCGACGGATTATACGGCGACAAAACCGAGCCCGATTACGCCGATAACCCGCGCCGCTTCGCGTTCCTATCCAGGGCCGCCTTCAGGCTATGCGACGCGCTACGCTGGAAGCCCGACGTCTTCCACGCCCACGATTGGCCAGGCGGTTTCCTGCCGGCCTATCTGCGCTACGCGGAGCCTGGCTACGCCTCATCGGCCAGCCTCCTGAGCATCCATAACCTCGGTTACCAGGGTATCTACCCCAAGGACGCCTATCCATACTTTGGCCTGCCATGGGAGCTGTTCCACGGCGCCGGCTTCGAGTACTACGACTCGATCAACGCGCTCAAGGCGGGCATCGTCTGCGCCGACGGGTTGTCGACTGTTTCGCCTACCTACGCGCGCGAGATCCAGACGCCCGAATTCGGCTGCACCCTGGACGGCCTCCTGCGCTCCCGGGGCGCCGACCTCGTCGGCATACTCAACGGGGTGGACGCCCAGGATTGGGATCCGGCCCACGACCGCTACCTGCCTGCCCGCTACTCGACCGACGACCTCCGCGGCAAGGCGGCCTGCAAGGCGGCCCTGCAGCGTGAATTCGGCCTACCCGAGGATCCGGACAAGCCCCTCTTCGGCATGGTGTCGCGCTTGACCGACCAGAAGGGCATCGGCGAGCTCTTCGGCCCCACCTACGGCTGCGTCGAGGGGATGTGCCGGGACATGGACCTGCAGTTCGTCGTCCTGGGCTCGGGCGAGCCCTGGTGCGAGCGCGCCATCGTCGAGCTGGCGGGTCGACTTCCGAACTTCGGCTCGAGGATAGGCTACTCCGAGCCCGCGGCCCACCTGATCGAGGCGGGCTCTGACTTTTTCATGATGCCGAGCCGCTACGAGCCGTGCGGACTCAACCAGATGTACTCGCTACGCTACGGCACCTTGCCCGTAGCCCACCGGACCGGTGGCCTCGCGGACACCATCTCGAACTTCGACCAGGACAGCGGCGCCGGCACCGGCTTCCTGTTCGACTGCCTGACCCCGCGCGCCGTCTACGACACGGCCGGCTGGGCCGTCTGGGCCTTCTACAACCGGCCCGGGCAGATCGAGGCCATGAGGAAGCGCGCGATGGCCATCGATTTCTCGTGGGCGGCCTCGGCCCGAGAGTACGAGTCGCTCTACGCGGGCCTCGTCAGTTGATGTTAGCATTGTCGGAATAGCGATAGGGGAGACGCGATGACGAACGATTCGAACGTGCTCGATTACAATAGGACCGCGGTCAGGGAGGCCATAGTCGGCGCTCTCAAGAAGCGCGCGGGCGAGGCTGCGCCGGCGGACGTCGTAGCCTTCACCGGGCTACCGAAGCCGCAGGTGGACGCCGAGCTACCGGCCGTCGCCGACGAGTACTCGGGCCGGCTCAAGGTGACCGAGTCCGGAGAGATTCTGTACTCCTTCCCGGACGGTTTCCATAGCCGTTATAGGGGTTTCGGGCCGACCGCCAGGCGCCTCGCGAGGGTCGCTGGCAAGGCGGCCGTCAAGGTCGGGACCTTCTTGTTCAAGGCTTGGATCATGGTCATGCTCGTCGGTTACTTCGCCTTGTTCATCGCCCTCGTGCTACTGTCGCTCGTGGCCTCCGTGGCCGCTAACGCGTCGGACCGGGACGGCAAGAGCCGGAGCCGCGGCGGCGGCTTGGCCTTGACCGGCCGCCTCGTCGACCTGCTCGTGCGCGTCTGGTTCTATAACGAGGTGTTCTCGTCGCCGGGACAGCGTCGCTACGCCGCGGACTCCCGAGCCCGGTCTAAGGCGAACCGTCGCCCGCTTCACAAGGCCATCTTCTCGTTCGTCTTCGGCGAGGACGACCCGAACGCCGACCACGAGGCCGTCCAGAAGCGGGCCTTCGTGGCCCTCGCCCGGGTCAAGAAGGGCGTGATACTGCTCGAGGATTTCATGGCGCTGACCGGCCTGCCGCCCGACGAGGCCGATCTGGCGATCAACCGTTACCTGTACGAGTTCGAGGGCAGTCCCGAAGTCAGCGAGGCCGGCACGGTATACTATCGCTTCCCCAAGCTGCTTCTACGGGCCAGAGGCGACGATGCGGGCATCACCGACTCCCCGTTTAAGCGCCTCCGGCCCTTCTCGGCGAACGCCAAGAAGTCGAACGTCTGGTACGCCGCGATCAACGGAGTCAACTTGGCCTTCGGTTCCTATTTCCTATACTGCTCGCTGGCGGTAGACACGCTAGCGAACCGGCCGGTCTCGGGCGGCACTTACCTCTTCTGGTTCGTCGCCAGGTTTTTCTCGGAGCTGTTCGCCGATCCGCTCGGCGTCATAGCCGTCGGTCTCGGCATGGTGCCGCTGGTCTTCTCGGTACTGTTCTGGGCCATACCGGCCCTGCGCTCCGGCTCGGTGGCCAGGCAGAACGAGCGCATCAGGCGCGAGAACCTGCGCCGTGTGGTCTACGCGAAGGCGGTGGAACGGCCGTCGGCGACCCAGGCGCCGGAGCCCGAGTCACTGCCCGCGGTCGCGAGGCCGTCGGGTCCGGACGAGCCGCGTAAGGCGCTCGAGGCCCTGGCCGCCTACGAGGGCGGCGAGCCGATCGAAGGCGGCGCCTGGCGCCTCGCGGAGCTGGAGCGCAAGCTGGCCGACGCGGAGGCCGTGCGCCGGGCGGTCCGTCCCGAGGACTATGAGCTCGGCGGCGTCGCCTTCGACTCCGGATCGTGAGCCAGTCCCCGTCGGCCGAGGCCGCTCCATCCAGGGCCACGGGCGTCGCGTTAGCCGTCGTCTCGGCGGTCACCTTCTCGACGCTCGGTTTGTTCGCCAAGCTGGCCTACTCTCAGGGCATGGCGCCGGCCCAGGCTCTGGCCTGGCGCTTCAGCCTGGCGGCCGCCATCCTGTGGTGCGTCCTCCTCAAGCAGGGCGGGCATCGCAGGCCGTGGCGGCAGTACCGCTCGGCCATGCTGCTCGGCGCCTTCGGCTTCGCGCCCCAGGCCGGGCTGTTCTTCGTCACGGTCAGGTTCCTCGACCCGGGGATAGCGTCGCTGCTCCTATACCTATACCCGGCCTTCGTAGTCGGGTTCTGGTTCCTGTTTTTCGGCCGCAGGCCTAGGCGCGAGCAGCTGATCGCCCTGGCGCTATCCGGCGCCGGTTGCGTCCTGACTCTATGGACCAGGGGCTCGTATCCGCTCATCGGCTACCTACTCGGCTTGTCGGTAGCCGTCAGCTACGCCGGCTACCTCGTCATCGGGGAGCGCGTCACCGTCGGCATCGACCCGACCTTCCTGACGGCCAACCTGATGACGGTATCGGCCGTCGTCTACTGGAGCGTCACGGCCGTCTCCGGCTCGTTCCTGCTGCCTTCAACGCCCGCGTCGATAGCCGGCGTCGTCGGTATCGCCGTGGTCGGATCGGTCATACCCATCGTCACGCTGTTCGCGTCCATCCGCATCATCGGCTCGTCCGACGCGTCGCTCGTGTCGACGATAGAGCCGCTGTTCACCGTGAGCCTATCGGCGCTGCTGCTCGGCGAGCGGCTGACGCCCCTCCAGCTAGCCGGCGGGGCGCTGATCCTCCTCGGCGTGCTGCTCCTGAACCTGCGTAAGCGGCGCTAGAGCGACGACTCGAGGCTCCTGGCCAGCTTGACGAGTTCGCCGTCGTCGAACTCGGGCGGCACGACCGAGGGCGAGCCCGGCTCGGGCGATACGAGGGCGCCGCCCGTGAGCGCGGCCCTGAAGAAAGCCTCGTAGCGTTCGGACGGCACCCTGGCTCGCAGGTAGGGACCTTCGCGCTCAAAGAAGGCGGCCATGCGGCGGTCGAAGCGTTTCCACAGCGTCTCGTCGTAGCCGTCGGCCGCCGCCGACCCGAGGCTGGCGAGACCGCGCGCGGCCGCCAGGCAGGCCTGGGCTGACACGAGGTCGCCCGGCTCGGCCGCGAGCGCCTGCGCCGCCGGGCTACCGTCGCGGGCCGCGAGGCAGGCCGGCGCGAAGGGCCTCGGGCAGGGTAGGCGCGGCATGACGAGGTCAAGACCGTCAGGGACCGGCGCGAAGGGCCTGGCGAGATACGGCTCGCGCCGCTGTCCTCCGACCTGGATGGAGGACGATCCGCTCGATTGAGCTTCGATGCGCGCGGCCACGCGGCCCGCCGCCTGGACGGCTCTCTCGTCGCTCTCGAAGGCCCGCACCGTACCGAAGCCCGGCCAGGCCGACGACACGGACTTGGCGAGGCGCGCGTCGTATAGCCCAGGATAGGGCCGTAGGAGGCCCTTGTCGGCGGCGTTGGCGGCGGCCGTACGCGCGAGGCGGTCGCGGTGGCCGAGGATACCGCGGCCGTCGTCGAGCCACAGGTCGAGGAAGCGCCTGCCGTCGGCGGCGTAGAGTCGGTTGCCGCGCATCCGGCGTATCGGCGGCAATAATCTCAAGAGCTCGCTCATCGCTTCTCCGTGGCTAGTCGCCCATGCGCTCTAGCTTCTTGGTAAACTTGGGAAAGAACTGGAGCGTCCGCCCGGTCTCGAAGCGGACGGTCACGCAGACCCCAGCCTCGCCGGCCGGCGCGACCCTGGCGACGTAGCCGGCTCCGTGGTCGTCGTGGTAGACGCGGGTCCCGGTCTTCCATGCTCCTGCAGCCTCGGCTATCGATAGGTCGAGCTTGCCGCCGAAGGACTTAAGCAGTTCCTTGGGCACCTCGGCGAGGAAGCGCGACGGCTGGTACTCCATGATCCTGCCCCGGAACAGGCGGCGCCTGCAATAGGTGAGGTGGAGCTCGTCCTTGGCCCTGGTCAGCGCCACGTAGAACAGGCGGCGCTGCTCCTCCAGGTCGTCGCCCTCGTCGTCGTCGCGGGGGAAGAGCCCCTGCTCCATGCCGGCGATCACGACCACCGGGAACTCGAGACCCTTGGTGTTGTGCATCGTTATGAGGGTGACGGCGTCCTGCGATACCTCTCCCGACGACATGGCGCGATCGAGCTCGACCGCCTCGAGGAAGGCCGCAAGTCCTTCTCGGGTCGCCGGGTAGTCGCTCGCGGCGTTGACCAGCTCGTCAAGGTTGGCCGTCTTCTGGGAGCCGGCTATGTCGTCCTGGTCCTTGTGGTACTGGAGGAGCCCCGACTCGCGCACCGCGTATTCGACGACGGCGGACAGCCGCTCGGCACCTGGCGCCACGGGCGGAGGGCCGCTCGGACCCGGCGCGTCGTCGTCCAAGGCCCGTCCGCCATCGTCGGCCAGGGCTGGCGCGGCGAGCCGCTCGGCGAGTTTCTGCATCAGGGCGGCGAAGGCGGCGAGCCCCGCGCGGGCCTTGGCCGACTTGGCCCGGGCCTCCGCTGCCGCCGCGACGAGGTCGCCGTCGCCAAGGAACGCCGCCTCGACGACGGCCTCGAGGCTCGCGTCGCCGACGCCCCTCGCCGGCTTGTTGGCGACGCGCCTGAAGGCCACCTCGTCCCGTGGGTTCGACGCCAGGGCCAGGAGCGCGAGCGCGTCCTTGACCTCCTCACGCTCGTAGAAGCGCAAGGCGCCAACCAGGCGGTACGGGATGCCGGCCGGCGGGAAGGCCCGCTCGAAGGCGAGGGACTGGGCATTCGTACGGTATAGGATGGCCACGTCGGAGAACGAGCCGCCTGTACGCAGGTGGGCGTCTATCACGCGGATGCAGTAGGCGGTCTCCTCGTCGTGATCGCGGAGCACCGCGAGGGTCGGCTTCTCTCCGCCCGTCCTCGTCGCGCGGAGCGTCTTCCCGAGGCGGCCTTCGTTGTTCTCGACGACGCGGCTGGCTATGTCGAGGATGCTCTGGTAGGAGCGGTAGTTGCGTTCGAGCTTGACGACGGCCGTGCGCGGGAAGACCTCGGGGAAGCTCAGGATGTTCTTGACCTCGGCTCCTCGGAAGCGATAGATGCTCTGGTCGTCGTCGCCGACGACGCAGACATAGGCCTCGGGACCGGCGAGCGCCTTGAGAAGCTCGAACTGGGCCACGTTCGAGTCCTGGTACTCATCGACCATGATCACGCGGAAGCGCGCGTGGACGCGCTCGCGTATCGCCGGCTCGCGCTCGAGCACCCTGACCGGCAGGGAGATGAGGTCGCCGAAGTCGACGTTGCCGGTCTGCCGTAGCCGGCCCTCGTACTCGGCATAGCGGCGGCGGAAGTCCTTGCCGCCGAAGCCGCGCTCGAGGTCGGGCGCGTCGGGCGTCAGGCCGTAGTCCTTGGCTCGGGCGATGGCCGAGGCCAGCTTGCCCGCCTCCGGCCTGGATAGCTCGGGGAAGGCGGCGCGGAGCAGGGTGGTCGAGTCGTCGTCGTCGTAGATCGTGAAGTCGCGGTCCAGCCCGGCGGCCGCGGCGTTGCGCCTTAAGAACCAGGCGCCGAACGAGTGGAAGGTACGCAGGTTGGCCCTGGCGCAGGCCGGCTCGATGGAGCAGGCTCGCTCGCGCATCTCGGCTGCCGCCTTATTGGTGAAGGTGACCGCCAGGATCGACTCGGGCGCGAGGCCGCGCTCGGCTATCAGGTAGGCTATCTTCGTGGTGATCACACGGGTCTTACCCGAGCCGGCGCCGGCGAGGATCAGTAGGTTACCGTCCTCATGCAGCACGGCCTCGAGCTGTTCGGGATTGAGGCCGGCGAGATACTCGGGAAGGGGCCTCGGGGCCCTAGCGGCCACGGGGCACCGCCTCGAGGTCGACGCCCCGCACCGCCGTGATGGTCACCGGTACGACGTCGCCGGGGGCCAGGTCGCCGCCCACGACGACTATGGAGCCGTCGACGTCTGGCGCGTTCATGTAGCCGCGGGCTATGGCCAGGTCGTCGCCCTCGATGCGCTCCTCGACGAGCGCCGTCTGGGCGGTATCGACGAAGCGACCGAGCGACGCCTCGGTGATGGGACGCTGGGCGTCCTCGACGGCCTTCTTGCGGGCGGCGGCGACGCGCTTGGACACCCGGCCCGGCATCGAGTAGGCCGGAGTATCCTCCTCGCGGCTGTAGGAGAAGGCGCCGAGCCAGTCGACGCGGGCCGCGTCCTGGAAGGCGCGCAGTTCGGCGAACTCGTCGTCGCTCTCGCCCGGAAAGCCGACCAGGAAGGTCGAGCGGATCACCGCGTCGGGTAGGGCGGAGCGTATGTCGGAGAGGAGGCCGAGATAGCGCTCGGCGTCGCCCGAGCGGTTCATCGCGCGGAGCACGCGACGGGAAGCGTGTTGGAACGGTAGGTCGAAGTAGGGCAGGATGCGCGCGTCGCGCGAGCAGGCGTCTATCGCGCCCGAGGGGAAGCGGTCAGGATGGATGTACAGCATCCTGGCCTGCCAATCGCCCGATATGGACGAGATCGAGGCGAGCAGTTCCGGAAGGAGCTGCCGCCCGGCGCGGTCCAGGCCGTAGGAGCCGAGGTCCTGCCCGATGATACAGACCTCGTAGGCGCCGGCCGCCACGAGCTCGGCGAACTCGGCCGCGACGTCGTCGGGGTCGCGGGACGATAGCCCGCCGCGGATCAGCGGGATGGCGCAGAAGGAGCAGCGGTTATCGCAACCCTCGGCTATCTTGAGGTAGGCCGAGCGCGGGAAGCCCAAGAGCCCTCCGCGGCGGGCCGGCTCGTAGGGACCCCGCTCGGGCGCGAGGTTGGGGCGATGCCCCGCGAGCGCCGCTTCGGCGGCCTGGGAGGCGAGGGACAGGTCGCCGTTGCCGAAGATACCGTCGGCCTCGGGCAGATCGTCGCCCAGGGCCTCGGCGTAGCGTTGGGCCAGGCAACCGGCGACGAGTAGGCGCTTGCCGGGATAGGCGGCCTTGAGCGTCAGGACGGCCTCGATCGATTCCTTCTTGGCGTCCTCGATAAAACCGCAGGTGTTGACGATGACGAGGTCCGCGTCGGCGATGGTCGACGAGGCAGACCAACCGGCGGAGACGAGCCTGGCGCTCATCTCCTCCGCGTCGACCTGGTTCTTGGCGCAGCCGTGGTTGTCGACGTAGAACGACTTCAATTGACGTCGTACACGCCGAGGCTCCAGGTGCCGTCCTCGGCCTGGGACCAGCGTATCTGCTTGACGGCCACCTCACCCGGGGCCCCGAGTTCGACATCGGCGCTCTGGCCTCCGGAGGCCTGGATGGTCAGCTTGCAGGCTGCGGCGTTGCTGGTCCATAGCTTGGCGGAGTTGTTGGCGGTGACGCTGATCTGGTCGCCCTTATGGTAGTAGCGCTCCTCCCGGTCCTTGCGGTCGATCTCGTGGCGGAACATGGCGTAGTTCCTGAAGGTCACGTTGACGACGAAGGGATGGGGGCTGCGCTTGCCCGAGAAGATGATCGATTCCTGAGTCGAAGGCCTCTCGGCCCCGGTCGGCAACGCGACGACAACGGGAGCCGTAGCGGGCTGCGTTCCGGCCACGCCGGCACCGGCACCGGCGTCGGCCTGGTCGGCGGCGGTCGGCAGCTCCTCGGCGAGCGGGGCGGCGGCCTTGAAGCGTATCATCGCGCCGCGAGACTGGTCGTTCTTCTGGAAGTCGACGATGAAGGCATACAGTTCGGCCTGGTTGTCCTTGTCGAGGTCGATCGCGCCTTCCTCGCCGAGCATGAAGCGCGAGACGCCGACCGGCGTCTCGATGGCCACGCGCTCGTCGATGCCCGTAAGGACGATTCGATAGACATCGCCTCCGTAGGGCACCAGCAGGGTATCGCCCGGGTACAGACGTTTCTCGAGGACGGCCGCGTCGAACCGGTGCTGGACCGGCTCGCCCCTCGTCATCGCGGGCCCGTCGGTCGCCACGTCGTCGGAGCCCGGCCTCAGGATCAGGAACGTGGCCACGCCGAGCGCCGCCGCTAAGCCCACGGCGACGAAGGGCCAGATCCGCGCGCGCTTCGGCTGGAGGAGCTCCTGGATGGGCGCCGGCTGCTCCTGGATGCGAATACCCCTGAACGCTTGCACTATAGAGGCCGACTCCAGGCCGAGGTACTCGGCGTAGTTCCTGAGAAAACCGATTATATACGGTTCGCCTGGGAAAACGGAGAAGTTCTCTTCCTCCATAGCGGCTATGTAGCGCTTAGCGATGTTCGTCTCGTCAGCGACATAGTCGATGGTAAGGCCGCGTGCCTCGCGAGCCGTTCGTAGCTGTTCACCAATCGCGATAGCGTTCATGGATACGTCGTCGCTCCCTAGTTATCGGAACTGAATAAGAAATTGTTATACATATTGGCGGACGCCGGCGAATCGTAGATGAACCGCGTTCCCGGTATATCCTGATCGAGCTTGATAGCCTTAAAGTCGTACGAGATGAGGTCGCCGGCCAGAGTCACGCCCTCCAGCCTGCGTATCAGCCGCGTCTCCGGCGCTATGGACAACGTGATGGTCCTGAAGCCCTCGGCCACCGTGAGCCTCGACAGTACGAGCCGGATCACGTTCTCCCCTTCCGCACCCGGAAGCGGCGTCGGGGTAGGCCCGGTCTCGTAGGTCACGGAATAGTTCCTGCCGAGCATGCGCAAGCCCTCGCCGGTGACGGCCGCCGCGGAGGCGGACGAGCTCGTCTGCTGGGTGAGCACGGCGCGTAGTTCGGGAACGTAGATGGTCAGCTGCTGGCCGTCGTAGACGATAACCTGCGAGGCCGGCTTGGAGAAATCCATGCGCATCAGCGACGGTGCCTTATAGATCACCGTGCCGGCCATCAGCTGGTCGCCGGCCTTTACCTCGACGGCCGCCTCGTAGTCCTTGATCGAGGCGTAGCGTTCGGAGACTCCTTTAAAGAAGTCGCTGGCGGTGAGAATATCCTGGGCCATCGCCGGCGAGGCGGCGAGGAGGGCCGCTAGAACGATCGAAGGGAGAGCTTTCACGTCGAATAACCTACCGTGCGTCGTGGATTCTTCGATATAGTATCCGCTAGCCGGTAAAATGGCAAGCGATGAGGCCGTCCGGGCCGAGTATCGTCACTCGGGGAGTCCCTTGAGCCGCTCGAGCACGATCCACCTAACCCTGTCGTCGTTCAGGTTGAGACGCTCTCCGCAGTCGGGGCAGGTGAACCTGCCGTCCACGAGCCCGTCTTTGCGACAGGCCACGCAAAAGACCTTGCCGCAGGAAGGGCAGGATCCGGCCGGCGAGTCGTCAGGGGGCTCGCCGCGTAGCTTGGGGCGAGGCGCGGCCGGAACGGGCCTCGGAACGACCCACTCGCGTTCGCAGGAAGCGCAGCTCAGGGTCTCCACGGTTGCCTCGCGGATAGCCGCGAGCAGACCCGCCGCGGCCGCCGGGTCGATGGCCTCGATGGCCCTAGCCTCGGCCTCGGCCTTGTCGTAGCGCCGCCGCGACAGGTAATGGGCCGCCAGGCGCTTCCGGGCCGCACTATCCCCGCCGTCGCGGTCGACGGCCGCACGGTAGGCCAGCTCCGCCCTGCTCGAGTCGCCGTACTCGGCCGCTATGTCGCCCATCAGGTACATCGCACGGGCGTCGTCGCGCTCCTCGAGCGAGCGGCGTAGGGCGTCCTCGGCGTCGGGCCACCGTCCCAGCTCCATCAGGGCGGCGGCCAGGTTCACGCGATACTCGGGCAGGTCGGGGTCGCCTGTGGGGCCGGCCAGGGCCACGGCCTCGCCATAGGCCGCGGCCGCCGCATCGAGCCGTCCGCTGGCCGCGTATGCGTTACCGAGGCGATTCGCCGCCTGGGCCGACGAGGCCGGCCAGTCGCCCAGGACGGAGACGGCCTCCTCGTGGCGTCCGACGGCGGTGTAGGCCTCGGATAGGTTGACGGCCGGCGCGCTCTGGTCCGGCAAACGCTCCTTGGCCCGGGCGAACAGGGTTATCGCCCGTTCGGCGTCGCCGGCCGTCAGGGCGGCCTGCCCGGCCAGGTTGAGCGTCCAGCCGTCGTCCGGCGCGGCCTCGATCGCCGCGGCCAGCTCGGAACCGAAGGGTTCGCCCGCCATGAACAGCGACTCGGCCAGCCTATACCGATAGATGGCTCGCCCCGGCTCGAGCTCCGTGGCGCGCCTGAACGCCTTGATCGCGCCGCCGCGTTCTCCCGAGCCGGCGGCTATCAGTCCGTAGACGTAGGCGGCGGGGGCGTCAGCCTTGCCGCGTTTCCACAGCTTGCCCAGGATAGCGGCGGCGGTCTTCTCGTCACCCCGGCCATAGGCTACGAGGCCGTCGAGCGAGTCCAGGCTCGCGGCGTCATAGCCGAGGCCGCGTAGCCGCCTCGAACAGTCCTCGGCGTCGTCCCAGGCTCCCTGGTCGTAGAAGCCGCGGGCGGCGGCGAGCCAGCGGGCGGCGGCGGCCACGAGGTCGCCCGTCTTCTCGAGCGCCGCCGCGCCGTTGCGCGAGTAGATCGGCATGTCGGGGTCCCCGGCGGCCGCGGCACCGTAGGCCTCGGCCGCCTCGGCCCAGGCGCCGAGGTTGTAGTGGGCGTGGCCGAGCAGGTTCGCGAGCCGGGGGCTACGCCCGACTCGCTCCAGATCGGAGGCCAGCGCGTCGCGAAGGCCAACGTAGTCGCCGCGCAGGTAGAGCAGGTTGAAGCGTTCCTCGAGCGCGTTATCCATGCCCGGTTCGAGCGCCAGGCACGCGTCGACGGCCTTGGCCGCCTCGTCGTACAGCTCGAGGCGCAAGAGGCATTCCGCCTCCAGGAACCTGTCGGCAGCCGTAGCCCCCGAGCCGTCGGCTATCTTGCGCAGCTGCACGAGGGCCGGCACGTAGTAGCCGAGGGAGAATAGGCCCTCCGCCAGGCGCCGCCTCTGGTCGGGCGCGGCGGCCACCACCCGCGCGAAGCGAAGGTAGTCGGCTTCCGCCTCGAGCGGGCGCGAATCGACGCGCACGGAGCGTAGCTCGATCGTCGCCGGTCCGTCGTAGCTCTGCGCACCGAAGGCCACGCCTCCCAGGTCGAGCGAGTCGTCCTCCGCCTCGAGCGCGAAACGGCCGTTGACGAGGACCACGACGCGCGGACCGCGAAGTACGACGCTGAGCACCATCTCGTCCGCGCCGGCGGCCCAGGGGCAGGCTACCCAGGGTACGAGGGCCCGCGGCTCGCCGTTGAACACCAGGTCGAGCCGTGCCTCGCCATCGCTCGATACGAGCGTGTACAGGAAGGACGAGTCGTCGAGCTTGCGTAGGAGGAGGCCGGCCGCCCGCTTGGGGCCCGGGCCGCCGAAGCGTAGCTCCGCCTCGATCGACGCATCGCCGTAGCGGTAATCCCCGCAGTCGGCCCACGCGAAGAGGCTGCCGCGCCTTAGGTCGAGGCGTAGCGTTCCCTCGGCGAGACGCAGGGCGTAACGTTCCTCGTCGACCTCCGCGAAGCGCCCGGGCGACGAGCTGAAATCCGAGCGCCAGAGCTCCTGGGGCGAGGAGCCAGGCGGTGGCGGAGGGGCGGCTTTCCTGAAGAATCGGCGTATGAAACGGAACATCGGCCACGATAGTACACGGCGCCGCCCCTCGAGGCAAGCTCACGGCGCGTCGGGTAGACGCGTCGGGCGACGCGTCTCCCATGGCTGAGAAAGACGAGCCCGCGACCGAGAAGGGGTTCCGAGAGACTTGAATGGGCAGAATAGGACGCTATGAACAGGATGACAGGAAAAGGGCCCGATGGACGGGATAAGCGCCTTAAGCCTTAGCTCCCATCCCGTCCATCTTGAGAAACCGTGTCCATCATGT
>JAKQKE010000104.1 GCA_029560805.1 Spirochaetota bacterium
TCCCTGCTTCGCTTTCTCGCAGAAATCGCCGAATAACTTACCCTGGTCGGCCGCGGACAGGAAGGATACGGTATCGCGGCACAGGATGAAGTCCACTGGCGGAACGGGATTCGAGTTCATCACGTCGTGGAACTCGAAGAATATGGACTCCCGGATCGACTGGTTGAAGGTATACCCATTCTTGCCCTTCACCATGTGGTCGAGGTAGTGCTCCGGCACGTTTTCCGGGGTAAAGACCATGTTCGGGGCCATCGAGATGGCCAACAGGTCGGAATCGTTGGCCCAAATCTTGATACGGGCCTCAGGATAGGCGCGCCTGAGGGCGACGGCCAGGGAATAGGTCTCATAGCCCTTGCCGCAGCCGGGGTTCCAGACGTTGATGGACCTGGATTCCACCTTGGGTAGCGCCTCGACGACGGCGGCGGCGTAATCCTCCGACCACAGCTCGCCGGTACAGCGCGAGTAGAAGGTCTCCAGGTACGCGTCGGCGTCCGCCTGCTCTCGTAGCTGGAGGTCGGTCGGCTTGCGCATGCCCTTCCACTCTGTGTAGCGCGCCTTGAACCAGCCGTCGTTTACCGCCGACACCCCGAAGCGCCTGAACGCGAACAGGGTCTCCCGGATGAACTCCGCGTTGACGTCCCCGACGGGGCCCGAGTCACCCGCCGGACCCGGAGCTACCATGGTCGCAGGCGCCGCGACGGGGGCCGGACCGCGGCGCAGGGCCGACATCTCCTGCTCGGGCACCTCGTCCTTAGGCGCGAAGAGCTTCTCGACGTTCAGGATGATGTACAGCTTGCCCTGGTTCTCGATGATGCCCTTGATGTACTTGACGTTGATATCCCCGAAGATCGGGTGAGGCGGCTGGATGCCGGCGCTCGAGACGCCGACGACCTTGTCGATGTTGTCGACGATGACGCCGAAGGCGTGATCCTCGACACGCAGGATGAGGAGGCTCTCGAGCGAGTCGTCGTCCTTACGCTCCGCCGGCAGGTGGAACATCGTACGTAGGTCGATGATCGAGATGATATCGCCCCGCAGGTTATAGACGCCGCGGACGAAGGGGGCTGCGTTCGGCACGTAGGTGAAGCGCCCAGCGTTCGCTATCTCCTTGACGTTCATGATGTCGATGCCGTATTCCTTGCCGGCGAGCGAGAAGGTGACCATCTTGAAGTCGATCTTGTCGGCCCGTTCCTTCTTCTCGTCCGGCCGCTTCCCGGCCTCGAGCGTATCGGCGGCTTGTGCGCTCATGCGATCCTTACTCCCGTGGTCAACGTATGGTCAGCTCGAGGCGCTGTCGCTCCTCGAGCTCCTTCTTCTGGCCTAGCTCCAGCAGCTGGCTGACGTCTATGATCAGGCATACCGAGCCGTCGCCGAGTATCGACGCGCCGGCGATGCCTGGAGAATTGGTGAACTGGTCGCGCAGCGGCTTGATGACGACGTCCTCCTCGCCGATCAGCGAGTCGACCATCAGGCCCACCCGCTTGTCGCTCGTGCCGACGATGACGACGAAGCAGTAGTCGCCCTGCTCCGCGTTCTGTATGCGGAAGAGCCTATTGAGCCTCAGGAGTGAGACGACGTCGTTGCGCACGTTGAAGACCTCGTAGTTGTCAATCATGCGTATATCCGACGGCTTGATACGGTGGCTCTCGATGACGCTCGTGATCGGTATCGAGTAGGTCTCGCGCCCGACGCGCACGAGCAGTCCCTGGATGATCGCGAGGGTCAAAGGCAGCTTGATCGTGAACTTGCTACCCTTGCCGCGCTGGCTGGACACCGTGACCGAACCGTTGAGTTTCTCGATCTGGCGTTTGACCACGTCGAGGCCGACGCCGCGTCCGGAGATGTTCGTGACCTTGGCGGCCGTCGAGAAGCCGGGGTCGAAGATCAGGTTGAACGACTCGATGTCCGTCAGCGCCTTACTCGGGTGGATGAGGCCGCGCTCTATCGCCTTGGCGCGGACGGCCTCGACATCGATGCCTTTTCCGTCGTCGGAGATCTCGATGATGATCATGTTGCCCTCGTTGGAGGCTCGCAGCATGACCGTCCCCTCCTCGGGCTTACCGGCGGCCTTGCGCTCGGCGGCGCTCTCGATACCATGGTCGAGGGCGTTGCGCACCGAGTGCATCAGCGGGTCGAGGAGGTCCTCGATCACCGACTTGTCGAGCTCGGTGTCCTCGCCCTCGATGACGAGGTTGACCTTCTTGTTGAGGCTCTTGGATAGGTCGCGCACGAGCCGGGGGAAGCGGCTGAAGATCTGGCTGATCGGCACCATCCTGATCCGCATGACGCCTTCCTGTAGCTCGCTCGTGATGCGGCCGAGGTTCTGCGCGGTGGACCTGAACTTGGCGACGTTGCCCTTGAAGTCGGCCTCGAAGGAATCGAAGGCCGAGTACAGAGAGCCGTACTTCTCGAGCAGTTCCTTTTTGATGTCCTTGGCGGTGCGACCCGTCTGGATCGACGAGATATAGTCCGGCAGCTCGTCGAACAGGTCCTTCATCCCTTCGCGGAATTGGCCCTGGGCGGCCTGGAAGCCGCCCTGCAGGTCTCCGAAGCGGGTGCTGACCTGATTGAAGGTGGCCTTATTGATGACGGCCTCGGATACCAGGTTGAGCAGGTCGTCGATGCGCTTCGAGTCGACGCGGAGGATGCTGCCGGCCTGGCTCGCGGCCTTCTTGGCGTCGGTAGAACGCTCCTCATGCTCCTCGTCGCTTGGAGCCTCGCGATCCGCCTGGACCGACGCCGCGACCGGAGGGACCTCGGCGGGCTCCGCCGCGGCTTTCACGGCCACTCGGGGCGGCGTTGCCTCGGGCTTGGGAGCCGGTGCCGAAACGGCGGCGGGCGCCTTCGGGATCGGGGCTCCGTCGGTAGACACCGTCGACACCTCAACGGCCGTCACGACGTCGGGGATACGGACGGCGGAGGCCAGCTGCTCGGCGCTCATCTTGGTGGCTACATAGTACTTGACCTTCGGATGGAAGACGTCCTCATAGAGCGATTCGAAATCTGGCTCCGTCTTGAGGACGGTCCCGGCCTCGCGCAGGGCGGCGAACGCGTGAATGGCGCTCACGGTGTTCATCACGTTGGACTCGTCGAAGTCGACCGAGACGAGGAAGACGCCGCGATCGGTCCCGGCAGCCTCGCGCATCTCCAGCATCTCGTACTCGGTCAGCGCCGCGGCGGAGGCGACGGGCTGGGCCGGCGGCGCGGCCTTGACGGCCGGAATGGGAGCTGGAGCGGGAATGGGAGCTTTCTTGGCGGCCGGCTTGGCGCCCTTGGCCGGGATGAACGACTCGAGCTTCGTACGTAGCCCGCTCGTGTCCTCGCCGTAGGGCGAGCCTTCCGACCTCGAGCCGAGCATGGCCTTGATCACGTCGATACCGGCCAGGAGCGAGTCGATCACGTCCTCGTCGACCTTTACCGACTTCGAGCGGATGGCGTCGAGCAGGTCCTCCATCACATGCGTGAAGCCCGCGAGTTCGGTCATCTCAACCGTACCGGCGCCGCCCTTGAGGGTATGGGCCGCCCGGAAAATCTCATCGACCGCGTCGTAGTTGGCGGGGTCGTTCTCGAGCACCAGAATATTCTGCTCGAGCGCGTCCACCTGCGCGTAGGCTTCCGCGAAAAAGTCCTTGAGGAGTTCCTGATTGTTCGGATCGAGATAATCGCTCATTATAGGGAGTAGTTTATACGTAACGAAGGAATAGTCAAGAGAAGTACCGTCGCGACGGAGCCGGCGGATTAATGAGAAAGACCGAATTCTCCGATGCTTTATAGGCGAAACCACGCTAAATTCTAGACGGATCATACCGGACGAACGGGAGCGACCTATGGCGAGACGATACGCGATTCTATTGATCATGGCCCTGAGCGTCGCGTCGCTCCACGGGGCGGACCTGAGCGTCCCTCGCCTGAGCCTCCTGACGAACGGCAGGCTGAACGCCGTGGGGGCCTTCGAGCTGGCTACTCGCGTCGATATCGATATGCTCGTCGAGGGCGGCTCCAAATTCGACGCCTGGTTCAAGCTCGGCTTCAGGAACGGCTCGATGGAACAGTATCTGCGGTTCGTGGGCGTCGGATCGTCGCTACCCATCGGCGCGACAAGCGACGACCTGGCCTCGGCGGTATCCGGCCTCGAGGCGTCGACCGGGCTATCCCTGCGTACGGTCGCCATCCAGGTCAACGAGCTCTTCGGCACGTCGCTCGAGCTAGCGGCCTTCGTCGGTCACCTCGACCAGTTCTGCTCCGGCGACGACTTCACCGAGGCCTTCGGGGCCGACGGTTTCGCCACCAAGTACCGGGGCTACTTCTACTACCCGGACGGCATAGGGGGTGACCTGAGTCGCCGCTACGACGGCCTACACGAGGTGTACGGCACCGGCATCAGGTTGGCCATGCCCTTCGAGCGCCTCAGGCCGAGCCTGTACCTCTATCAGGACTCGTGGCTCGGCGCCGGCTACTACTCCGCCGACGCCCGCGTCATGCTCGACGGCGACCGCGTCAAGCTCGAGGCCTTCGCCGGCGCCTCTTTCCCCGTATCGACCGCCGGCACCTACCGGGGCGGCTTCCTGTTTTACTTCGACACCGGGGCCATCGGAGACTTCTACGCCCAGATCGGCGTACCGCGCTGGGACCCGACCGAGGCCTTCAGGATGGATCTCCTCTACTTCATGTTCGAGCCGCGGGTACGCTTCGACGTCGGCGAGCTCGTGCTCAGCCTGTTCTTCCACCCAGCCTGGTACCTCCAGGAGGAGACCGACGAATCCGGAGCGCTCGAGTTCCGCTTCGACCTGGGCTTCGGCGAGGCTTCGGAGGGTTCGTTCAAGGGCGGCGTCGAGTCTGAGCTGGCGTATAACCCGAACCTCGACCAGAACACGCTGACGATGGAGGTAGCGCCATATCTCCAGACGCTCAGGAACGGCGTCCGTTGGGACGCGAGGCTGGCCGTACGGGTCTTCCCGTTCCCGAGCCCATGGTACGGCATGTTCATGCCGACCATAGCCGTCTCGACAGCCTTCTAGGACAGCAAGGAGCCACGCGATGACGATACTGCTGATACGTCCGTTACGATCTGCGCGAGCGCTGGCTCTGGCTGCGCGAGCGCTGGCTCTGATAGCGCTAGCTGGCCTCATGGTCGTGCCGGCCGCGGCCCTCGACCTCGAGGCGAGCGCCTTCTTCGGCAATCTGGGACTGCCGTGGGCCGGTGAGGAGCCGTTGACCGGCGCCCAGTTCCCGAGCGACGCATGGATCTACGGCGGCAAAGCCGGCTTCACCGACGAGCTCGGCGAGGGGCTGTCCCTGTACGCCGGCTACGAGACCGACCCGACGCTCAGGCACGTCGTCAAGGGCATCATCAGCTACGAGTCCGGCATGGCGAGCATCAGCGCGGGCCCGCGCGTCGGCGTGTTCAACACGGCCCAGACGCCGCTCAAGGCCGGCATCGAGGTCGGCTTCAGGCTCGACGCGCCGGGCATAGCCTTCTTCTCGGTCGACACCGCCTCGTCGATGGGCGTGGGGCTGGCGTCGGCGGGCGACTACTCGCAGGAGTATTCCGACATATCGGCCGGCTGGTACGTCTACAACGCCATTTGTTCCTTCTCGATGACGACCAAGCGCTACACCCGCGTGCTCGCCTCCGGCGAGCCGCTCGTCGACGCGTCGAACGACTACCTCTTCTCGGTCGATACCTACAAGAAAGGCGCCCCGTACCGGGTGCTCACCGAGCTCGGCTACCGCACCATGACCCGGTCCTACCCGGACGGGAGCTCGGACGGCCTTGGCGCGGTCGTGCTGGCGGCCGAGATCAGCGCGGACGTATCGCCGGCGCTGACCCTCGTCGCCGGCCTCGACTCGGGCGTCTACGTATTCGGCATCGAGAGCCTGGCCGGCCGCGGACCGGCCTCGTCGGCGTTCATGTTCAGCGCGAGCCTCGGCGCCGTGGTCCGGCTGCCGCAGGCCGGCGCGGCTATCGAACAGGCCGCCGAGTAGCGCCAGTCTCGTTATGAACGCGATGCCCGCGTCTCCGATAGGGACGTCGTCGATCTTCGGCGACGCCGACGGCGCCGGCGTATGGAGCCGGTGCCTCGACGCCGCGATCGAAGCGTTCAACTCAGGATCGCTCGGCATAGCGGCGGCCGTCGTCGATCCGGGAATGGCCATCGTCAGCCTCGGGCGGAACCGGATGGACGAGATTCCCGACGATCCGCTCTCCATACGCGGCAGCTCCGTCTCGCACGCCGAGACCAACGCCATCCACGGCCTCGGCCGCAGGAGCCTCGGCGACTACGAGCTGTCCCTCTACACCACGGTCGAGCCCTGCCCGATGTGCGTCGGCGCCATCGGCATGTCCAGGATACGCCGCGTCGTCGCCGCCTCGCGCGACCCCCACGCCGGCAGCCTCGACCTGCTCGAGTCGAGCGGCTACCTGCGTTCCAAGGGCATCACGACCGAAGAGCCGGGCGGAGCTATCGAGCGGGTGTTCTTCGGCATCCATTACCTATCCATCAAGCGCCTGCCCCATATCGCGCCCGACCATCGAATCTTCGCCGCTTTCCGGACCCGATACGGCGGGCTCATGGAAGAGATCGACGACAGGCTCGGAACCGTGCCATTGGCGACGCTCCGACTGACCTATGAAGCGATCGACAGGCTGTTCGGCCCTTGAGTGTTATGAAGATTATGGGTCGGTTACAGCTGGTACGCACCGCAGCTATACCATATCGGTGCGCAGGATCGCAGGGGTGAGAGCGGCGGTATACCGCCGCTCGAGGGGGTATCCCCCTCCCTACGATCCGTTCGCGCCTCCAGCCTCGCGCTTACAGCGCCCTCCTGCACGCTCCATCGCGTTTTTCAGCGCATTCGCGCCGCGCTCGAACCCTACCGCGCCTTTCGGCGCGGCATCGCAAGGAATTGCTTTGAAAAGCGTCGCTAGCGCGACGTGCGATGCGAACCCCGGGATGATCACCGGAGTTCGGTAGCAGATACACGCCGCAATAGTGCTGATACGATAGCGCGCCAAGGTTGGAGCAGGCCGCTTTCAGCGGCCACGTCAATCGCTTCCTTGCGGAATCCGGATATGCGAAGCATATCCGGAGGGCGCGCCACAGAATTGCCTGTCCGAAGGACAGGAGCGTCATGGGTGACGATGAGCCGCCCGGGGTTCGAACCCGGTACCCACGCCTTAAAAGGGCGTTGCTCTACCGAGTGAGCTAGCGGCTCGTGGGGCGACCCTGACCATACCCTCCGGCGCGGCAACGTGTCAACGCCGCGGCGAGGGGCGCGTCAGTACTTGAACTCGAAGGCGACGAGCAGGTTGAACACGGGCCGGCTACCTGGCTCGAGGCCGAGTTCCTCGCCGTACATCGCGAGCGAGAAGGTAAAGACCGACAGGTCGA
This sequence comes from Spirochaetota bacterium, assembly GCA_029560805.1. GTDB lineage: Bacteria > Spirochaetota > Spirochaetia > Treponematales > UBA12059 > SZUA-370. The sequence goes on from JAKQKE010000104.1 coordinate 7,392, forward strand.
TACCGAAGCCGGCCGTCGGGAGCGCGTCCTTGACGCCGGCCCGTAGCGACAGGATGTCGAGCAGGGTCAGCTCCGCGCCGAACGAGACGTTCAGGATCGGGTTCCTCGGCAACGCGGAGAACAGGTCGAGGAGGTCGGTGTAATCGACGAGCACGAGGAGGTCGGCGCCGAGGCGGCCTAGTAGCGGCCAGGGCACGTCGTAGGCGGCGCCGACGGACAGCACGGCCGGCACGACCGCATAGGCCGACACGCCGGAGCTCGGGCTGTCGGCGAACGCCTCGTAGCTGTCATATGTGGTGACCATGGCCGGCGAGTACGCGTCGTGGGCCACGAAACCGACCGTCAGCGAGCGGCGGTAGGTCCACTGGACGCCGGCGTCGAAGCCGACGCCTGACACCATCGTCAGCGGGCTCGCGAGCAGCGAGCCGGGGTCGGAGACGAGGGCCATGATGTCGGTCAGGGACGCGACATCGCCGACGCTGGCGCGGATGAAGCCCTTGGGCATGATGCCGAGGTCTATCGTATGGCCGTCGCCAAGGGCGAAGCGGTAGGCGTAGCCTCCGGCGAGCATGATCTCCTCGGAGGCGGAGTAGGCGACGTTGAAGAGAGAGGCCGCGTTGACGGTGGCGACGGTCCGGTTGAACAGGCCGAAGCCGAGCCCCTTACCGGCATAGGCGAAGGACAGCGGCCCGAGCAGGTCCGCCTGGAAGTACAGGCGGCCCGAGTCGTCGAACAGCCCGGCCGCTCCGGTCAGGAGGTCCCCGCCGGAGAGCATCAGGCCGGCCATGTCGAAGACGGGTCCGGCCGGGTTGACGACGATGGCGCCGAAGCTGAATTCGGTCTCCTCGGCGACGAAGCCGGCCGGATTCTCGAAGATCGCGTCGACGCCGGAGACGCTGGCGGCGTGCGGGCCGCCCAGGGCGCTCATCCTGGCCGAGGGCATCGAGAAGGATGCCACGCCCTGGGCGTGCGACGACAACGCCATCGCGACGACGGCGGCGCATAGAAGGGCGTATCGTTTCATCGGCGGACCTCGCTGATCGGTTTCATACTGTATACCTATCGGCCGATTAGGGCTCCGGCTCGACCTCGGGCAACATGCCGCCCAAGAGTCCGCCAACGAGGCTCGTCTCGCCATTCGCCTCGTCGATGGCGGCGCCGTAGAGCAGGAACATCATGGCGGCGGCGAAGGAGGGATCTTCTTCGAGCGCGGCGAGCTGTTCCTCGGTCAGGCTCTCCATATCCGCCAGGGACGAGCCCGCGTCGGACAGCCCGTCGGCCATCAGGGCGAGGCCGGCGGCGTAGGCCTCCTCGGAACTCATGTCGGAGGGAGGATAGGCTGCCAGGAGCAGCAGGGCGTCCTCGGCCGTATCGTCGAGCGATACCGACGAGAAAGCGGCCATCATCGTCGCCAGCTGTTCCCCGGTCGGCTCTTCGTCGCCCAAGGCCAGGTAGCCGGAGGCGAGCGTGGTCATCGCGGAGCTAACGCCCGACGACAGCACGGCCGCGTCGAGCAGGGCCGAGGCCGCCTGTTGGTAGGCCGCGCTCGCCGGGTCGGCTTCCGCAGCGGCCGTAGCGGCGGCCAGGAGCGGCGTTACGAGGGCGGCCGCGGCCGACGAGTCGCCCTGGTCCATCGCCTGTTCGAGCAAGCGGATGGCGTCCTCGACGGGCAGGTCGGCCGGTATGGTATACGAAACCCTGGCCAGGAAGGGGGCCAGGGACGTGGTGAAGAATTGCTGGCAGGATGAGGCGAGCGCGAGGCTCGCGAGGCAGGCGGCCAGGGCCGCCGCCCTCGTTCTAGTCGGATGCATGGTCGCCGCTCCTTTCGTCGTAGTACTAGTATCGGCGCGGCGACCGGTTTTCATCAGAACCGTATGGCCACCTCGGCCGAGACGCCGGTCCGACCGCGGTCTCCCGGATACGGCCCGAGCTCCTCGGTGAACAGCGCGACGTTGACCTCCATGATCAGGAGGTCGAGTCCGGCGCCGAAGCTCAGCCAGCCCTTATTGAGGCCGGCTCGGACGGCGATGAGCCCGCCGAGGGTCTCGGCCTCGGCGCCGAGGTGGAACAGGTTCCACATCGAGGAGTTGTCACGGATCACCTTGATCGGGTCCTGGAGCTCGGCGATAACGGTCACGTCGATCAGCGGCCGGAGGAAGGCCGGGATGGGCGTGACGGCGGCGCCGACGGTGATGTTCGGCATCACCGCGTAGGTCGCCTCGGTACCGGAGGGCAGTCCCTCCGACTCGAGTACCTCGCCGATGGTCGAACGGGCGTAGGTCTGCTTGGTCGACAGGTCGCGGATCGCGAGGCCTACCGATACCAGCTTGCCGAGCTCGAGGGTAGCGCCGAGGTCGACCGCGAGGCCGAAGCCGACGTCTACCTCAAGGGTCAGCGGGTCGAAATCATCGCCGCCGGCCATCATGCCGATCAGCTGGGTACCGACGATGTCGCCGGTCATGCGCAGGTAGGGTCGGACGTCGCCGCCGACCTGCAGCCTGAACGGTCCCAGGTTGAGCGGTACGCCGATGCCTATCACGGCGTTCATCTGGCCGTCGACCGAGCCGGTGGCGCCGAGCAGGGTCTTGCCGCTCAGGTAGGCGTCCGCGCCGCCGACGAGGCCGAGGCCGAGGCCCTTGCCTACCCAGCCGAGGCCTAGGCTGGCGCCGGCGCCGAAGCCGTTCTTGGTGACGAGGCCGGTCAGGGTATTGAACATGTCCTGCTCGTCGCCCTCGCCCGAGACGAGGCCGGAGACCGCGTCGATATTCTCGGTGGTCGGGCTCAGGTACAGCCAGGGAGTCATCGACAGCAGGGTCAGCTCGGCCTTCTTATCGGCGAAGGCTGCGGGGTTGCCGTAGAGGCTCTGGAAGCCGTCGCTCATCGCGACGAAGGCGCCGCCCATCGCCATGCTACGGGCGTCCTTGGGATAGAAGTTGCTCAGGGTGGTCTGGGCGAAGGCCGCGCCCCCGACGAGGAGGGCGATCATCGCCAGTACTATAACGCGTTTCATGTCGTCCTCCTTACTCGCCGGTTTGAGAGGCGAACAGCTCGCCGAGGCCGGCCGCGGCGAGGATATTGTATAAGGACCCGGTCGTCATATCAGGCATCGAGAATTCTGCCATCTCAGGGGTACCAGGCACGTCATTCTGCAGGTCGTAGAGGTATTGGCCGGTAGTATAGCCCACGGGAGTCGGGATGGCGGCGATGATCGCCGACACGAGGGCGGCCTGGGCGACATCGCCGGCGGATATAGCGGCGCCCGCGGCGTAGCCGTCCGTGCCGATAGCGGCGCCGAGCCGCTCGTAGTAGGCGTCGGCCGCCACGAGCGCGTCGATCATGGCGACGAAGGCCTCCTTGTCGAGGCTGCCGTCGGCGTTCTTGACCTCGGGCGGTATCAGGCCGGCGATCATATCGCCGAAGTCGACATCTTCGCCCTCACCGCCGTCGCCGGAAGCGAGGCTACCGAACAGGCCGCCGATATTATTGATCAGGTCGCCGGCCGGCGAGGTCTGGAGCTCGATATTGGCCCCGAGCACGGCGAGCTCCTGGTACGTGGCGGAGCTGGCAGGCGCTTCGGCCATGGCCTCGTCGATAGTCTTAAGGACCGTCTCCTTGAGTTCCGGCTTGGCCGCGAGCGTCTCGTAGAAGGATTCGCTACCGGACATGGTTATAAGCTCGTCCGGGGTGGCCTTCTCGATGGCGCCTGAACTGACGCCGGCGAACGGGGCGAATACATTTACCGATAACAATGCGTCCAGCGCGCTGCAGGCCGTCATCGACAGCGCCACGGCGATGGCCAGGACGATCATGATGGTCCGTTTCATCGCAGTCCTCCTTACCGTCGATCTGGCGACGGTCATCTAAACGTAAGTGTAGCACTTAGCGCTAAGAAAACAAGTGAGATTTATATAAATTAATCCATTCGCTCCATTACTAAGCGATGAAGCTGGCCGTAAGATCGAGGCCATCCCGTAGCCCTTCGGTCGGAGGCTCCGGGTCGACGCGGCAGGAGCACGCGCCGACGAAGCCCGTCGGCGCGCCGCGGATGGCGAGCTTCAGGTACTCGGCCGAGGTGGCCAGGGCCGGCTCGCCGGACTCCGCGGGCGACTCGATGACGGCGTCGACGACGCGGCCGGCGCGCCTGGCGGCGAAGGCGGCCTTGCCGCGCTCGGCGACGGCCTGCACGGCGGCGGCTCGCTCGACGGCGACGCGCTCGGGCACCTTGGGCCGCATGTCGAAGGCGCGGGTGCCGGGGCGCGGGCTGAAGGTGAAGGCGTGCACCCAGGCCGGTTCGAGGCGCTCGAGCAAGTCGACGGTGTCGGCGAAGTCGTCGTCGCCCTCGCCCGGGAAGCCGAGGATGATGTCCGCGCCGATGAAGGGGTCGCCGCGGGCGGCCCGGGCGGCCTCGGCGGCGCGCAGCACGGCGTCGCGGCGGTAGCGCCGGCCCATGGCCGCGAGCACGCGGTCGGAGCCGGATTGCACGGACAGATGCAGATGCGGCCGCACGCGCGGCGGCGAGAAAGCCGCCATGAAGCGCTCGTCGGCGCGATCCGGCTCGTAGGACGACAGCCTGAAGGCGATCTTCTCGGTGCCGGCTACCAAGGCCTCGAGCAGGCCCGGGAAGTCGAGGCCGCCCGAGCGGTACTGGGACAGGTTGACGCCGGTCAGGACTATCTCGGGCGCTCCGCGCGACTCGAGGGCCAAGGCGCGGCGCAAGGCCTCGTCGGGCTCGAGGCTGACCGAATGGCCGCGGGCCAGGCAGACGCGGCAGTAGGCGCAGCGGTTGTCGCAGCCGTCCTGCACCTTGAGCTGGGGCCGCGAATGGAACAGCGCGTCTCCCGGCGCGAAGGCGAAGGGGTCGGCCTCGCGGCCGGCGGCCAGGGCGGCCAGCCGCCGTAGCTCGTCGAGCGGGTCGAGCCCCTCGAGCCTCGCGGCGACGAGGCCCGAGGCCATGCCGACCACGGAGCCCTTGCGCGAGCCGGGCACCACGACGCAGCGCGGCGCCACCGCGGCGACCGCCTCCGGCTCGAGCTCGGCGTAGCAACCGGTGACTATGGCGACGGCCTCGGGGTTGCGCCGCAGGGCCAGCCGCATCTCGCGGCGGGCCTTCTGCTCGGCCTTGCTCGTCACGGTGCAGGTATTGAAGACGACGAGGTCGGCCAGCTCGCCGGGACCGACGACAACGGCGCCGGCGGCCGAGAAGCCGTCGGCCAGGGCCTCGGTCTCGGCCTGGTTGAGCTTACAGCCGAAGGTGCGAAACGAGACGCGGAGGGAACGGCCCGCGAGCATGCTCGTCAGCGCCTCGTCCTCGCGAGCACGCGCTCCCGGCCGCGTACCGCGTCGACGAGGCCCGGGTTGATGGCGATCGCCGCGTCGTAGGCGGCGAGGGCGTTGGCCCAGTCCGAGGCGCGCTCGCGTACGTAGCCGAGCCTGGCCCACCATCGGGCGTTGCCCGGCTCGTACTGGAGGGCCGTGCGCATCGCGATATCCGCGTGCTCGAGCCGCTCGAGCCGCAGGTAGGTCTCGCCGGTCAGGTAGTAGACGGTGCCGATGCGGGCGCCGTCGGGCAGCAGGTTGACGTAGTCCCTGAAGTGATCGAGGGCCTGCCGGTTCTTGCCCTGGTAGTAGGCGGCCTCGCCGAGGGACTCGACGATGCGCGGGTCGCGGCGCACGGTGGTATAGGCCTTGTTCGCGTACAGCTCGGCGTCGGCGTAGCGTTCCAGCGCCAGGAGCGACCAGACG
>JAKQKE010000125.1 GCA_029560805.1 Spirochaetota bacterium
GTAGAACGGATAGCGTAGCCGGTCGACTCCGTACTCGACGATTTCACCCTTGACCGTTTCGGTCAGCGTGGACCAAGCCACGATCGATTCGATGCCGTCTTCCCAGACCCCGGGTCGGAACTCGCCCCAGCCTTGATAGTACGAATCCCAGTCTTGGATAATTGCATCCTTAAAGCGCTTCGAGCCCCCGAAAAAGGCACCAGAACCTTCTCTATCTATCCCTGCAATATGCTCATCTGGATCCTCGTAGATATAGCGTTCGACGACGAGAAGCATATCGCCTCCGCTAGTAATGATTGCAGGATCATGCCAATCGACAATCCCTGTGGTGTAATACCTATATCCATTATCAGCTGTAACGCCGTCATCGTAGGTCAAGATTGAATATAAGTGAGGCTTTATATGGTTCTCAATAATAAGGTACCCGCCATAAAGCACACCATGAAGTGGAAAATAATCCGCAGGATACACATAGTTGAACGGCTCGAGCCCTGGTAGGCCCATGCGGTGATCCACCGGGATCAGGTAGTCGGCGTCGACGAAGCCCTGGGCCCCGAGACACGAGGCGCAGAGCGCCATGAGTAAAACCGTCATGATGCTCATCACCACGTCCCTTCCTTATAGCCGCCGCCATAGACGAAGTCAGACTCATCGGACAGAATCCCGGCTATGGCGTAACCCTGGTACAGTCCCCAGCTCTTGAGCTGAGCCATAAGAACCTCATAGTAATTGACGTTTGCTTGAGTCTTCGAATATACCAAACAGCCGTCGCTAGAGCCCCAATCGGTACTATGTATCAGCCAGCGATCGTCATACGGATAACCGACGCGCTTTCCTGCCGAGTCGAGCCGCTCGCCGGCCACGGTCGTCGCGTCGGACAGGATCAGCACGTCCTGGCCTTCGAATTTCCTTGATCCTAATAGTGACCAGCGCGAGACGAACGAGCCGCGCGCTATGGTATATGCCTGTATCGTCGGCCCATCGAGCAACGAGTAGCGCACATCGGTACCGATCGGGACCCCGGCAGCGTTCAACTGTCCATACGAGTTGTCGACGGTGTTCCATACGCCGCCGGCAACGAGCGTCGCTAGCTGTTCTCCCGAGTCGATGTCCCACTTGGTATAGCTCAAGCGATTCAAGCCCCCTTCCAGGCTATGCTTGACACCGTCCATCCACACGTCATAGGCCCCGTAACCGCGTTCGACCTCCGAGGTGATGGAATAGCGCTCGTACGCGCCGCTTCCTATCGACCGCAGGGCGGCTGAGCCATGGATCTCACCGTCGGTCAGGCTGAGCCCGAGGCCCTCGCCTATCCAGGCGCCGTTACCGCCCTGGGCCGACGCATCCCAGACGATGCCAGCGCCTTTCATGAGCGCCTCGCCGAGCAGACGTCGTCTGGACTCGTCGCTGGCGAGCGCTATGACGCTCGCGGCCTCACTAGGGCTTCGACGTATAGCCTTGACGTCGACCGGGTCGAGGCCGAGTACGTCCTGCAAGGTCTGGTCGTCGTACCTGGACGCATCGTAGACGGATCCGCCGAACAACTCGAGGGCGCGGGCCTCTCCCAAGTACGCGACCAAGGCCGCCGCGGTCGATGACTCGAAGGCAGAGCCGTCGACCTCGACCCAGCCTGGGGAACCGTCATCGTTCAGGATCTCCGCGAGCACACGCGCCCTGCCGTCGTTGAGGAGTCGCCCGTCCATTGTCAGCTTCCAATTATCCCCGATAGAATCATAGGCCTCTGCGACGTACGAAGTAAAGCTTCCGCCCGAGTAGTGAGCAATATCTGCCCCGAAGATCGAGTCCAAGCCCATGAGACCGATCATCGCGCCACCGAATTCGGAACTGCCCGCGAGCCTCATGGCTAGTTCCGTATGGGCCGTCACGGCACTCAGCGTCTCGTAGGCCTGCCCTATCGCTCCGTCGTCGCGACCGTTTCGCCAAGCCTCGTGCTGTAGACCAATGGCCAGCTCAAGCATGGCCGTCTGACCGCGATCGTCGCCCGCTGGGCTGACGGTGATGGTACGATTCCCCAAGCCATCGGCGACCGTTACTGCCTTTCCCGCCAGGCTGTCGAACCGCAGCTCGTCTTGGCCCGCTATGAGGCGCCATACCGTTTCCTCGGCAGCCAGGTCTCCGAAGGCGTACGCCGTCTCGAGCGCGCCGCGCAACGTCGAGCCTCGATCCGCGGCGAAGCGACCTAGGCTAGCGTCGAAGGCCAAGCCCTTGCCTATCGACGTTCCGATGTCGATCAGGTCGTAGCCGCCTCCTCCGAGCGATCCCGCAACCCCGCCCGATCCGATACTGATGGATAGGCCTATCGAGCCGAAGGAGCTTGCGACCCGCTCGCTCTCCATCCGGGCGGCCGCATCGTAGCCGTCTCCGAAGACAGCACCGAGGAAGCCGGCCACCCCGAGTACGCTACGAGCGTTAGCGACGTTCAGGCTGATTCCCGCGCTATGCGACCACGCGTCCTCGAACAGCGCCGCCCCAGATACGCCGCGGTACGACGAAAAGGCCAGGTGCGTGGCGTATGAGGCGCTCTCGGTCGCCGCGATCGAGGCCAGGTCGGTAAAGCCTGACCATACTGCATCCTCGAAAGCGCCGCCGTAGTCCATCGACGATCCGCAGGCGGCTCCTGCCATACTACCTACCAATCCGGCGATCGCGCCTTCTCCGAAAACCGACTCCACGAAGCGATCCTTATCGATGCTCAGCCCCGCCAGGGATCCATCGGCCTCGTAGTCGAGCTTGACCGACGAGACGAGGCCGGACGACGCGAGCTCGGTGAAGCCGCGCGCGCCGCTCAACACGGCGGCGTCGAATCCCGAGCGTAGCGTACCCAGGCCGGCTACGCTCGCGATGGCCCCGTCGAAGAGCCCGGCTGTGCCGTAATTGGCCAGCGACCCGACGGCTTTCTTCCCGAAGCTAAGGCTGGCCTCAGCCCATGACGTATACCCGCACAGCCCATCCAAGGCGCCGAACAGCATGTCATCGGCCAGGTTCATCGCCAAGGCGCCTATGCCGCCGGTCGCCAAGCCCGTGACGACCGATACGCCGACGTCGGCGACCTCGCGTAGCGTCGGCGCTTCGAGCCAGTCGTCCCTATCGTCCCACAGGTCCTTATCGTAGATCGGCTTGTTAGCCTCGGCCCAGCCCCGGCCCTCGACGACCGACCAGTAGACGAGAGCCGACATCAAGCGACCGAGCTCGCCCGAGCCCGCATCCGAGAAGAAACACTCAATTCCGTCATCGGGGTTGGCATCGGCCAAGCGTTCGGGCGATGTTCCGACGTGCTCTCCGAACGTCCCGCGCCCGTCTCCCGCCCCGAAGACCTCACGCCCCTTCTCTTCGACCGCGGCCTGCGCGCTCGCCATGCGCGCTCGCGCTATCGACGCGCCGCTCCCTCGTAGCGATGCCTCCGAAAGAGTATCCCCTAGGCTCCAGGGCGAGAGCTCGAAGTACGCGAACACGGGTACCTCGACGCGTTCCGTTATAAATGCTTGTCCGACGGTAGAGTGGACGACAACGTCTTTGCCGTAGCGTGTGCCGTCGCGCCTCCAGGCGCCGTCGGCGACAAACAGGCCGTTCATATCGTCGTCGAAGCCTCGGTTGGCGTATGCAATTCTGTCGACGAGCGATACTTTCGCTTTCTCGATAGAGCGCCCGAGTTCCGAAGCCATTATCCCGGCCTGTATACCAGCCAAGCTCTCGTTCGCGGACAACGCGAAATCGGCCGCCGCCGCGAGGATACTTCCCGATTCCCAAACGCGACCGCCGGCGAGTCCCGCTCTAACCTTGGCGCTTAAGCCGCCAGCCGATAGGGACCAGGCCTCGAGCGACTCACCCAGCCTCGCGAGGCCGCTACCGCCGATGACACGCTCGTAAGCTCCATAGCTACTATCCTCAAAATCGAATCCAGTCACGGCGAACGAGGTGAGCTTCCTGCCGGCCGCCGCTGCATCGACTCCGAGCATCGCAACGATGGCCTCGGACGCGGCTCCATCCACGGCCATCGTCGCCCTGGCCGCCCAATCCCGCTTGGCCTCGAGCGAATCGGCGTAGGCATAGTCCCACGCGGCCGCCTTGATCGAGTACGCCTCGGCGAAGCGCTCGGCCCAGGACCCGGCCTCGGATTCAAGCCTCTCAAACGCCGCATCGAAGTCAGACTCCCCGCGCGACAACAGTAGTTCGCCTGCCCGTCGCCACGCTAGCCATCGCTCGTACAACTCCTGACGATCGCAGGTCCACTCAGCCTCCCTGGCGGACAGTTCCGCGTCGTAGCGAAGCGATACGGCTCGAGCGCTCAAAGTCGAATACTGACGAGCGGCGTCAAAGCCTTCGGAACCGGCGGCCGATTCGCCGCTCAGGGATCCTTCACGCAAGACCGTCTCGAGATTGGATACATGCGTTTTGGCGGACGCCGCGCCCGGCCCGAAGGCGGCGTTGGCCGCAAGAGCAAGGTCCTCTTCCGAGGCGCGTCCGGCGATGAAGGCGGCATAGACGGCGTTATATATCTCTCCCGCCTCGACGCGTTCCACATCGTCTTCGGCATACGCCGCCTCCAGTCCGCCGAGCGAGTCGTCGCGTGACACCCGGCTCCATGTCGCGAGCGCTGACAGAGCTTCGAGCGAACCATGGTTGGTCGCCCCGGTTTCAGAGGCATAGGCGCCATACAACGAGGTCAACTCGTCGACCTCGGCAGACGTCAGCGAGCCGGACTGCGCCAACGCGGCTCTCAGGCTCGACTCATCGCACGCGGCTCCCCCAAGGGTGACGCCCTCGAGCGAGGCCAGCCGATCGCACGAGGATAGGTACTTCGATCGTAACGCTACGCACGAAGGCATGCCGTCCGTCATGCGAAGGGCACCGGACTCGGTCTGGGCGAATAGGTCCGACATGGCCGATGAGTAGACCGCTCGGGTCTCGCCGACGCCGGACATGGTTAACCCGAACGCCGTCATCGTGGCCAAGGCAAGAGCCGCGGCGGCTAGTAACCCGGGAACGAGGAAAATGGTGATCAAGAAGGCTCCGGCAACGGCGGCGGCGGCGAGAAACCCGGCGTACGTAGCCGCGCTCGCTTCGATGCCGGTACGGCATACGGCGATCTGACGTTCGGCCTCGGCCTCGAGCGCGGCATACTGGGCCCGGTCAGACCAACTCGAGAAGGCGTCGTAGGTCGACGAACCGTCGTTGGTAGCCTTGGGCGGCTTCATCGCCCCGGTCAGCTGCAACGCCAGATAGGTATCGAACATGGCCTTCTCGTCGCCATCGAGGCTGGCGTAGGCGGCCTCCTGGTCGGCCGCGAGCGAATCCTCCCGATACGTTGCGAGTATCTCCGCAAGCGTAGGACCCGCCAGCGTGAAGCGATGTCCCCCGATCGTGGCGTCGTCGATGGCCGATTCGGAATACGAAACTCGTGACGCGAAGCCTGAGTCGTTCGCGGCTAAGCGCTTAACGACGTAATCGCGGGCGAGCCCCCAGCGCTCGGCCCTGGTACGATCGAACGAGACGCTCGTCATCCAGGAGGCAAGCCTATCGAGATTCGTCTCGAACGCGGTCTCGGACATCCTCGAACCGGTATCGCCCTGCGCCTGAGCCGAGAAGAACGCCGACAGCTCGCTTTGGCCCATCGCGCCGGAGAACGCGAAGGACGCGTCGTAGGCCAGGCGGATACAGCCGTCCTCTCCAATACGCAGGTATACGGCGAAGCCGTCGTCGACCGTTCGCCCAGTGGCCAGGCCCGACCTCGCGGCTCTGTAGGCCGCGGCGGCTTTTTCATTGGCGGCCAACTCGAGGGTCAGGCCGTCGGCCAGGGCCGCTTCGGCTTTTCTGACGAGCATTAGGCGCCGATAGCTCTCTCGATACTCGTCGTACGCGGCACGGTATTCGCTCGACGCATATTCGCGCACCTCCTGGCCCTCGTCATAGAGCCCGCGTAGCGCGGCCATGGCCGTAGAGGCACGAGCCAGCGACGCCTCGCAGTATGACAGCTCCCCGGCTGGATCGCCGTACAGCGAGCCTGAGCACGCTTCGTCTGAAGCGTAGAGGTAAGCCGAACTAGCCCAACGCCAGATTGCGTCCTCGATGGCATACGCGTGGTTCGCCTCCTCGAGGTCGTCGTATCGCCGCGAGGCTTGGCTATACGCCTCGTCATATGCGGCTCCGGCCTCGGCGAGCTTGGCGCCGGCACTTTCGTACGCGGCCAAGGCGACTCGTTGCCCTCCGCGCGCGGCCTCGATCTCGATCTCGAGGCTGCGCGCCAACTCGATCATGGCATCGGCATCACCGACCGCCCCGGCCATCGATCCCAGTTCTCCGAACCTTGCGGCGGCGAGAGCTCGAGACGAATCGAAGGCCAGATAGGCGTCCAAGGCTGCCTGACTAGCTCGGGCCACCGAGCTCGAGGCGCGGGGCAAACCCGAGGCGTCGTAGGGCGTGGATGGATCGCTGGTATACCGCTCCATGGACACTACAAGGCTAGCAAGCTGGTCACCACCCACCATGCCGATACTCTCCGAGTATCGCTTCCACGAGGCGAGGCCATCGTTCAAGGCCAGGGTCCGCCTATGTGCCGCGTCCGACCCGTCGGCGAGCGCGCCGGCGTTCCATGAGGCCGCGACAGCCGGCGTTTCGGTAGGCTCGGCCTCGGGCTCGCCCGGAGCTCGAGGCTCAGGCAGGCGCGACGCATCGGCTTCAATGGCCGCCCGTAAGGCGTTAGACCCAAGCAACTCTCGCCAATGGAGAATTCCGCCAGCCTCGGCCGCCTCGGCTTCCGCTATATGACGATCGTAGGCGGCCGAATAGGCCGACAAGTCCTTCAGGCGCTCGGCCTCGGCGAAGCTAGCGTCTATCTTCAGGCTCGTCAGCGCGAATAGCCAACGACCGAACGGCCCCTCCAACGAGTTGGAAGAAGACGCCCCTTCTATGGACGCTACCATCGCGAGGGCCATGCCGACGTCACCTCCGCTGGCTTTCAAGGCCCAGGCGATGATGCCCCCGGAGAAATCGCCCAAGTAGGCGGAGCAAGCCTCGGCGCGGTCGATCACGGCCCGCCCGCGCTCGGCCTTCTCCGCGCTTACGAGCGACGCCAGCGAATCGAACTCGGAGGTTCGCCCCGCCTCGGCTAGACCGGCTAGGTAAAACGAGGCCGCGCTGAAGGCCATCGCCGTATCGCCGAGCCCGATGAAGGCCGAGGCCATCGCCGCGTCTTCCGAAGCTCCGAGAGACAAAGATTGGCCATACGAACCAGCAAGTCCGACGAGGGGCAAGATCCACGAGACGAACTCGAAGTCTGGAGCGGTCGAGGCGACGATAGCGGCCAGGTAGCGTTCTATCGGAGCCGACGCGTCTCCCAGGTGTCCACGAGCCTCGCGTATATGGGATGCGAGTGTATCGAGCGAATCGACGACCATGGCTGTCACCCGAGATCGCGCGGCCTCGTAGCTCCAAGCGTCTCCGGCCTCGCCGGCCGCCGCGACGATGAGCGATTCCATCGTCGTCCCGGCGTCTTGGCCTTCGCTGGCGTAGTACGATCCTAGCCAGCTCGCCGCTCCGTCCGCTCCAGGCGACAGGAGCGACACGAGGCCCTCACGCGATACGGCCCCATAATCTCGTTCGAGCATGGCGAAAACCATCGACTCCATCGTATAGGCGATTCGAGCCAGCGGGCCAGTGGCGAGGCGGGCGGCTTCCGCCGTCGCCGCGTAGTCCCACGACGACCAGGCGTCCTCGAGCCGTATACGCGCAGCATCCTTGACGACTATGGCCATGTCGTTCTGCTCTAAGTAGCCGAAACGGGCTGCCACCAGAGCGGCACCATCGCCGTCCATTCCCGCTATGGCTGTCGCGATCGTGGTTAGGGCCTCGTGGCGGATCGCCGATGCCTCGGACGCGCTAAACGAAGAATCGTGGGCGAGCTCGTAGAGCGAGGCCAGTCCATGGTCCCCTGCTTCGGACATCGCTCGAGTCGAGGCCCCGAGGCGTCGGGCCGACGCAAGCCTCTCGGCGGCCTTGTTCGCGTACGCTTCGGCGCTACCATCCGGGGCCGCACCCACGGCGACGCTCCTGGCCACCACGTAGTCGAGCATCGCCTCGTCCCAACGACGCAGTTCGTCCGCCATCCATGTCGGCGCCAGCCCGGCGGCCTTCTCGACGGCCGAGGAAAGGTCCGCCATGGCGCCGGCCGTATCGACGCCGCCCTTCGTCACCGCGGCGGCGATATCGCGAGACGCCGGCAAGGAGCGTCCGTCGCCTAGGGTCAGCCCTAGCGGAAAGAGCGCTTCTGTCAAGGCCGAGGTCGCCTTCTCGAACCTGTCCCGCTCCAACGCGAACGATTCTCGCCCATACCGTTCGTATGCCGTCAGCATGCCTCTGGCGCGCTCGAGGGCCGCCGACTCATCTATGGTCAGTATCGACGACAGATCGCTACCGGCCACGGCGAAGAAGCCCCGTCCCCTGGCGAATTCCCCGACGTACGGATCGTCGGCCGCGAGCGACTGGAGAGCGGACGAGAACGACTCGATCGTCGCAGAGCGATTCAGGTCTATCAGGCCGATGATAGCCTCGAGCGTACCATGTCGTCCGACGAGCGAAGCCGACCCGCCGAGGCTCAGGAACGCGCGGCATAGCGCCATCGCTTCGTCACTCGCCAGATCCGGTCGCATGGAGCCCTCGAGGACCAGGATCGCATCGAGCTCCAAGCGGGCCCTGGCCTCGAGCCAGGCGATGAGCGCGCCAGCTTCATCAGACCTGAGCCTGTCCTCGAGGCTCAGGTCGCCGAGCGAACCGCCGGTCCTCGAGCCGTACCAGGCCGCGGAGTCGACAGCGCCAAGCAAGGCTACTGCGTCAAGGCGAGCCTCGAGCGCCGACTCGGCCAGGCTATCGGCTCGTCTGGCCAGGCGACCGGCGAGTTCTAGGCTTGAGGCGATCAGCTCGGCTCTTCTGTCGTCGCTAGACGCGCCTGTGAGCGCCGACGCAGTATGGTCGTGCAGGGCCAGGAGCGAGGCGTAGGCTGGATCCGCGGTCGACAGCCCGTAGCTAGCGGCGAAGAGCTCCCCCGAACCGACGCCCTCGGAGCTCCAATCGTATAGGGAAGACGGTTCGACTACGGCCGCGGCGGCGTTCGCCAACGTACGTAGGCTGGGCTCTTCGCCGACGCCTTCGACAGCTGAACGCATGGCCCTTCCCGCGGCCTCGATCGCTTTGAACTGACCGCATTCCACGGCCCTCTCGTAGTACGCCGCGAGCAGCTCCGCTTCGCTGGCGGCCGACGTGTCGGCTGATAAGCCAGCCGATTCGACGAGGTCGCGGTATCGGGTCAACAGCTCGGATCTCAGCCACTCGCCGTTCCCGCCGGAGGCCAATTCGACCATCAGCGATGAGTACTCGGACGCCGCACGTTCGAGCCTCAGCCCGGATTCTTGAAGCGCGTCGAAGGCGAAGCCGATGCCCTCGGAGGCTTCGCCGATACGGCTACCCGCTTCGGATAAATCCGACTTGGCCTGGTCATAGGCCGAGGCCGCCGCGTCGTAGGCTGACCGCGCCGCCGCCAGTCCTGCGGCCGTATCCCCGGCGGTAGCCCTGCCCGAGCTCAGATCCTCCGCGTAGGCGCTCACGGCTTCCGCTATTGACACCCTCGAGCGCCAGTATCCTTCGACGGCCTCGGCCCTGAGCAACTCCACTTGGTACTCGTCCAGGCAGAACGACAGACTGTCTGCCCCTTCGGCTAGCACGTCGACCAAGGAGCCGGCTCCCGAGCCTATGGCCAGCCCGAAGTCGTCGATCAGCCGACCTCGAGCCTCGGAGCATCTGGCCATGAACTCGTCATAACGTTCGATGCATTCGCGCGCCTTCGCTATCGAGGCCAGCCTAGACGCCGATGCCCCAGCCTCGGCGCCGTCTAGCCAAGCCGTCAGCTCAGCCGAGCCGACCAGTAGCCCAACGGCGCCGAGCGACGATAGCCAGTATTCTGCGCCAGACTTGGCGCCCATGGCCGCCTGCCCGCTCTGGACGTACACGTCGGCCCAGGCGCTGGCCCTCGCGGAGCTTGCCAGCCCCCGTTCCGCGGCGTCTCGCTCGAACTCGGCCCTCGCCTCGGCGATGGACGACTCGAGTCGCTCGCTAGCGCCGCCAAACGCCCGTTCGCCGCTCAGGAGTAGCTCGCCGGCCTTAGCTTCCCATGCCGACCGTTCCGCCACGAGACGATTGTACGCCTTGGACCATGCCGCGCCACCGTCCGCGAACGCCGTAGCGGCGTCTCGCTCCCATTCCAGCCTGCGCACCATGAAACGCTCCTCGGCTTCGGTCCAAAGCTCGAGGCCGGCGTCGAACTGCTCCTCGAATCGCTCCAGCCAATCCGATCCGGATAGGTCCAGCTCGCTGGTCGTGCCTGAGGGGCCATCCAGGCGCTCGCGTAGCGACTCCAAGGCCGCGCCGCAGGCCCCGTGAACCTCGGCTATCAGCGACTCGACAATCGAATCGGCGGCCTCGCCGTCACTCCGCTTCCTGAGGCTCCACGAGTCCGCTTCCCTTCTTGCGACGAACAGGCGCTCCTCGCGGGCGATCAAGGCGTCGAGCTCGCTAACTACCCTGTCGCGGGCGCTGGTTGCGGCGGAGGCGGCTATCGACTCATATCGCGAAAGGTCTGGGCCGATATACGCCGAGAGTTCTGGCAAGTACGCGTTTAGGCTTGCCTCAGCGTCCAAGTCGAACCGCGCTAGAGCCTCGCGCATGGAGGACTCGGTCATCTCGAGCCAAGCCTCCTTGTCCGAGGCTATAGTCCCGTCGGCGCCGCGAGCCAGCATAATAGGGTCGCCGGCATCGTCGAACGACACCATTCCGTCGTCATCGCATACATATAGGAACGCGCGATTCGCCCTGGAGGCCGCCTCCGACACGAGCCCACGTAGGCGCCCCGATTCCTCGCCGAAGAATCTATCCTCGAGCCATGCGGCGTAACGCTCGGCGATATACTCGTCGCTCCAATCGGCGAGGTCGGCTCGGGCGCGGGCCACGTCGCGATCGTCCGGGTACGACTCGGACGCGAGTAGCTCCCAACGTGCGAGCTCCCTGTCGGCCTTCGTCCTGGCGACGAGCATCCATCGCCCGGAGCCCTGTTCGTAATCGGCCATGGCGACCGCGTGTTCATACGATACCGTGTCGAAGCCGATCACCGGCGGCTCGTCGGCGCGAGCGACGCGAGGCGCCATGGCGAAGGCCATGACGTACATGGCAACCGTGGTCGACAAGACGCTGAACGACGACTTGAGCCGCATACTAGTCACCTCCATCGCGTGGTGGGGCCGAAGGCCCGAATCTGTCGAACAGGCGCGGCGCTGCCGCCGCCAGGGCCGGTACGACGGTAACGGCGGCCATGAAGGAAGCCGCTCCACCGCAGGCGGTCACGAAGGCTAACGCCCTGACCATCCCCATGTCGCCTGTATCGAGAACGAGGAGAGGTATCGCTCCAACGACGGTCGTAGCCGCGGTCGCCGATACGATGACTATCCTCGAACGCACTACGCGGTAGAGAGCCATGGCGCTTGCGACGAAACCGACTTTTTTGGCCTTTCGTATATAGTCAGCCATGAGCACCGAGGCGTTGACAGCTACGCCGGATACTGCCACGAAGGCGCAGGCCATCGATGCGTCGAGCGGCGAGCCGGTTGCCACCAGTATCAGGGCCGGCGCGGCCAGCGAAGGAGGCACCGCGGCGAGCGCGACGAGGGGCAGTCCGAACGACTCGCTCAACGCCGCCATGGCCATGTAGGCCAGCGCCACCGCCGCTACAAAGGACAGCGTGACCCGCCTCAGCCGCCTGGCAGCTTCGATCGCGTCTCGGTCGAAGGTCAGCGTATAGCCGGGAGGCGTAACGAGCCCCTCGAGCGCGGCCATCGTCTCCCGCGCGGCCTTCTCCGGATCCATGCGTCTCGTCCGGATCGACAGGGATGCCGACCTGCGACGGTCTCGTCTCTGTATCCTGGCTATCCGCTCCTCGCGGCCGATTCGGACCAGGGACGCGGCCTCCAGGGTCGCGCCGCCCCGCGAGGCGACCACGATCGAGCCGAGCGCCTCCTCGTCGACTCGACGGGAAGCGCCTATGCGAACATCGGTGTCGCCCGTATCGCCGACCCGTTTATACGCGACCGGCGCCTGGACCGATCGCCGCATGGCTCCTGCCACTATCGAGAACGGCAACCCCATGGCGGACGACCTATCGCGGTCGGGCTTGACGACGATAGCCGGCGCCGAGACCTTGAAATTCAGGGCGACCTCGAGAGCCAGGGGTAGCGCCGCGATACGCTCTGCGGCGGCCGCCGCCATCGAGCGACAGGTCTCGTCATCGTCGCCGCGAACGAGCAGTTCCCAGACCCGTTCGTCGGGCGCCCGGCTCTCTATCCACAGGAAGCTCCCTGCCGGAGCGGCCAGCTTCGCAGACGCCGCGAGGCTGGCACTATCGGCGACGTCGTCATCGTACGTCAACAATAGGTTGGCTGAGCCGCGCCTGGCGCTCGACTGAGTCGAGACCAGGCCGGGTAGCCTAGCCAACGACGCCGCATAGTCGGCAAGCCTCGAGTCGACCGCCTCGAGTGGCAGGCCCTGGTCGAACTCGAGGCGCGCGTATAGGTCGCGCCCCTCCGTTCGGGTTCCGACGTCTTTCGGAGAGATCGAGATGGCGACGACGCCGGCCAGCCCAATCGCGGCCGACCAGGCGAGTACGAGCCGCGGCCTCTCGGCGCATACCGCGATAGCGGCCGCCAGAAGCCGAGCCGACTGCCTTCTCGCTCGCGGAGTGGTTGGGCGGCCAACCCTGAGACGGTGAAGACGCCGTGCCATTTCTACCGATCGTCGCCTCAACCCGACCATATCGCCACCCCACAGGACGACGGGCGGCATGATCGCTATCGTCGCCACGTACGAGACGCCGCAGGTGACGGCTATGCCCGCCGCTACCGCGCCGACGCCCGGCGAGACGGCCTCGAGTCCGAACATCGGAGCCAGCGCCAAGATAGTGGTGGCAGTACCCGCAGCCAGGGCCGGCGCCAGCTCCCGGACCGAGGCCGCGCCCGAGCCCACGGTCTTGGATGAGCCGAGACGTTCGGCCACGAGTATCGAGCAATCGATCGAAGAACCGAGCCCGATGGCCAAGCCGGCTAGAGCGCCGACGCTCAGTCCGCGCATCAGGCAGGACAGGATCGCCGCGGAGACAACCAATATGAACGGGACCATAGCGGCCGAGGCGACCATAGCGAGGCTACGCACGCGCGAACGCCCGAGGTAGAGCCTGGGTCCGATTACGAGCGCGGCCGCGACCGATACGACGACGACCGCCTCTATCGCCGCCGAGATAACGCGCTTCAGCGATCTGGCGGCCAGCTCCCCCCTGTCGGACAGTACGGTAAAACGGATCCCGCAGGCGGAAGCGGCCTTCGCCGCCTCGCACGCGATATCTCTCGACAGCATGGCGAGGTTGGCATCGCCGGTCGGTATGACGGCGATGGTCACGGCCCTGCGCCCGTCGACGCGGGACAGGCTCTCAGGCTCCCTTTGGCGGCTATCCACCCTGGCTATCGAGCCGAGGCGTATAGCCTCCCCCGTGCCGCCCGGGATAACGGCTTCGCGGATCGATTCGACCGTAGGGTAACGGGCCTCCATCGAGACGGGCACCAGTGCGTAGCCTGAGCGAAGCGAGCCCGAGGCGACGAGGCCGTCGGAACCGGCCAGGGACTCGGCTACGGCTTCCGCGGACAGGCCGACCAGCGCGGCCGCCTCGTCGTCTAGAAGCACGGCCAGCTCGGTTACGCCGCCGCCGTCTATCGAGACCTCCCCTACGCCCGCGAGGCTCTCGAGCGCCGGCTTGACTCTTCGCTCGAGGAGCGCCCGTAGCGCTCCGGACTCCCCGACGTCGGAAACGGCCGCGGCCACCCAGGCTGGTCCGACGTCATCGCGGGCGGAACTTATCCTTGGGCGCTGCACCGAGCGCGGCAAGGATTCGTATAGGCGCTGGGCCGCCGCGCTGACCGCCTCGGTTCCGTCGCGGCCTTCGGCGAAGCGCGCTACCACCCTGGCTTCGCCGTATTCGCACGAACTCGACGTGCCGATGACACCCGGCAGCGAGGCCAACATGTCCTCGAGCGGTATAGCGACGAGGCTCTCCATCTCGCGGGCGTTCGTGCCGTACTGGCTCAAGCTAACGACGCAGACGCTTCCACCCGAGCCGGGCGAGCCTCCAAATTCGGTCACGGCGAGCGTCCTAGCCGACAAGGCTACGGCGGCGGCGGCGACGCAGACCGCCGCTACCGGCTTTCCGTACCAGCGGGCGCGGGAATCGCTCATGCCGCGGCCCTTCGTCGAGCCAGGGCGGCCAGGACGGTCGGCGTTATGAACAGGGTAAGCGCGGTGGACGCCGCCATGCCGCCTATCATCGACACGGCCATGGAACGCTGGGGCGACGCCTCTGGATTCAGGCAGAGCGGAACGAGGGCGACCAGGGTCGTCATCGTCGTCGCCAGTACCGGCCTCAACCTGTCTATGGCCCCTAGGAACGCGGCGCTATCGGGCGCCTCGCCGGCCGCGAGCCGTGCCGCGCAGGCCTCGTAGAGCAGTATCGCGCTATTGACGACCGTGCCGAACAGGGCGACGAGGCCCATGATCGACCCCGAGTCGAGGCCGACGCCGGCGATCAGCATCGTCGGACCCGATCCGGCCAGGGCCAAAGGAATGGCTGCCATGATGACCAACGGCGCCACGAAAGACTCGAACTGGCTACCGATCACCAAGTATAGAAGGACCAGCACAAGGGCGAGCGTCCATGCCATAGCCTCGGCGTAGCGACCGAAGGCGGAGCCGCCGGAACGACGGACACTGGACCTGGCGCCGCTGCCGTACGCGATCATGGCCCTCTCGACGGCCGCTTCGAGCGCGCCGCGACCGGACACGGCGGCGACCGGCGTCAAGTAGATCGCGTCCCGCCGGTCCAGCCTGGCGAGCGCGGCGGCGCTGTAGGCCAGGTCGAAGGTCGCGACGGTCGAGGCGTGTATGGGCGCGGAGCCCCCGGCTTCGACGGTGATTGAGCGCAGTGACTCGAGGCTCCCTCCGCGATCCGCGCTGCCGGCTCCGCCTGCGAAGACGACGATATCCGTATCCTCGCCGTCGGAACGCATGTTCCCAACCCGCACGCCCTCGGTAGCGGTCCTGATGACGGCTTCGACCTCCGCAAGCTTGACGCGAAGGCCGGCTATCCGTTGCCTATCAGGGCTGGCCAGGACTCGTCCGGCCTGGCCATCTGGCGACCGTACGACCGAAGCGAGCGCGTCTCCGGCCAGGTCGGACAGGTAGGACTCGAACGCGTCCGCGGCCGCCTTGGCCGCCTCGACGCTGTCGGCGTTCACGACGATGGTCGAACCCTCGACGAGCCCCATGATGGCGGCCGCCGGATCCGGAGGCTCCGCCACGGTTAGCGAGGCTGAAGGAGGCAGGGCAGCCCTCGCGGCGGCCGCTATCTCCCTGGCTATCGTTTCGGTGTCCGCCTTCGAGGATAGGGCGCAGAGGAGGCTCAGGCGCTCGGGCCCATACGCGGGATCGGCGAGCCTCGACAGGTCGCCGACCTCGGCTCCGGCCCAACCCCTCGTCGACACGACGCCGTCGACCCTCGATAGGATGGCGCTTAACGATATTGCCTCCGGCCGGATGCCTTCGGCGTCGCTACCGGGCTCGAATCGAGCGGTCACGAGAAGTTCGGAGACGGCTCCGCGCGGCATGAACGATACGTCTCTCGTGGCCGCCAAGGCGACTCCGATCGCGGCTGCGATAGCGGCGCAGATGATGAGCCTCGACGGCCTGCGCATAGCCGTTGACAGCGAGCGCGCGTACGATGCCGCGAGCCTGGCCGGCGGCCGCCCCCCCGAGCCGGCCGTTCCGAAGAGCCTATACGCCGCCGGTAGTATGGTCATTGCGCAGACCCAGCCGCAGGCGCTGGCGACGACGACGGCGAAGGCCAGGTCGCCGAAAATGGAGCCGATGGCGCCCGGCAAGTAGAAGATGGGCATGAACACGGCCACGGTCGTTACCATGCCGCCGAACGTTCCGCCGACTACCGAGGAAGCGGCCTCGCCAATTTCGGCCGGAGTCGGGTACATTCGCCGACTGGTGCCGCGCGGCATCGTCTCTCCCACCGTTGACAGGGCATCCAGGGTAACCACCGCGTTGTCCGATATGATACCCACGGCCAGGGCGAGGCCGGACAGGCTCATGCGGTTGAGCGATCGGCCCGCCAGCGACAAAGCGGCCAGGGTTGCGGCGATGCATATCGGGATTGATACGGCGACCATGACGGCGCAGCGGGCATCCCGGAGCATGGCGTACAGCACGACGGCGGCCGCGATCGAGCCGATGACGGCCGCCCAGGCCAGTTCCCGTATCGAGGCCGCTACGGCCGTCGACGAGTCACCGACCGTTCTAATGGCCAGCTCGTCCATGAATTCGACCGCCATCGCCTCGGCCACCAGTACCACCTCGCGAGCCGTAGCCACCGGGTCGGCGCCTGGACGAAGGTAGACCTCGAGCGCCACCGTCTCGATGCCGTCGAGCACGTAGAGACTATCGGCCGGCGCGTCTCGCTCATAGACCCGTGCCAGCTCGGATAGGCGAAAAGAGCCGGCGGGAGAGACGGCTACCACGGCTTCAAGCTCGGCGACGGTCTTCGGCCGACCCTCCGCTATGACGACGAGCTCGAGTCCTCCGCCCTCGACCGAACCGAGCGGGACGTCGGCGCACTCGGCGGCCAGCGCCGAGGCCACGTCCCTTGCCGTCATGCCCCGCGCGGCCGCCTTACGCTCGTCCACCGCGACGGCTAGCTCTCGATCCCTGCCGCCGACCACGGTCACGGCGCCGACGCCTACCACGCGCCGCAACCTCGCCCGGCCCTCGCGTTCGGCCATGCGCTTGGCGAAGGCCAGGTCCCCGGCCATCGGGGCCATAGTCACCGTGACGAGCGGCGACGCCGCCGGGTCATCGGCAGTAACGCTTGGCTTGGTCGCGCCTTCCGGCAACCCCGGATAGGTCGCATCGATGATATCGCGTACGTTCGACGCCATCCTCGCTGCGTCCTCGCCCCAGTTGAAATCGAGGGTGATGACGGTACGTCCGTCCCGGCTAACGCTCGACGACCCGATGAGCCCGTCCGCCGAGGCGAGCGCGTCCTCGAGCGGACAGGTGACGAGGGAGCGCATCGCCGCCGCGCTCATACCGGGCATCGTCGCCTCGACGAGGACGCGCGGTACCGACACATCGGGCAGGCTCCGCCTGGGCAGGTCTATCGCGGCCCCGATGCCGGCCATCATGATGGCGACCAAGCCCATAGCCACGGCCACCGGCCGGCCCGCGCACGACGTGATGACGCGCTTCATCCCGCTATTTCTGTAGTGACAGGCATTGGTCTTCCTTGGCCGCGTTGCCCCAGGAATCGGCGTAGCCGCCATCGAGACTGAAGGTGACGAGGCCACAATCGGCGCGGTTCGTCATCGAGCCGTCGATACGGACTATGTCGAGCCCGGACCAAGCCGGGTGAGGCTCCGCGTAGTCGAAACCGCCGGCTACTACCCTCAGCGCGTCGAACTCGAGCGAGCCGTTCGTCGCCGAAAATGAGAACGCGCCCATCGTCGAAAGGAGGTCGATGCTCGCGCCCTCTGCCAGCTCGAGGTACAGCTCGATCGAGGTGCCCGTCGGGACGCCGATCGGATAGCGTCCATCGCCGCCAGCTATCGCCAAGGTAGAAAACGGCTCGTCCAGCGCGAAAGCCGCGAGCTCGCGATCCGCCGCCTCAGCCCCCGGCGCCAGCGGTAGCCGAAGGCCGACAAAACGAGGCGGCCTCGAGCCGGGCCCGTCGGCCACGATGCGGTACACGATGTCGGAGTCGGACGAGTCGCCGTCCTGGTCTTCGACCCCGGACTCGACTCGCAGTGTGAATACGCCGTTCCATTCCGGCGGCTCGTCGAAGCGCCAGAGCACCCTGGCCGAATACGCTCCTATCGTCTCGATGAGCGGTTTCGGACCGGAATCGCACGCGAGAGCCGAGGCCAGGCCGGCTAGCTCGACCGGTTCGGAAAAATCCATCCGGAGGCGCCAACGCGACTCCCATCCGCGGTTCAAGGTATACGCGCCGTCCTCGGCCTCGTCGGCCTCGAGCAGGGCCACAACCTCTCCTTCGGCGTCGACGGCGGCGGCGGCCGTCACTTCGGGCGCGACGCCTTCGAGCCCGGCGACGAAGCGTACGACTACCGAGCGGCCGATCTCGTTGCCCTCCTCGTCGCGCAGGCCGGCGTCCGCCTCGCACGTATAGTCGACCGAGCGCGCCCAGGGTTCGGTCGGCCTGAACTCGATCCGTCGTCCGCCCTCGACGAGCCGCCAGGAGCCGCGCGCCCGAGGCGCGATCGACAGGCTGGAGCGGAACCCGATCGGGTCGATTGCCTCGTCGAATTCGAGCGTGAGCGTTCCAAGCTCGCCGACCATGCGCCCCCCGTCCGGCGGATCGCTCGACACGAACCGGGGCCTTGAGCGCTCGGCCTTCGTGGAGAAGCGGGCCTCGAAGGCTCGCTCGAGCGATACGCCGGCTTGGTCCATCGCGCCCGTACCGACGCGGAGCTCGTAGTCGGCGCCGTCTCGTAGCGGCGCATACGGCGTGAAGCCCATCCGTGCGCCCAGCCAGGAGAACGCACCGAGGACGGCCTCGCCGTCGACGCTCAACGAGAAGGCGCTTTCAGAGCTAGGCCTGTCGGCCTCTCGGCTGAATTCGACGCCGACGATAATCCCGCCCGCTTCGTCGATCCTCTCCTGACCAGGCGACCAGGCGACGACCTCGAAGGAGTACGGTACCAGCAGAGAGCAGGCGTTGGCCGACGCCAGGAGCATCGCCAGGAGCGTCGCCAGGGATATCGCTAACCGCGTCGATACGCGGGCCATCGTTCTCATGGTTTAGCCTCCAGGATCTGCGCCAGGTCGGCCCGCAGGCGTAGGCCGCGCTGGCTCGCAAGTCCGTCTTCTCCGCCCCGCACGACCAGGCGGTAGTACCGCTCGCTGTCGGCGTCGCTCGCCTCCAACCCCTCCCAGGTCATCGACAGGGTATCGGCCGACGGCCACCAGGCGCTCCTCAGGCGCGGCGACCGGAGCCCGGACGGGAAAAAGGCCGATACCGTCACCGACCTCGTAGCCGATTCCATCGCGACGGCCGCGAAGCTGTCCGAGAATCTGAGGATCAGTGTCAGTTCGCCTTCCGGCGGGTCGCCTATGGTCACGGCGAACGCTCCCCCTTCGCCCGGCGACGGACTCTCCTCACCGACTAGGGTCGAGACGCTCGATAGCTCGAGGTACGGCGTCCGCGGCGTGAAACCGAAGACGCGTTCCCGCGGCAGGGCGAGCCCGGACGTGTCCTTGGCCGCGGTCCTCACGACGAGGCGCTGGTATTCCTCGGGCGTCCAAGGCTCTCGAGGGGTATAGACGAACAGCTCCGTTGACGCCGCGACGACCTGGCCGGAACGAGCCGGCGACATCGTTATTGCGCCGACGACACTATCGACGTCCATGGGCTCCGAGAACCTGACGGCGACCGAGTCGCCCGCGTCCGTCTCGGACAGGTCAGTCGATAGCTCGACCCAGCGCCCGTCGACGAGAGCGGCAGGCCCGGTGGCGAGCACCGAGGGCGTCTCCGCATCGAGGTCGGTTACGAAGCAGCCAGACTCCGCCCTGGCTATCGGAGCGCCATCGACGGCCCGCGCGTCCTGGCCTAAGGACCAAGCGTAGCAGACGCATGGCGAAAGCCGCTCAAGGAGGCGGATCGACATGAGCGACCCGCCTTCGCCCCAAAGGAAACGGTAGTCCGGTCCCGGGCTGAGCGAGAAGGCTGACTCGACGCTAGCCTCGTCCATCGGCTCCGAGAAGCGTAGCACGAGGGCCGTGGAACCGGATGCCGACGCCGCGACACTCGCTCCATCCGATGGGGCGGAGGATACGAGGCGAGGCATGGAGCTGGCTCGCAGGACGAAGAACGGAAGGTCCAGCGCCAAGTCCGCCACCCTGCCGTCTTCCATGCGCACGTCCCCCGACAGCACGAAACGGTAGCGCGATCCCGGATCGAGCGCTTCGATCGGTCGCCAGCTCAGGCATAGGCCGTCCCAGGATAGGTCGCCGTCGGTCGGCCCGGTTGAGGAGCGAACGGTCACAGCCTCCTCGGCGTCTGTTCGCGACGGGGCAGCCGGGAACATGACCCACAGGGTCTCGTCCCTCGAGGCGACGACTTCGTATGGTCCCGAAGGGTGGGTCGCTACCGCGACCGGCCTCAAGTCGACGAGCCCGCAAGCGCTCTGAGCGAGCGAGCACGCGCAGAGCGCGACGATGAAGGCAGCTCCGCGCGGCGGCCCCTGGGGCTTCTCATCGGCCGATCGATACACGGCATCCCTCCTCGAGCCTCGAACCCGGCTCGTCGACTACCACCTCGCCGACTTTCAGGCCGGACAACACCACGCGGCCGCCGGGGCCGACGTCGCCGAGCGTGAGCGACCTCCTCCATACAACGCCGTCGCTGACCACGAAGGCGCTCGCCTGGTCGCCTTCGCCGAGCGTCGACGACGACGGGATGACCACCGCCACGGTCGGCGGACCCGCTACCACGCTTACCCGCGCGAACATGCCGGGCCTCAGATCCTTGGGATCGTCGACGAACGCGACGCGCGCCGTGAACGACGCGCTGCCCGAATCAGCCATCGGCGAGACGAAGTCCACCACCGCGGCGTACTCGCCTCCGGTCGCGTCGACGCGGACCGTGGCAGCCAGGCCGGGCGACAAGCGTACCGCCAGCGCCTCGCGAACGGTGAATACAGCCCTCAGGCCGTCCGTCCCTATCAGCGTTATCACCGGGCTCCCACTATCGGCGCGCTCGCCCTCCTCGAGGTGCAGGGTGCCGACGACGCCGCTGATCGGCGCCACTAGGGTCAGCTCGGCCAACGCCAAGCCGGCGGCCTCGAGCTCCTTGACGGCCGCCTCGAGCGAGGCCTTGGCCGCGTCGCGCTCGGCGACCAGGCTCTCCGTGCATAGGTCGGCCAGGGCGGCGGCCCGAGCCGCTTCCCCCTCGGGTACGCGGAGGCCCCTGGCCACGAGGTCCTCGTCGCGCAACCCGACGAGGTTCGACGCGATCTCACGTTCGATCAGCTCTATGCCGCCCTTAGCCGACTCTAGCGAGAAGCGGCCGGATCGTACCGTCTCCTCGGCGACGCTCCCCGCCGCATACAGCGCTTCCTGGTCCGCCTGCTTGCGCTCCGCCTCGCGTAGCTCGAGCCTGGCGAGGCTCAGCTCCATTCTCTCTCGCTCGATGTCGAGTAGCCGCGACTCGGCGTTCAGCCGACCGCTGAACAGGCGGGCCTCCGCCAAGGCGAGCTCGGCGCTGGCGCTCGCCACGCCGTTCTCGGCTATTCCCAGGGCCAGTAGAACGCGGGGGTTCGTTACGACGGCGACCACGTCCCCCTTCTCTACCTTCTCGCCCTCCCTGTACGGTAAGGATGCGATTACCCCGGACTGGGCGGTAGCCAGGTCGACTTTCCTCGAGTACGCGATGGCCCCGTACCCCTGGATCTCGTCATCGAGCGTGAGGGAGGTCGCTACCGCGACCCTAACCGGCAGGACTTCCTCGGTCGCGGCGGCCGCGCTCGCCCCGCAGGAGGCCGTCGACAGGGCGAGCGAGGCGACGAGCGCCTTGGCGCTCGAGTTCCACATCCGTTTGAACCCGGAGCTCATAGTCCCTCCACGAAAGCGCATAGGCCATCGGGCGGCAGTCCGATTAGCCGCTCGACCTCCCGCTCCGCCTCGACGATCGAGGCGCAGGCCTCGAGCAGATCGATCTCGGCGTCAGCTCGTTCTAGCCCGGCGCGTAGGGCCTCGAGCGTCGTCGCCCGGCCCAAGTCCCGTCTCAGGCCCACCGAGTCGAACCTGATCGACGCCAAGCGCGCAGCGTCTCGGCATAGCCGCCGCCTGGCCAACGAGTGTTCATAGGCTCTAGTCGCAGCCATGGTCCTGACTCGCAGCTCGCGTAAAGCCGCCGCGTAGGCCTCCTCCTCGACGCGCAGGGCCAAGCGGGCGCTCCGTATATCCATGATGCCCGCGGGATCCGGCACCGGCTCCGCCGATAGCGTATTGGCTGCGTTCCTCTCGCGCCTTCCGTCGCCGCCCGTTTCCAAGCCCATCCCGACCTTGGCCAGGGGTCCGGAGAATTCGACCCTCGCCCCGACGGACCACGATAGAGAGCTGAGGGGGAACCGATCGCCGCTTAGTCGCCAGGACGCCGTCAGGCCTATGGCCGGGAGCCATCCCGCGGCGGCGGCCCTGGCCTCGGCTCGTTTCGCCACGATTCGGTAACGCGCCTCCCTGAGTTCGGGAGACAGCTCGACGACGTGCCGCCAGAGTTCGTCCGCGTCCAACTTAAGCTCGGGCCGCTGGCCGAGGCCGCCGTCCGCCAACGGAGGTAGCTTGTCGACGCCGAGCGCGTACGCAAGGTTCCCTTCCGCCTCGCTCAACTCCAGACTCGCCTGCGATAAGGCTATCTCGGCATCGCCTATCTCCAGGTCGGCTTCGAGAAGCTCGTCGGCCGAGGCTAGTCCAAGACCCAGCTCGGACGCCAGCGCGGCTCGGCTCAGGCGAGCCGCGTCCAAGGC
Source organism: Spirochaetota bacterium (assembly GCA_029560805.1). Classification (GTDB taxonomy): domain Bacteria; phylum Spirochaetota; class Spirochaetia; order Treponematales; family UBA12059; genus SZUA-370. The sequence goes on from JAKQKE010000125.1 coordinate 22,698, forward strand.
CGCTGTCTGGATCTCCAGGCGTGCCCTCGCCGTCATGACCCCGCGATACGAGGCGACCGCGCCCTCGCCGGTCTCGTAGGTCGATCGCTCCAACTCGAGTCTGGCCAAGCCCAACTCGACCGACTCGAGAGCTCGACGCGCGGCTAGCCGTCCGCCGTCCCATAGCGCCTGCTCGATGCTGGCCGACATGGAACGGGACAGCGACTCGGCGCCGACGGCGGCCAGGGTCTCGTCGGCGCTCGCGCCCATCGTGACTGATGGGAGGAACGAGCGGAACGCGAGCCTCCATCGGCCTTCGCGCAGATCGAGGGCCTCACGATCCGAGGAGAGCGCCTGATCGTTGGCTATGGCGTAAGCCGCGGCTTCCGCGACGCCCAGCGGCTCGCCCGCGATGATGGTCTCCGGATAGCCGCGTACGGAAGCCAAGGCGTCGAGCTCAACCGACGTCGCGTAGCGATAATCGACATAGTACCCGGCGCACGCTCCGAGCGTCAGCGCGACGGCCGCGACCGGCGCGCATAGCGTCTGCGATGTCCTCATGGCGTGGGCTCCCGTATCCGTTGTCCCAGGCTGACGGCCGCCTTCTGCGCGTTCGACCCGACCGGAAGTACCGTAACCGCCGCGTCGAGGTCGGCGAGGGCGCCGGTGCGGTCCCCGGACGCCCAGCGTATCGACGCGCGGTCGATGAAGGCCATGCCGACCTCCGCGGACGCCTCGAGCGCGCGGTCGAGGTACGCCTTGGCATCGGCGAGCCGCTCGTCATCGGATGCGAGGCTGGCCATGAGTCTGAGGGCCGTAACCGATCCGGGATCAGCCGATACGGCTATGGCGCAGAGTGCCGACGCCTCGGCGGCCAAGCCGCTCGCCCGATAGGCCCTGGCTAGCCATACGGCCGCCTCTCCCGCCCTGGGCGTCGCCGCGAGAGCCCGTTTGAGCGCCGCTACCGCCTTCTCGTCGTCCCCCGACAGCAATGACGCCTTTCCGAGCAGGAGCAAGGCCGGTAAGAAGCGCCCGGAGCGCCCGAGCGACCGCTCGGCCCGAGCCGCCGCCCCGACCATGTCGCCGGCGGAATACCGCTCGAGCGCCTGGGCGTACGCGCCGATGGCCGCCTCGCTGGCCACGCTCGGATCCCGAGGCCACGAACAGGCGGCTAGCCAGGCGCACGATAGCAGAGCCGTGGCGGCGAAGTGGATGCAATCCTTTGGCATGGCTCCTCCGTGCCGGATCCACGCCCGTTGGGGCCGTCTCGCTTGCGCCGGAAGGGATGACGTATTAGAATAATTTCACATCTTCATGAAGGAGTGTATCGATGGCTGGAAAATTCGAATGGTTCAAGGACAAAAAAGACAAGTATCGTTTCAGGCTCAAGGCGGGCAACGGCCAGATCATCGCGACGAGCGAGGCCTACGAATCGAAGGACTCGTGCTTAAACGGCATAGAGAGCGTCAAGAAGAACGCTCCCGACGCGCCGATCGTCGAGACGGAGGCATGATGCGAGCGGCGGCCACCTCGGCCGCCGCTCTCGTCGAGGCCGGCGCTACTGATCGAAGCGGACGGTCCAGCCCGGGAATGCCTCGAGCAGAGCCGCGCTCAGGTCGCGCTCTATCGTCGACTTCATCATATCGGTCGCAACGCTGCAAGCCGGGCAGTCCGCCACAGTAGGTCTGGCGTAGTTCATGTAGACCACGATGGTCGTATCCGCCTTATAGTAAGTTATCTTCTTGACTAGGCCGAGCTCGGCCAGCGACAACTCGGATTGCGGCTCGATCACCCCGTCGAGTATAGCGTCGAACTTGACCCTGACGTCCATCGGCAAATCCATGGTCAGCCTTCCTTAGCTTCTACGAAGAACGTCGGCATGCGCTGTAGCATGGCCGAAAGATCGTCCCGTATGTCCCCTTCCTTCGGCCGCAGGTGGACGAAGAAGGTCTTGGTTTCGGGATAGGCGCAGAAATGCCTCAAGCGCTCCGGCTGCCCGAGCGACTCGAGCACCGCCCGCAACTCGCCTGACAGGTCGGCGCCGCGCCACAGCAGGACGAAGCGCTTGCCCCCGGCCTCCGCCTCGGCGCGGTCCATCGAGTCGACGCCATCGATGTTGGCGCGCCGCAGGTACGAGGCCTCGACCAGGTGCGCCTCGCCGCGCAGTTTCTTCTTCGTGAAGACATTGACGTAGAACCGGTCGCGGACCCCGATAAGCAGGGAGAATGGCAGGTACAGGAGCGAATGGCGGGCATTGAGGGTCATCGTGCCTTTGGCCTTGGTCCAGTCGCCCGACAGCGAGTACGCGAAATTGTAGCCGATGGAGCCGCCGATGTTCACGTAATTGGTCGTGCTCGGCTTGAGCAGCTCCTCAAGGGCTCCGGACATGCGCGAGGTCAGGAAGCGGTTCTTCCTGGTACCCAGGTAGTATTGGGCCGTCGCCGCTATGGCCAGCACGACGAGAGCCACGAGTGCGTATGGATTCATCTGATGCCTTCCGAGGCGGCCGCGTCGAAAGCGGCCACCAAATCTTGGGTGTCGAGCCTCATGAGGTCGTCACGCTCGCTCAAGCCTTCCGGCTTGAAGTCGAAGTAGAACGCCGGGATCTCCGCCAGCTCGGCGTCGAGCTGCCAGGGCGCCTTGGACAGGCCGCGCTTATTGACGCAGATGGCGGAGAACGGTATATCGATGCGCTCGAGCTCTTCCTTGATGCGCAGCGCTTCCGATACCGACAGCGAGTCCGGGTTAATGACGACCGCGACGAAGCTCTCCTCGCTGAACAGCTTCTGGAGCAGCGCTAGGCGACGCTTGATCGAGCCGAGCCGGCCGTAGACCTTGTCGTCGTCCTTGTCGACGCAGCTCGAGGCGACCGGCGACTCGGGATTGATCTTGGTAACGATCTGCCGACGCTGCAGGATACGCTCGCGTAGCTTGGCCAGCTCGGTGATCCACATATTCGATATGGCCGGCATGGCCAGGAACCGCAGGGAAAGAGCCGTCGGAGGCGTGTCGTAGACGACGAGGTCGTAGTCCGGCGATAGCTCGCAATGGATGTGCTCGATGGCCCAGAGCACCGCGTACTCCTCGGTGCCCGGGGAGTATTTCATGATATCGAAGAACGAGTCGAGGTTCAGGGCGCCCGCGTAGGAGTAGGTCTCCTTCATCTCATCACGGCTATCCTTGAGGTAGCGATCCACCCAAGCGGACAGCCGGATCTCGAGCGCGTCGAGGTTCTCTTCGACCCTGAGCGGCTTGTCCTTGAGCCTCTTCCCCAGCACGTCGCCCAGGTTATGCGCCGGGTCGAGCGACGCGATCAGCACCCGTTTGCCCGCCCGCGCCTCGGCCAGCGCGAAGGCCGCGGAACTCGTCGTCTTGCCGACGCCGCCTTTTCCTAAGAAGAACGCGTTTCTCATCCAGATTATTCCTTGATTTCAGAGACTCAGTCGATCTCGAGCAACCCCATCATGGCGCCAAGCGGATCCTGGGCGAAGTCCGAGCGCGACATCATGATATTCATCTCGCGCTCCAGTAGCGGCAGCAGCTCCATCGCTATCGGCGCCGGAGGCGAAGGCATGCCGACGAAGCCGCCCATGACGAGTAGCGTGAAGATGTTCTCGAGCTCCTTGAGTTCGAATTCGATCATCTGGGTGGCACGTTCGCGGTTGATCTGCCGGACGATGCCGTAGGCAGCCCTGGCCTTGTCTGCGAGCTTCCCCATTCCCGACTCCGATTGGTGATACTAGACAAAATCGGAGGGCCTCCGTAGGGGGCCCCCCGACGATCGAGCCTGTCGTCGCCCCCGCCCGGCGCGAGCCAGGCAGGTAGCATCGACGTGAATCCGGAGGAATTAAGCCGCCTGGGCCTTGGTCTTCCAATTCTTGGCGAAACCGCCGATCATGATGAAGTTCAGGATCAGCATGAACAGCGTGATGAGCCCGACTATCACGCCGGTGATGACGTTCTGCACCTTGGCCATGTCACGGAAGAAGGTCGGAATGACGGCGAACTCGTACCAGACGAGGGCCGCGGTCACCGTGACCCACAGAATGATGCCAGGAATGAATACGGTCATCGTGTACTTGGGATCGAGCTTCTTCTTGACCCAGACCGTCACCGTGAGCATGACGACCGAGGCCAGCAGCTGGTTGGCGCCGGAGAAGGCCGGCCACAGCACGGAGTAGCCGCCGGAGCGCGCGAGGAACAGGCCGATGAAGGCGATGATCATCGACGCGACCCACTTGTTGCCGAACACCTTGTAGACGCCCGGTTTCTTGTCCTTGAGCGGCAACGCCATCTCCTGGATGATGTAGCGGCCGAGGCGGTTGGTCGTGTCGAGGGTGGTCAGCGCGAAGGTCGACACCCATACCGCGGCGAATAGCGTCATGAAGTCGAACGACAGGAACGGCAGGTTCATGCTGACCATCTTGGCGAAGGACTGCACGAAGCGGCCGAGCGCCGGGGTGGCCATGAGCTTGTCGCCGAGCGCGAAGAAACCGAAGCCGGCGATCGAGATGACGACGAGCGTCGAGAGGAAGCCCTCGACGAGCATGGCGCCGTAGCCGACGAACAGGGCGTCGTTCTCGGTCCGCAGCTGCTTGGAGCTGGTGCCGGAGGCGACGAGGGCGTGGAAGCCCGATAGGGCGCCGCAGGCTATGACCAGCGGGATCGTCGGCCAGATCGGCGACGGTACGCCGGAGATCACCTTGGCGTTGAAGCTCGTGAACAACGGGATGGCGTCGAGCGGCCTGAAGCTGATCAGGGCCGCGATGCCGCCGGCGAGCAGGCCGAAGTACAGGAAGTACGACGACAGGTAGTCGCGCGGCTGCAGGAGCAGGTTCACGGGCAGGGTCGAGGCCAGGATGATGTAGATGAGGATGACCAGGAAGTAAATATCCTTGGCCCACTTGACCGGCAGGGCGTTGCCGGCGATGAACGCGACCACGACCAGGGCTATGCCGATGATCGTGCCGCCGGGCAGGCCGAGCTTGCTCTTGTACATGAAGTAACCAGCGATGACCGCCGCCACGCAGAAGAAGACGAAGGAGAAGAACACTCGACCGTCGGCGGCGAACTGGCCGGCGACGATGTCGCCGAAGGCCGCGACGACGAGGATGCACAGGAACAGGATGAACCAGCTGAAGGTCTTGCCGGCCTTCTTGCCTATCATGTCCTGGGCGACGAACTGTACCGAGCGGCCGTCGTAGCGGACGGACGCCGCGAGCGCCAGGTAGTCGTGGATGGCACCGAGGAAGATATTGCCGAACCAGATCCACAGGAGGCCGGGTAGCCAGCCCCAGGCGACGGCCATGGCCGGTCCAGTGATCGGGCCGGCTCCGGCGATCGAGGCGAAGTGATGGCCGAACAACACGAACTTGTTGGTCGGCACGTAGTCCACTCCGTCCGACAGGCGCTCGGACGGGGCCGCCGGAGCCTTATCGCTCTTGAGCAGCTTGTCGCGCAGCGTCTTTCCGAAGGTGAAGTAGAACACGAGGTAGAGTGCCAGTGCGAAAAGCGCTATCATTGTCGTCATCGCGCTTTCCTCCTTGGGGTTAGGTTATTTGAATACGTGGACATCTTAAATCTCCGCATAGAAACCTGTCAATCATTTTAATTATGAAAATTTGCGCTCCACCCGCATAAGAATCGTACCACCGGGGACCGCTTGCGCCGGGCGGCTTCTTTCGGCACTATGGGGCTGGACGGACCGATGGCCGTCGGGAGACCAGCATGCGGATGACCTTCAGATGGTTCGGTACCGGCTTCGACAGCATCCCGCTCCGGTACATAGCCCAGATCCCGGGCCTGTACGGCGTCATCGCGACCCTGTACGACAAACAGGCCGGCGAACGCTGGGAGCGCTCTCGGATCAAGGCGCTCAAGGACGATTGCGCCGAGTACGGACTTGCCCTGGCAGGCATCGAGAGCGTCAACGTCCACGACGCCATAAAGGCCGGGCTACCGGAACGGGACGAGTACATCGACGCCTATATCGCGACGCTCGAGGCCCTCGGCGAGGAGGGCGTCGACCTCGTCTGCTATAACTTCATGCCCGTCTTCGACTGGACGCGCAGCGACCTGGCAAAGCGCCGGCCTGACGGCTCGACCGTGCTCGCCTACGACCAGGCCGTCATCGACTCCCTGGCCCCCGACCTGATGGCCGAGTCCGTCGACCGCGGCTCGGGGGGCTTCACCCTGCCCGGCTGGGAACCCGAGCGCATGGCCCGCGTCCGCGAGCTGTTCGGGCTGTACCAGGACGTCGACGCGGAGCGCCTGTTCGCCAACCTGGTGTACTTCCTGGACGCCATCATGCCGACCTGCCGCCGCTACGGCATACGCATGGCCATCCACCCGGACGACCCCGCCTGGCCGGTCTTCGGGCTGCCGCGCGTGGTCACCGGCGAGGAGAGCCTCCTCCGCCTGATGCGGGCGGTCGACGACCCGCACAACGGCGTGACGCTGTGCACCGGCTCGCTCGGCACCAACCCGGACAACGATATAGTCGGAACGATACACGCGCTCGAGGGCCGCGTCCACTTCGCCCACGTGCGCAACCTGCGCCACGAGGCGCCCGGCAAATTCGAGGAAGCCGCCCACCTCTCGGCGGACGGTTCCTTCGACATGTACGCCTTCATGAAGGCGCTCTACGACATAGGCTTCTCGGGCCCCGTGCGGCCCGACCACGGCCGGACCATCTGGGACGAGCGGGCCATGCCAGGCTACGGCCTCTACGACCGCGCGCTCGGCTGCGCCTACCTGTCGGGCCTCTGGGAGGCCATCGACAAGGCGAGCCGGGGGTGAGGGGCGCTCGAGCACCCTCAGTGGCTACTCTATCGTATTACCTACGCCGGGGGTCCATCCCGAAGCTCCCGATGCGTCGTAGCTCTCAGTATTCGACTCTAGGGTGGAGTTAGTCAGTATGAAGTCGGCGGAATTTATCGTGATTCCTGTGCCCGCGTGCCGAACGACACAGTAGTCCATGACGCATCCATTACCGTCGATGGCTATTCCGTACCAGTCGCCAGCAACGGGGGTCGCGATGCCGGATACGAAGCTGATGTGAGCGTCGGCGGTGCCGTCGGCTATAAGGGTTCCGTCAGTAGCTACGTCTATGCCGCGATCGGCACCTACCGTCACGGTCACGCCGGGGGCGAGCGTAAGGGTAGCCTCGATCGTCATACCGAACTGAGCGTAGACCGGCACCTGAACGAGGGCCCAGGAACGATCGGCCGTGATGCCACCTTCGCTGCAGGTTACGTACTGGTGGGTATTGCTCGTAAAGGCATTCGAGTCGTCGAGGTCGATAACGCCGTTGATGATCATCGGGTCGGTGTTGCCGGTGAAGGCGTTGGACGACAGCGCTGATACAGAAGAAGCCGTATGGAAGTCGAGGCCTACGGTATTCGCCGAGAAGGTCGAATTCTTGACACTAGCCGCGGAGCCGCCAAGATCGATGCCGCAGTCGGCGTGGCTGATCACGCAGTACTCATAGCGGGAACCGTTACCGTCGTCGTCGATACCGTACCAGTCGCCCTTGGCGGGCACTGAATTACTCGACTTAAATGTAATTATCGCGTCTGAGGTGCCGACGGCGAGGATCTTGCCCGTTTCCGACGGGTATATGCCCCTATCCGCCCCTACCGTCACGGTAATGCCAGGGGCGAGCGTCAGGATAGCCTCGATCGTTAAACCGTACTGGGCGTAGATCGGCACCTGGACGAGAGCCCAGGAACGATCGGCCGTGATGCTGCCTTCGCTACAGGTAACGTACTGGTGAGCGTTGCTCGTGAAGGTGTTGCTGTCATCGAGGTCGATCGTGCCGTTGATTATCAACGGGTCGGTATTGCCGGCGAAGGTGTTTAACGACAGGGCAGCCAGGGACGAGGCCGAATGGTAGTCCAGGCCTACGATATTAGTGGAGAAGGTCGTGTGTTTGACGCTCGCAGCCGAGGCGCCGAGGTCAAGGCCGGTGTCGGCGTGGCTGATGACGCAATACTCGTACTGAGAGCCGTTACCGTCGTCGTCGATGCCATACCAGTCGCCCTTCGCCGGGACCGTATTGCCCGATCGGAACGTGATAGTCGAGTCAGAAGTACCGACGGCTAGGATTCTGCCTGTTGACGATACGTCGATACCGCAATCAGGAGCGATGTTGATAATCGTCCCTGGCTCTATAGTCCATACCGCATCTACGGTTAGGTTTCCGGAAATCGTATAGGTTCCAGCTACGGTGGTCGTATCCTCGGTGATGCTCGTTCCGAAGCTCTCTTCGGGTATATTATTAGGATCGCATGAAACAAGACCGATTAGGAGTGCTACGCACGCAAGTAAGGTAGATAGAATAGTCTCTTCGCATCGTTATCTCCTCGTAACGTTTCTCGCCCGCCAAGCGGGCCTACGAGAAAGCTATCATCGTCTCTTCGAGCGCACTACACAGTGGATTGTGAAAAGCCGGGCGGCGACGCCGCGGCTCACTCGAGGATCAGGGTCTCCGGGCTCGGGGTGACGACGCTGACGCCGAGGGCTCGATAGACGCGGTGGATATGGATGCCCATCGGGCTGACGAGGCCTCGCTCTATGTTCCAGAGCGTGTTCAGGTGCAGCCCCGCCCGGCCCGCCACATCCTCGAGGGTCAGGCCGAGCGACTCGCGGCGCTCGCGCATGGCCTGGCCTATGATGCGCACGACGAGCGACTCGGGCATCTCCTGGATATCGGCGCGCGGGAAGGCGCCGGGATCGTCGTGCAGGACGATCTCGTCGTAGCTGTCCGTCATGTTGACGCTCTTACAGCCGAGGGCGGCGAGGAGGCGGCACTTGGTCGAGCCGTTGATGTCGTGGTCGCCGCGCTCGACCGCTCCTATCGTATTGACGTGGACGCCCGAAAGCTCCGACAGCGCCTCGCGCGTCAGGCCGCGCTCGAGCCTGGCGCGCCTGAACTCGGCGCCGCACGACTCGAGATAGCCTTCCTCGTCGAAGCGATAGTCGTCGTCCATACCGTTACGAGCACCTCGTCGGCAGGCGCCAGTAGTCGACCCTGGCCGTCTCGGCGAATCCGCGGGACCTGTAGAGCGCCATGGCCGGCTCGTTCGCGGCGTCCACCTCGAGGGTGACGTCGCGCACGCCTCTGTTGCGCAGGACGACGAGGCAGGCGTCCATGATCGCGGAACCGTAGCCCTTGCCGCGATGCTCGGGCAGGACGCCGACGCCATTGAGCTCGTACCCGGCCTCGCCCCGGGTGATGGTGGCCATCCCGACGGCCCCATCCGCCCCATGCGCCATGAACAGCTCGCGGGCCTCGTCGCGCAGGACCGCCTCGACGAAGGCCCTCTCGTCATCGTAGCTATCGCCGAAGATGGTCGCCGCCAGCCTGGAGCAGTCGTCTGCGTCATCCTCGCCGACCGGTACGAGACGCAGGTCGGCCGGTGGCTCGACCCGCTCGAGAGCGTCCGGGTCCAGGCGCATACGCAACTCGGCGTGGTCGAGTTTGGCGTCGAGGCGGCCGGCTATCGAGCGAGACGCTGGTGACCGGGCGGCGCAGACGAGCAGCACCGAACGGGCTCCCGAACGGCATAGCGACGCCTCGAGGCCGCCGTATAAGGCCTTGAACAGCCCCTGATGCCTGAAGAGCGGCGAGACGCAGGCGCTGATCTCGCCCTCGGAGCGCAGCGGCGCGAAGGCGGACGCAGCGGCGACGAGCCTGGCCGGCCGCGGGCGCCCGTCCCCGTCGTCGACGGCCGCGTCGGCGCGGCACGGTTCGCCGCGGCACGTCGCCGCGCAGGCCCAGGCCAGGCGCCAAGGGCGCAGGTCTCGGTCGGCATTCAGGTGGGTATCGTAGTGCAGGCACGGGTCGAAGCCGTCGCTATCGAGGCATTCGCGGGCGAGCGCCTCGACGGCAGCGCGGCCTTCCGCTGTCAGCGTGGCTCTGCTCTCGAAGCGCACGGGCAGGCAGATATTCACGACTCGCCGGCCTTGATGCGCTCGATCTCGTCGCGGAGTATCGCGGCGGCCTCGAATTCGAGGTTCTTGGCCCGCTCGAGCATCTCCTGCTCAAGCCGCTTGACGAGGGCGGCCTTCTGCTCGGGTACGAGCAGGTTGTAGGCGCCCTTGACCGTCTCGAGCTCGGCGTCGAGCGCCTGTTCCTTCTCCTCCTTGTGGCGCTGGAGGATGTCGTGGATGGCCTTTTTCACGGTGGTCGGGGTGATACCATGGGCTTCGTTGTAGGCCTGCTGGACCGCGCGGCGGCGGTTCGTCTCGTCGATGGCCACGTGCATGGCGTCCGACATCCGGTCGGCGTACATGACGACGACGCCCGAGGCGTTGCGCGCGGCGCGGCCGATGATCTGTACGAGGCTGGTGGCCGAGCGCAGGAAACCTATCTTGTCCGCGTCGAGTATCGCTATGAACGACACCTCGGGCAGGTCGATGCCTTCCCTGAGCAGGTTGATGCCGACGAGCACGTCGTACTCGCCGGTCCGTAGCTGGGTGAGTATCTCGACGCGCTCTATCGTCTCCACCTCGCTGTGGATGTAGCGCACTTTGAGCGAGAGGGACGAGAGGTACTCGGACAGCTCCTCGGCCATACGCTTGGTCAGCGTGAGGATCAGGCTGCGCTCGCCGAGCGCTATGCGGCGCTTGACCTCGGCGTAGATGTCCTCCATCTGCCCCTCGCTCGGGCGTACGAGTATCTCCGGGTCGACGAGGCCGGTCGGGCGTATCATCTGCTCGACGACGCGGGCCGACTTGCCGACCTCGGCGACCCCGGGCGTCGCCGACACGTAGATGACGCGCCTGGTCAGGCCCTCGAACTCGTCGAACTTGAGCGGCCGGTTGTCGAGGGCGCAGGGTAGCCTGAAGCCGTAATCGACGAGGTTCTGCTTGCGCGAACGGTCGCCCGCGTACATCGCGCCGACCTGCGGCAGGGTTACGTGCGACTCGTCTATGAAGGTCAGGAAGTCGTCGGGGAAGTAGTCGAGCAGCACCGACGGCCGTTGGCCCCTGGCGCGCCCCGACAGCGGCCCGGAATAGTTCTCGATGCCGGGGCAGTACCCCATCTCCTCGAGCAGCTCGATGTCGTATTCCACCCTCGTCTTAAGCCGCTGGGCCTCGACGAGGCGGCGTTTGGCCATGAGTTCCTCGTAGCGCTCGGCGAGCTCCTCCTTGATGGACGACAGGGCGCGCTGGACCATGGTCTCCGGCATCACGAACTGCTTGGCCGGGTAGATCACCGCCGCGTCGAGCTCCTCGACCGCCTGGCCCGATACCGGGTCGAAGCGGCGTATGCGCTCCACCCGATCGAAGTCCAGCTCGATGCGATACGCCTCGTTGGCGTAGGCCGGGTAGACCTCGATCACGTCGCCGCGCACCCTGAAGCGACCCCGTTCGAGCACCGAGTCGTTACGCTCGTACTGGAGCGACACGAGCTGGCGCTTGAAGGCGACCGGGTCGAGCTCCTCGCCGACGGCCGCCTCGACCTTCATCTCTCGGTAGACCTCGGGCGTGGCCAGGCCGTAGATGCAGGATACGGTCGCCACGATGATCACGTCGCGGCGCTCCATCAGGCTGCGAGTGGCCGACAGGCGGTGGCGCTCGATCTCGGCGTTGATGTCGGCGTCTTTCTCGATATAGAGGTCGCGCGTCGGCACGTAGGCCTCGGGCTGGTAGTAGTCGTAGTACGATACGAAGTACTCGACGGCGTTGTCCGGGAAGAAGTCCTTGAACTCCCTGAACAGCTGGGCCGATAGCGTCTTATTGTGGCTGATGATGAGGGTCGGCTTCTGGACCGCCTCGATGACCTTGGCCATCGTGAAGGTCTTGCCCGAGCCGGTTACGCCTTTGAGCGTCTGGAATCGGTCTCCGGCGTTGACGCCGGCGGCCAGGGCGGCTATGGCTTCCGGCTGATCCCCGGCGGGCTCGAATGGGGCGACGACTTTGAACGGTTTCACGCTAGCCAGTATAGCTCCTGCCAGCGCGCGAGAAAAGCTATAAAACGATTCTATAACCGCCTGGCCACCGCCGCCATCGCCATGGCCGCGCTGGACAGCGATTCGAGCGGCGCTGAGCCGAAACTGACTCGAAGGTGGCTGTCCGCCCGCTCGGGCTCCGCGGCCTCATGCCTGAACGACGCCTCGGGCGCAAGGACGCAGCCCGCCGCCAGACAGGACGAGGCGAAGGATCGCGCTGAGACTCCGCTCGGGAGGGCCAGCCAAAGGTTCAGCCCCCCGCCCGGAGGCGCCCACGACAGGCCGAGCGATCGGCACGGCGCGAGAGCCGCGTCGAAGGCGCCGTAGGCGGCGCGGTACCGGTCCCTCGCGGCGGCTATGTGCTCGTCGAAGCGGCCGCTTGCGATGAAGCGCTCCAGGGCCCGCTGCATTAGGCCGTTCGACGATATATCGATGGAGCGCTTGACCGCCTCGAAGCGGGAGCGAAGGGCGGTCGGCGCCTCGAGGAAGGCGATGCGCAGGCCGGGCATCAGGCATTTCGAGGTGCTCTTGACGAGGATGACCCTGCCGGCCTCGTCGAAGTCGCGCACGGCCGGGGGCATCGACCCGTCCCACGATAGCTCGGCGAGCTGGTCGTCCTCGAGCACGTAGAAGCCGTAGCGCTCGGCCATGGAAGCCAGGGCCGAGCGCCGCTCGGCCGTATAGACCACGCAGGTCGGGTTCTGGAAGCCGGGATTGACGTGGACGAGGCGCAGGGGCCGGCTCCTGGCCAGGGCCTCGAGCGCGTCCAGGTCAAGGCCTCCCGAGTCGACGGGCACCGGTTCGACCCTCGCTCCGGCGGCCACGAAGGCGTCTCGGGCGCCCCGGTAGCCGGGGTTTTCCACGGCGGCCACGTCGCCGGGGCGCAGCAGGATACGGGCCGCCAGGTCGATCCCCTGCTGGGCGCCCGAGACGATATGCACGTCGAAGGGGTCGACCGAGCCCGGGCGCCCCCGGGCGGCTAGGCGCTCGGCCATGGCGACGCGTAGCGGGCGATAGCCGCCCGTGTCCTGGTACTCGAAGGCCTTGCCACCGTCGGCGTCGATGGCCTCGACGATGAAACGCTTCATATCGACGAGCGGGAACATATCGAGGGGAGGCGCGTTGGCCGCCAGGTCTACCGCGCCGCTCGACCCGTCGGCCAGAGGCCGCTCGGACGCAGGAAAGGCGGCCGACGGCTCGCCGACGGCCCCGTCGACCGGCGCGTCCGGGGCGACAAACGCTCCCGAGCCGGCCTTGGCGACGATGAAGCCCTCGCGGGTCAGGATGCGGTAGGCGGCGACCACGGTGGCCGGATTGACGCCGAGCTCGTCGGAGAGTCCGCGCACCGAGGGCAGGCGGTCGCCGAGGCGGAGCTCGCCGTCCAGGATGCGGGCGCGCACGGCGCGGGCGGCCTGGATATAGAGCGGCGTCTCGTCGTCCTTGAACAGCTGGTAGCCGGCCTCCATCGGGCGATTACTTGCCGCCCAGGTACTCGGCCCGGTCGGACAGCGTGATCGTCGCGGCCAGTCGCTTGGAGCCGCGGTAGTACTCTACCCGTATCGCGTCGCCGGGCTTGTTGTCCTCGAGCGCGGAGTAGAGGTCAGCCAGCGAGCTGACCGCCATGCCGTCCACGGCGACGATCACGTCGCCGCCGACGTTGAACACGCTCTGGTAGTAGCGCACCGGCGTCGAGCCGCCGCGCAGGCCGGAGCGGTCGGCGTTGCCGGCCCGTTTGGTGGACGATACGAGCAAGCCCTTCTCGATCGGAAGGGGGTCGCCCTTCTCCTTCATGTACTCGATCAGCGCGGGGAACAGCTGCACGTACTCGGCGTCGATCCAACCTCGCTTGACCATGCCGTACTTGATCAGGTCGGGCACGATGCGCTTCGCCGTGTCGACCGGCACCGCGAAGCCGACCCCGACCGAACCGCCCGACGGGGAGTATATCATCGTGTTGACGCCTATCAGCTCGCCGCGGGAGTTGAGGAGCGGCCCTCCGGAATTGCCCGGGTTGATCGACGCGTCGGTCTGGATCATGTCACGGATGATGGTCTTGGAGTCCTGTTGTACCGGGCGCCCGAGGCCCGAGACGATGCCACGGGTCAGGGTGCGCTCGAGGCCGAAGGGATTGCCTATCGCGAGCACCTTCTGGCCTACCCTGAGGCCGCCCGAGGTTCCGTAGGGGATAACGGTCAGGGTCATGTCCTTGGGGGGCTCGAATTTAACCACCGACAGATCGTTCTCGGAGTCGGAACCGATGACCTTGCCCTCGAGGCGGGTGCCGTCGGCCAGGTTGACGAAGACCTTGAAGGCGTCCTTGACCACGTGGTAGTTGGTGAGCACGTAGCCGCGCCGGTCGATGATCGAGCCTGAGCCCGAGCCGCCGGCCTGGGGAACGGGCTCGAGAAACCAGTTGATCGCTACAACCTCGGTGGTGATGTTGACGACGCCGGCGTTGAGCCGCTCGTAGACGGTAATATTCTCCCGCTCGTCTTGCGAATAGCCGCCGTCGGCCTCGGACAGCACCGGCGCGGCCTCGACTACGGGCTCCGGGATCGGGACCGGCGGCGAGGCTTCCGCCTCCGCCGCGGCCGCGAGCGACGCCTCACCGCCGAGCCCTCGCGAGAACAGGCCGACGCCGAAGGCGGCGAGCAGGATGACGGCCGCGGTGGCCGTAATCGAAACGATCAGCTGTCTACGTGAGTATAGTCGCACCTGCGTCCTCCATGGTAGCCGGGCCGCTCGGTCCGGGTCCAGGATAGAATATACAAGTCCGGAGCCGAATCGCCAACGCCCAATCGCATTGACCGCGGCCCCATTGCCGGGTAGGATTATTCGCTATGGACATAAAGCGAAGAATCGGCCAGGCCTACGGCGTCTCGAAGAGCGACGCTACGAGCGAGAAGCCGTCCGAAAGCCGGCCCATAGCGCCTCCGGGCTCGAATCGCTCCTCGCCCCGGCCGGCCGGCGCCTCGGCCCAACCGGCCGCCCAGCCACGCAAGAGCCCGCTACCGGCCGCGGACAAGGCCGTCGCGGCCTCCGAGAGCTATATAAAGACCGGTCGCCCCGGCATCGAGAAGGCCGCAAAATTTCTGCTCCTGCTCGGGCGCGACGAGGCGGCCACGGTAATACGCCACCTCAAGCCCGCCGAGATCGAGAAGGTCTCACGGGAGATTGCCAGGATAGACCGCATCGACACCGTCGAGGCGAACGAGATACTCACCGAGTTCGGCTGGCTGGCCAAGACCCAGGGCGCGTCGCTCGAGGGCGGCCCGGAGATCGCCGAGAGCATGCTCGCGGCCGCCTTCGGCGCGGACAGGGCCAAGGAGGTCATCCGCAAGGCGGTACCCGAGGCCAAGAAGCCGTTCGACTTCCTCAACGACTTCGACGCCCACCAGCTGATGGCCCTCTTCAAGGACGAGTCGCCCCAGATGGTCGCGATGATACTCCCCTACCTCGATCCCAAGATCGCCAGCGGAGTGATAGCCGCGCTACCTGCGGCCGTACGCTCCGACGTGATCCAGCGTATCGCCAGGCTGGACCGCAGCGCGCCCGAGGTGGTCGAGCGGGTCGAGGCCGTGCTGCGCGACCGTGCGGCCAGGCTGGGCCGCGTCGACTCGGGCGAGCGCATCGACGGGGCAGCGGTGCTCGCCGGCATCCTCAAGCACGTCGAAGGCGGCCTCGAGGACAGCATCCTCTCCGGCATCGAGGAGGAGAACCCCGACCTGTCCAAGGACATCCGCGAGCGCCTGTTCACGGCCGACGACATACTGCGCGTGCCCGACCGCGAGGTGCAGAAGGGCCTGCGCGACCTGTCGGAGCGCGACATAGCCCTCGTGCTCAAGGGCAAGAGCCAGGCCTTCAGGGACAAGGTCCTGTCGAACGTCTCCCAGGGCAAACGGACCATGGTGCTCGAGGAGTACGACATCATGGGCACGGTCAGGCGCGACGAGGCCGAGAAGGCCACGAAGGCCTTCATCGCCTACTACAAGCGGAAGTGGGAGGACGGCGACCTGGTCCTCGAGGGCGACGACGACCTGATCGACTAGCGGGCTCGACCTCAGTCGCGGACATACCGGACGCCGCCGTCCGAGGCCTCCTCGGCGCGGGCCATCATGAACAGCAGGTCCGACAGCCGGTTCATGTAGCGGATAACCTGGCCGGGCACGTCCGCGTCGCGGGACAGCGCGACGATGCGCCGCTCCGCCCGCCTGCAGACGGTCCTGGCCACGTCGAGCTTGGCCGACTGGAGCGTCGAGCCGGGTACGACGAAGCCGGTCAGCGGTATCTCGTCCTCGAAGGCCCCGACGTAGGATGCCAGCCTGACCTCATCCGCGTCCGTCATGGGCTTGGAGAAAGAGCCGGTACGAGTGGCCAGTTGCCCGGCTACCCGGTACAGATCGCGTTGCAGCTCCTCGGCGATACGCCTGCAGTCGACGCGCTTGAGCCAGTGCTTGGCCTCGCCGATGACCGAGTCCAGCTCGTCCACGGTGCCATACGCCTCGACGCGGGGATCCTCCTTGCGGACCCGCTCGCCCGACCATAACCCGGTCATTCCCTCGTCCCCGGTCCTCGTAACGATGCTCATGAACGCTCCTCGCCCCGTCTCCGTCGCGCCGCGTTTGGCGGCGCGCGTATAGTAGCATATATAGCACGCTCAGCGGCGCCAACTCGTGCTACAATGATCTGGATACAATCGCCCGATCCATAGTAATATTCTTGAATAGGTGCACGTATTGACCACGAACGATACCCGCTTCCAAGCCGTCGACTCAGCCAACGCTCGCGCCTGGGATATCTTGAGCGCCCAGCCCCAGTCGGCCCTCGAGGAAGCCGAGCGGGCTTTGGCGACGGCGTCCGAGGCCGGTTACGCCAAGGGTGTCGCCGACGCCCACCTCAATATCGGCTGGTCCATGTACTACCTGACGCACCTGCCCGAGGCCTATCGCGCCTTCCTGGAGGTCCATCGCGAGTACCTCGCCCTAGGCGACGTACTCGGCGTCTGCAAGACGCTGAACGCTTTGGGCGTCTACCACTACTCGATTTTCCGCCTCGAGAAGGCCGTGGACTATTTCACGCAGAGCCTCGAGGTAGCCAAGGCGAACGGCATCGAGGACCGGGAACTCATCGTCGGCATAAACATCGGCGAGCTCTGCCTGTTGCTCGGCAATCCGCAGGACGCCCTCGAATACCTGATACCCGCCTACGTCAGGATGATAGGCGTGTTGCCGCCGAGCAACGTCGCCGACTGCCTGCGCAACATCGGCAAGGCCTTCCTGCGGCTTGACAACCCGGCCCTGGCGGCCGAGTACATACGCCGCTCGTACAGCCTCGCCAAGGACGTAGGCGAGTCCATCATGGCGACCGACAGCGTCGAGACCCTGGCCGATGTGGCCATCGAGAGCGGCGAGTACGACGAGGCGGAGCGCCTGGTCCGCGAAGGCCTCGAGCTGGTCGATGTTACCGGCAACTCGGGCCAGCGCGTCGGCCTGCTCATCGTCGAGGGCACGCTCTTG
>JAKQKE010000127.1 GCA_029560805.1 Spirochaetota bacterium
TCGTCTATATCCTGTTGGGTTATCATAGTATCGTCGTTCATCGCGGGATTATATGGGCGCGCGCCGAGGCTTGTCAACGCGAACGAAAGATGGTAGCCTCGAGCCGATGGACGCAAGAACCGACTTCCTCGCGTCGCTGGAGTCCTTCACCGAGCGCGCCCTGACGCGCCGCAAGAGGCGCCGGCTCGCCCAGAAGAAGAAGCAGCAAGCCAAGCACTGGGTCCGAGACTGGGCCGAGGCCATACTATGGGCCGTCTGCATGGTGCTCCTTATTAACCAGTACCTATTCCAGATGTACCGCATCCCATCGGGCTCGATGTCCGGCACGCTCGAGATCGGCGACATGATCTTCGTCAACAAGCTCGTCTACGGTCCGGAACTATTGCCGGGCGTGGCCAAGATGCCCGGGTTCAGAGAGGCGCGCCGCGGCGAGGTCGTCGTCTTCGAGAACCCGGCCTATCTGTCGAAGGGCCCTGTCTTCACCATCCTGCAGCAGTTCGTCTATATGGCTACCCTTACGCTCGTCGACATAGACCTGGACGAGCTGGGTCAGCCCCGTGTCCACTACCTGATCAAGCGGGCCGTGGCGGTCGGCGGCGACACCGTCCGCGTGGCCGACGGCGAGCTGAGCTTCAGGTTCCAGGGCGACGACGAATGGATCACCGAACGCGACTTCCAGGAGCTGTCCGGTTTCTCCTATCCACTGAGGCGTATGGTTTCCGCCGACGAGTATCCGGCTATCCACGAGGCAGGGCGCGTACTGGCCGCGATGGACATGGGCCTGGCCGATAGCGCTCCCGCCCTGCGCTATAGCCCCTACGACGAGCAGGCTCTGCTGGCATCGCGCTACGCGGAGCTGGCCGCGGCCTATCCCCACGACTCGCGCTTCGTGTCCGAAGACAGGAAGGCGCGCTCGGGTTGGTACATTCCCGAGGACAGGATCTTCACGCTCGGCGACAACCGCGACAACTCGAAGGACGCCAGGTGGTTCGGGGCGGTGTCGCTCGACAAGGTCCTCGGGCACGCGCTGTTCAAGTACTGGCCGCTCGGTCGCGTCGGCGGGATACGGTAGCCATGAAGCGTGTCCAATCCTACGAGGACGCCAGGCGCCGCAGGTCCTCGGCCCTTAGGTTCCTGCGCTACGTCGCGTTCCTGTACCTGGGCTTCGCGCTGATGGTCACCTTCGGGCTCAAGACCTATACCGTCGGCTCGAGGGCCATGCGTCCAGCGCTCGAGCCTAAGTACAAGATCCTTGTCGCCTCGTCGGCGTACGGCGTCGTCAATCCCTTCAATGGCCAGCGCCTCGGCTTCAGGTCACCGGAGCGTGGCGACGTGGCGCTGATGAATCTACCGGCGGCGCCAAACCGCGGGTGGAGGACCAGGCTTGCCGATTCGGTAATCGGCTTCCTGACCCTCCAGCGCATCGGCTCGCCGGGCGCTGACGACTCGCTCGACTCTCCCGTCGTCAAGCGAGTCATAGCCTGCCCGGGCGATTCGGTCTCGATGTCGGGTTACGTCATGCGGGTCAAGGTCGCCGGTAGCGAGCATTTCCTGACCGAATATGAGGTCTCCGGACAAGACTACGATATCGTCAGCTCCGGCCCGGGCGACGGCTGGTCCACGAGCTTGCCGTTGTCCGGGGAGATACCCGCCATGGAGCTCGGGCCCGGCGAGTACTTCGTGGTCGACGACGACCGCTCCTACTGCTCCGATTCCCGCTTCTTCGGGCCGGTCAGAGCCGAGCGTTTCGTCGGGAAGGTGTTGCTACGCTATTGGCCTCTCGACCGTATAACCGGCTTGTAGGATAATCCCCGTGGCCGTCGCGCCTTCGCTATACGTACACGTTCCGTTCTGCGCCTCCCGTTGCGCGTACTGTGACTTCTATAGCTCTACCCCGAGCGGGCCGGCGCTCGAGTCGGCCGCTGGTCGATGGCTCCGGGCGTTGCGAACTCACGTGGAGTTCCTCGCGTCGCGCTTCGGCCGCGATGGTTTCGAGACCATATACATAGGCGGCGGCACCCCTTCGTGGCTTCCTGGCGATACGCTCGCGGAGGCTCTCTGGCTTATTGGTAGGGCGGCCCGCTCGGGCGGGCGGGAGCCGACGGAATGGAGCCTCGAGGCGAACCCCGAGGACGTCGACGAGCGGCTGATCGATACCCTGCTGGAGGCCGGCGTGACCAGGCTGAGCGTCGGAGCGCAGAGCCTCGAGGAAGAAGCTAGGCGCCTGAGCGCCCGCAGGGGAACGGCGGCCGAGACCCTCGGTCGGCTCGAGGTCATAGCCGCCCGTTGGCCCGGGCGCTGGTCCGTCGACCTCATGTTCGGGTTACCCGGACAGAGCGCCGAGGGACTGGCCGAGGATGCCCGGGCCGTGATCGGGCTAGGGGCCGGACACGTGTCTCTGTACGAGCTGACGCTCGAGGACGGTACGCCGTTGAGCCGCGCGGCTGCGTCGGGAACCGTATCCTTGCCCGACGACGACCAGCGAGCCGATCATTACGAGGCCGCTCGCTCGCGTTTGCTCGAAGCCGGTTTCAGGCGCTACGAGGTGTCGAACTGGGCGCTCGACGGACAGGAATGCGCCCATAACCTCCGGTACTGGAACCTCGACGACTGGCTGGCCATAGGGCCTTCCGGCGTCGGCAACGTCGCGAGCGGACCCGGAGCCTTTCGTAGGATAGTCAACGCCGCGGATCTCGACGCCTACTGCTCCGACCCATCGGGTAGCGCGTCTGAATCGACCGTGGATGGCAAGGAGGCGGCCTTCGAATGCCTGATGATGGCCCTGAGAACCTCTCGAGGCCTGTCCCTGGGCTCGTTCGAACGACGCTTCGGGATGAAAGCTATGGACGCCTTCGGTCCCCTCCATGATCGCTTCCCCGGACTCGTGCGCCTCGAGGGCGACGCGTGGATCGCCACCGACCGCGGGCTCGATACGCTCAACGAGCCGCTCGTCGACGCCCTGTCCTCGATCGAGCGTTCGTGGGCCGGCCGGAGCCCTCAACCCGTATGAACATCCTATCGATACAATCGCACGTGGCCTACGGCCACGTCGGCAACCGCTCCGCAGTATTCCCGCTCGAACGCCTCGGCTACGAGGTCTGGCCGGTCAACACCGTGCAGTACTCGTGCAACGCCGGGATTCCCGGATGGACCGGCGCGGCCTTCGGCGCGGACCACGTCGCCGATATCATCACAGGCCTGGAACGCGTGGGGGCGATGAGCCGCTGCGACGCGGTGCTTTCAGGCTACGTCGGCGACGCTGAAACGGGACGCGCCATCCTCGAGGCCGTCTCCGTCGCCAAGCGGCTGAACCCGACGACCCTCTACTGCTGCGACCCGGTCATGGGCGACAGGCCCGAAGGCCTCTACGTACGCGGCGAGCTGCCCGACTTCTTCATGGACGAGGCGATCCCGCTGGCGGACATAGTCTGCCCGAATGTGTTCGAGGCCGAGCTACTGTCGGGTATCGTGATAGAATCCGACGACGACCTGGCGCGGGCCACCGACGCGATCCACGCCAAGGGGCCGGGCGTGGTGATGGTGACCAGCTATAGGCCGCCATCAAGAGACCGCATCGGCCTGTACGTGAGCGACGGCCGGACGAAACTGGCCGCGTCCGCGCCCATCATCCGCTTCGATAAGCCTCCCAAAGGGTCGGGAGACCTGTCGAGCGCCCTGTTCCTCGGTTACTACCTGATTGGGGGCGGGGTAGGTGAGGCGATCGAGAAAACGCTCGACGCGCTGTACTCGGTGCTCGAGTCGAGCGCCTCGGGCGGCGGCGACAACCTGGCGATTGTCGCCGCGCAGGATGCTATAGCCAAACCGGGGCGGCGCTTCACGGCGACCGCCCCGACCGGCTAGGCCGCGGAGCTTACTTCTTGCGGGGGATGACCGGCGCGAAGGTCCGCGGGTCAGGCAAGGCGAAACCGGTGGGCATCTCACTGGCGCTGGCGAGCAGCCAGGTCTGGTTCCTGCCGAGCAGTCCGCCGGTGCCCTTGAGCGAGCCGCGTACCGTCAGCTTCGATCCTTCGCGCTTGATGGAGCAATCATACACCTTGCCGTCGGCTGGGTCGATGATCGAGCCTTTCCATTCCTTGCCCTTGTCCTGCAACTCGTAGACGAAATCCAGGCCGCAGTTCGGCGGGTCTCCGGCTAGCGCGTCCGCCCGAAATTTCTTCGTGGCCAGCGTATCGTCGATGAGCCCGGTATCGAGGCTGATGGTGGCTATCATGCGGCCGTACAGCTTGCCGCCGTTCATGTAGAGCATGACGTAGGCGTTCGGCTTGCCGGTCTTGTCGTCGATGATTTTCCATAGGCCAAGGATATCGTCCGCAGCCCAGGCCGAGACCGCGCCGAGAGCCAGCATGGCGAGCATGGCGACGGCAATAATCCTTATCCTCTTCATACGTTTTCCCTCGCGTTTCCCGCGGCGGCTAGGGCCTCGCCGCGTGCTGTGAGTTAGCAGTATAGGCATGGCTCCGACGCCCTGTAAAGAGAAGTTAGTATCTCGGCGTTCCGTCGGCGCGGACGGCGCGCCACCCCAGATTGTAGAGCTTCTCGGCGCCGATCGTGGAAGGCGGGCCGTGGCCCGGTAGCACGATGCAGTCGTCGTCCTGGTTGAGCACCTTCCTCGACAGCTGTTCCTTGAGGAGTCGGCTGCCGTACTGGCTGGCAGTCTTCCCGACCAGCCCGGCGTGCAACGCGTCGCCAGTGAACAATAGCTTCTCGATCCGGTAGACGATGGAATCGGGCGAGTGGCCGGGGACGGACAAGGCCTCTACCTCGAGCCCGCAGGCGACGAAACGCTCGGCGTCCCGGACTGTCCTGCACTTGACCTCGCCTATCATCGCGTTGCTCGAGTAGACCTCGGCGTCGTAGATGCGCAGCAGCGTGCGCAGGCCGTCGACATGGTGGGCGTGGCTATGGGTGACGAGCACCGCCTTGGGCGTATAGCCTTTGCCCTCTATGAAATCCAACAGGCCTATCGTAAAGGCCGCCGGGTCGACGACGACGGCCTCCCTCGTCTCGTCGTTCCCGACGAGGTAGACGTTGGCGAAGCCGTACAGGGAGTAGTGGAAGAAGACGGTCATTCTTCGAGCCTGTCCACGCCAAGGATGGCTTCCTGCGTATTCGACAGCCGCCACGACACGTCGATCTCCTTGGACGGGATGATGAACGCCCGCTTCAGGTTGCAGTCGACGAAATCCGTCTTCTCGAATTCGGATTGGATGAACCTGGAGTTATACAGGTCCGAATTATTGAAGGTCGAGTCGTTGGTCCTGACGCCGTCGAAGTTGTTATGCACGAGTTCGGAACGCTCGAACGAGATATTCAGGAACCTGGCGCCGGCGAAGGAGCAGAACTGGGCGTCTATCCCCGAGAAGTCGCAGGAGTCGGCCGAGCAGAAGTCGAAGAAGCACATCCTGAAGGTGCAGCCGGTGAATGCTACGTTCTTGAGTACGGTCCCGGAGAACGAGCATGCGTAGAACGACTTGCCCGATAGGTCCAGCCCCTCGAACCGGAGGCCGGAGGCATTGACGCTCCTGACCGACGAGGAGGAACGGATCAGGGCCGCCATCGAGGCGGCGACGGCCGACGGGTCATGGCAATGATCGGCGCAGAAAGAGTAACCCGTCAGGGCCGTGGCGCGGCAATCGGGAACCTCGCATCGTATGAAATCGTACATCGGCAGGGCCTCCTCGATAGCCGCTCGCAGGGCGCTAAGCCCTGCGAGCGAGGATAGCCTAAAACGGGTCTGCGCTCAAGCCGCGTTCTATATAATCGATCCGTAACTTGAATATTCCTCGTCTCGGGCGTACACTGCGCTCATGTGCTCGTATTGCGGCTCCCAGCTACCCCAAGGAACCATTGGCTTCCGCGCCGTCTGCGCCGACTGCGGCCGCGAGTTGCATATCTGCAGGCATTGCGGTTTCTATAAACCCGGTGCGTATCGTGATTGCTCCGAGACGGTCCCCGAGGCCGTGCAGGACAAGGAGCGGATGAACTTCTGCGAGTTTTTTAAACCGAATCCAGCCTCGGTCAAAGACGGGAAGGCCGCCAAGGCTTCGGCTTCCGCCAAGGATGCCTTCGACGGCCTGTTCGGCCGCTGACGCGATCAGGATTACCCGATGCACGATCTCGATAGCCCTATAGCCTTCTTCGATTCCGGAGTCGGCGGCCTGCCATACCTCGAGGCCGCCAGGCGCCTCCTCCCGGCTGAACGCTTCGTGTACCTCGCTGATAGGGCCGGCTTCCCCTACGGTACGAAATCCCCGGAACGAGTCAGGGACCTGGCCGTCGGAGCCATCCGAGCTCTCGTCGCCAAGACCGCGCCGAAAGCCGTCGTCATCGCCTGCAATACCGCAACCGAACTGGCCGTCGACGCTATCCGAGCAGATACCCCAGGGCTGATCGTCGTCGGCACGGTACCCGCGATCAAGCCGGCCGCCGCGCTGTCGCGGGTCCGCAGGATTGGCGTCGTGGCCACTGAGGCCGCCGTCGCGGCCGACTACCTGACCGGCCTGGCCTCGGCCTGGGCGGCCGACTGCGAGCTGGTCAGGATCGGTGACGCCGGACTGGTCGACTTCGTCGAACGCCGCCTGCTCGGCTCGACCCGCGACGAGCGCCTGCGGGCCGTCGCGCCCAGTGTGCGTGCCATGCTCGAGCGCGGCGTCGACGTCATCGTCCTCGGCTGTACGCATTTTCTGCACCTGTCCGAGGAGTTTGGCGCCGTCGCCGGCCCCGGCGTGTCCATCGTCGACTCGAGAGACGGCGTGGCCGCCAGGCTGGCGTCGCGGCTCGACGAGGAAGGCCTGCGCGGGAGCGTCGGCGCGCGGCGAACCGGTGGATGCCCCGACAGGCGAGACGCCGAGAGCGACCGCCCCGGAGAGCCCTCCGACCGCCTCTTCCTCACAGGCGCGGGCGACCCCGGACCGGTTTACGGCGGCTTCGCCGAGCGCTTCGGCCTGTCGTGGGCGGGGTGCCTACCTTGAGCCTCGGTACGGTACTGTCCGGCGCCAATAACTCGTTCTCCGTCCTGGCCGAGGACGGTTCTGTCCATTACTGTGCGCTCAAGGGCAAGAAGCTCAAGGGTGCGGAAGGCTTCTATAACCCGCTCGCCGCCGGAGACGTGGTCGAATGGGAGCCGGCCTCGGCGGGCACCGGCATGATCCTATCGCTCCGTCCGCGCAAGAGCCTCTTCTGGCGCTACAACGAGAAGGGCAAGGCCATACAGGCGATAGCCGCCAACATGGACCTGGTTGTATGCGTCACGAGCGCGGGCTTGCCGCCGTTCAGGCCCAGATTCATAGACCGCGTATCGCTTGAACCCGCCTCCGAAGGCATCCCGCTGATCATAGCGCTCAACAAATCGGATCTGGGAATCGACGACGATATGGCCGAGCGCATGGCCGATTATCGGCGCATCGGCTTCGAGACGATGGAGCTGAGCGCGGGAACGGGCGCTGGGGTCGACGCCTTGCGGGAGCGCGTGGCCGGCCGAACGAGCGTGTTCGTCGGACAGTCCGGCGTCGGCAAGAGCTCCCTCTTAAACGCCATCGAATCGGGCCTCGGGCTCAAGGTCGGCGAGGTCTGCGAGAAATACGAGCGCGGTCGGCATACGACCGTCGCCGCGATACTATCGGTGCTATCCGACGGCGTCACCCGCGTCATCGACACGCCCGGTTTCAGGCGCCTGGCGGTCAGGGGCATAGACCCCGTGACCCTCGGCGCCTGCTTCCCGGAGATACGAGCCGCCTCCGCGGGCTGCACCCTCGGTAGCCGATGCAAGCACCTCGATGAGCCCGGTTGCGCGGTCGTGGCCGCCCTCGAGTCGGGCGGCGTCCACGAGGACCGCTACGAGAGCTACGCGCGCATCCTGGCCGAGCTCGAAGATACGCGTGCTTATGCCAAGAAAGCCGGCAGGCCGCGACGACACCATGAGGACGATTACGAAGATGCATGACCACGCGCTATCGCTACTCGATTTCTACCGTATCCGCGACGACGTCGCCGGATATTGCCTGAGCGAGGAAGGCGCTGCCGCCGTCAGGGCGGGCTTGCCCTCGGCCGACCCGGACGAGGTGGTGGACGCTAAGGCTCGGGCCTCGGCGGTCCGAGAGCTGCTCCGCGACTCGCGGGACGTTCCCGGCGGATCATTCATGCCCGTCGACGCCGCCTCGCGCATCATCGGCAAGCAGGGCTCGTGCCTGGCCGTGGAGGAACTCTGGGCGCTCGGCATGTGGGCCGCCGCCTACGCCGGGCTCGTGCGTTGGCTGTCCGGCGTCAGGCACGAAGGGTTACGCGCCGAGCTCACGGCCGCGCCCGACCTGTCGGCGGTAGCGGCCGCCGCGTTCAGGGTCGTCGGGCAGGACGGCGAGATACGCGACCTGCCCGAGCTTCGCGATATCCGCTCGAAGATACGAGCCATCAACCTCGACATAGAGCGCGTCACGGCCTCCTTCTTCCAGGACGAGTCGACCCGACAGATGCTCCAGAACGACGTACCGACCCAGCGCGACGGTCGGACCGTGCTAGCGGTCAAGGCGGGTTCCCGCTCGAGGCTCAAGGGCATCGTACACGAGGTGTCGTCCACCGGGCAGACCGTCTATATCGAGCCGGAAACCCTCGTCCAGCGCAATAACGAGCTGGTCGAAGAGGAGGCGCGCTACCTGCGGGAACTCCAGCGCGTGCTCCGGGAGACGACGGCCAAGCTCTACAACTACTCGGGAGCCGTCGCGGCGGCCAGGGTCGCCTGCGCCGCCTTCGACGGCCTATACGGCAAGGCCCGCTATTCCCACTTGAACGACGGCGTGTTCGCCGAGGAGCGCGGCTCGGGCCTGGACCTGGTCAAGGCCAGGCATCCGATACTCGGGTCCAAGGCCGTACCGATCGACCTGCGCATGCCCGAGGACGCGCGCACCCTGATCATCACCGGCCCGAACACCGGTGGCAAGACCGTGTCGCTCAAGACCGCCGGCCTGCTGGCCTTGATGAACCAGTTCGGCCTGGCGGTGCCGGCCGGCTACGGAACGGCGCTCCAGGTCTTCGACGGCGTCTGGGCCGATATAGGTGATGAACAGTCGATGGACCAGTCGCTGTCGACCTTCTCCGGGCATATGCGCTCGATCTCGGCCATCGTAGCCGGCGCAACCAGCCGCAGCCTCGTGCTGCTCGACGAGCTGGGCTCGGGTACCGACCCGGAGGAGGGCTGCGCCATAGCGATGGCCCTCCTCGACCTGTTCATCGGACGAGGGGCCTTAGCCATAGTCACGACCCATCACGGCATACTCAAGAACTTCGGCTACACGAAGGAGGGCGTGCTGAACGCGTCGGTCGATTTCGACAAGGATACCCTTTCGCCGACCTACCGTATCCTGATGGGCGTGCCCGGAGAGAGCCGCGCCCTCGATATTGCCGGCAAGAACGGCGTCTCGACCGAGGTGGTCGAGGGCGCGAGGCGCTACCTGCGCGACGAGCGCACCGACGTCTCGGCGTTGATCCGCGGCCTGTCGGACAAGCACCGCGAGCTCGACTCGATGCGAGACGAGGAACGGCGAAGGCTGCGCGACGCGAAGGAAGAGCGGCGAAAGGCAGACCTCAAGGAGCTCAAGCTCCGCCAGCGCGAGTCGGAGCTACGCACCCAAGGCGTCGCCGAGCTCAAGGCACTTCTCCTCGATAGCCGCAAAACCCTCGAGAACCTGGTGCGCGAACTGCGCGAGGGCGAATTGACCAGGGAGAAGACCCAAGCGGTCAAGGAGTTCATCCTCGACCTCGAGCGCAAGGTCGAGGAAGCCGACGAGAAGGCCCGCTCGAACGAGCGCGAACTCAAGGCCGGCTCCAGGCCTCCCGCCGAGATCGGCGAGGGCTGCCAGGTACTGATCCTGCCTTCGCGACGTAGGGGCAAGGCCTTGCGCGCGGTCAAGGGCGGCAAATGGCTCGTCGAGACCGACGCGCTGCGTCTGACCGTCGACGAGGCCGACCTCGAGCCGACCTTCGAGTTGGAGCGGAAGGCGCCGAGCATCTCCATCGAGGCTAGCTCCAGCCGCTCGAACCGCGCCGTCATCGAGCTCGATCTGCGCGGCTATAGGCTGTCCGAGGCCATAGCCGCGCTCGAGCGCCAGCTCGACGCCGCGACGATGGAGGGCTTGTCGGGCTTTTCAATCATCCACGGCACCGGTGAGGGCGTGCTGCAGCAGGGCGTCAGGGAAACCCTGGCACGCTATCCGGGCGTGGCCGACTTCCATTACGCCAGGCCCGAGGATGGCGGCCACGGCAAGACGATAGTCTCCTTCGCCTGAGCGACCCCCTAGGAACCGATCCAGGCGCCCCCGATGTCGGCCCACTCGAGGCCCTCGCCGTCGGGTACGTCCCTCGCGGCTACGCGCCCGATGACGGCCTCCCATAACCGCGGTTCGAGGCCCGGCCTGAGCACCTTCTCGGTACGCAGGATCGACAGATTGTCGTCGCCGAGCCGCTCCCCCGCTCGAATGCGCCTCTTCGCGTGGATAGACCGGTTCGTACGTGTATAGTTGGCCCGCTCGCTCGGAGCCAGGCGCTTGACGCCATCGCCGAGCGTCGCCTCGACTCGTGCCGAACCGTACTCGGCGCGGAGCCCGTCGAGGCTCGGCCGCGCGCGTATGGCCGACGCCATCGCGGCGAATTCAGCTGGCGGCAGGGCTATAGGATCGTCCAGGCCGTCATCGCTACGCGACAGGCAGAAATGCTTCTCGATGATCGCCGCGCCGAGCGCTACGGCGACCGCCGGTACCAGGATCGGGTCGGACGAATGATCGGACACGCCGACGGGAAGGCCGAACAGCGCGGACAGCGCAGGCAACAGCCTGAGGTTGTAGTCGGCCTCGGGGGCGGGATAGGCGGTAACGCAATGGAGCAGGGCCGTCCGAACCCCGTGAAAGCGGCTGAGCGCTAGCTCGATGTCGGCTAGCGTCGATACCCCGGAGGACAGGATGGTCGGCAATCCGTATGAGGCCAGTTCGTCGAGCAACGGCAGGTGGTTGAGCTCCGGGCTGGCGACCTTCATCGCGCGCACGCCTAGCTCGCGTAACTCGCGGGCGCTTCGAAGGCCGAACGGCGTGCACAGGAACTCGGCACCGAGCGACTCGACGCGATCCTTGACGCGCCCGATGAAGTCCGGCCCCGTCTCCACGGCCAGGAACCGGTCGTACAGGCGGGTCAGCCCGCCGGGTAACGGCACGAGGCCCGTCTCGGGATGTATGATCTCGTCGGCGTAGACATGCTGCAGCTTGACGCAATCCGCCCCAGCCTCGACCGCGGCGGCGGCCAGTTCCATCGCCTTGAGCTCGTCGCCACCGTGGCCGGTGCCCAGCTCGGCGATGATCAAGGCCTCGCCGGCCGCGTTCAAGACGCGATCGAATACGTTTCCGCTCATCTTAGCTCCGTTCCAGCGCCAGAACGCTATTCCTCTCGACAATCGACGCCCTATACTATAGAATCGTCGGCATCGACAGCAATCGAGGAGAGTCAATATGAAGCACTTATTCTGCGATGTCTGCAAGAAAGAAGTAGTCGATCCCATCCCGACGAGGACGTTCTTCCACATACGCGAGTTCGATCTATGCGAGGCCTGCCATGACGACCTCGAGGCGGCGATCAAGTATACTGTGCGCGGAAAGAAGCCGTTCGACTTCTCCTGGTACGATAAGATGCGCATAGAACTCGTGGAAGACGGCGTCAAGAAGAACAAGATATCTTCCTCCAAGACTCAGCGCTGAGTCGACGACCTTGGCCACGGTTCCGCTCTCCGCGAGGCCGTGGCTTGTAGCCGAGTTTGTTCTGCCGTTTTCTGCGCTTTTAGCTCCTTTTACGCTATATAGTCCAATCGTTGACAGTAAATCGCGGCTTGTGCTAGTATTACGCTCGCAAAAAATGAACGGATCATCCCGTTTTCATAGGCTTTCCAGCCTCGGAAGCGCGTATCGTCGATCGGTTCGCAACCGCGTATTCTACACGGCAAGGAGTCACAATGTCAGGACATAGCAAATGGGCGACGATCAAACACAAGAAGGGCGCGGCCGACGCTAAGCGCGGCCAGATGTTCACCAAGCTGATCAAGGAAATCTCGATCGCGGCGCGCATGGGCGGCGGCGATCCCGATACCAACGCCCGCCTCAGGACCGCCGTCCTCAAGGCCCGCGGCGCTAACATGCCCAAGGACAACATCGACCGGGCCATCAAGAAAGGTACCGGCGAACTCGGGGCCGCGGTCTACGAGGAGCTGGTCTACGAGGCCTACGCCCCCGGCGGCATCGCCATCCTGATCGAAGTCCTGACCGACAATAAGAATCGCGCTGCCGCCGAGGTGCGCAATATCCTGACCCGTTCCGGCGGCCAGCTGGCCACCTCCAACGCGGTACTCCGGCTGTTCGCCCGCAAGGGCGTCATATCGCTCGACGGGGAGCGGTACAGCGAGGACAAGGTCATGGAGCTCGCCCTCGAGGCCGGCGCCGACGACATCGTCAACGAGGACGGTGAACTCGTCGTCTATACCAGCCCGGAGGCCTTCGAGGCCGTGCTGAACGCGGTCAACGCGGCCGGCATGGAAACCGACGGCGCTGAGATATCCATGATACCGGAGACCTACGTTACGCCCGAGGGCGATAACGGGGGCAAGATCCAGAAGCTCATCGACAAGCTCGAGGAATCCGACGACGTACAGAACGTCTACCATAACGCTGAGCTCCCTGAGGAAGCCGAGGAGTAGTCCATGCCGGGCGGAACCGAAAGGCTCCGCGTCCTCGGCATAGACCCCGGCCTCGCGGCCGTGGGATGGGGCGTCGTCGACCTAGACGGCGCCCGCGTCGTATACAGGGGACACGGCTGCTTCGTAACCAAGCCGGGCGTGGGGATGGCCGAGCGCCTGGCGTTGATCAGGGATGCGCTCAAGGACGTGATCGCCGAGTACGGGCCGTCGGAGGCCGCGATGGAGGCCCTATACTTCTCACGCAACGTGACGAGCGCGCTCGCCGTCGCGGAGGCTCGAGGCGTGATCCGGCTCGCCTGCCGCGATGCCGGCCTTTCCATGAGCGAGTACGGCCCGATGGACGTCAAGAAGGCGGCGACCGGCTCGGGGCGCTCGGGCAAGGACGACGTCCAGTCCTTCGTCCGGCTGGTGCTCGGCCTGTCGGCCATCCCGAAGCCCGACCACGCCGCCGACGCGCTCGCGGTGGCGTTATGCCATTGCCAGGGAGCCGGCGTGCGCTCGGCCTTGGTTGATGCATCGCGCCCGGGCCGACTATAATCCGGCTATGTTCAACGCTATTCGCGGCACGCTCTGCCATAAGGGCGCCGACACGATCAGGATAGACACCAATGGCGTCGAGTGGGAATTCTCGGTGCCGGCTCGCTCGGTCGACGCCTTCGGGCGGCTCGGCGACGAGGCGCGCGTTCTATGCTGGCTACTCCACCGCGAGGATTCGATGCGCCTCTATGGCTTCCCCTCCGAGGCGGAGCGCTCGATCTTCATCGAGCTGATAGGCGTCGACGGCATCGGGCCGAAGCAGGCCCTCAAGATACTTGGCGGCATCGGGGCTGGCGACCTCGAGCGCGCGCTCGAGAGCGAAGACCTGGCCAGGCTCGAGTCCGTCCCCGGACTTGGCAAGAAGACGGCCCAGAAGCTAGTCTTCGCCCTCAAGGGCAGGTTGCCGTCGGTATCGGGAGCATCGGAGGCCGCCCCCGCCGGGCCGCATGGCGACATCGTGCGGGCCCTCGTCGACATGGGCTACGATAGGCGCCGGGTCGCCGAGGCGCTGGCCCGCGTCGACGCCGGCATTCCCCCCGACCATCCCGAGCGCGAACGGGAGCTGTTCAGGCTCGCGATCGTCGAGCTGAGCGCCTCGTGAGCGCCCTGGTATCCGGCTCGTTCGACCCGGCCGAAGACGAACGGGAGAACGCGCTCAGGCCCCGGCGCCTGACCGAGTTCCTCGGGCAGGCCTCGGTCAAGGCCAACCTGTCGGTCTTCATCGAGGCGGCCCTGAAGCGCAGCGAGGCGCTCGACCACGTGTTCTTGATGGGGCCGCCCGGCCTCGGCAAGACGACGCTCGCCGGCATCCTGTCGCACGAGCTCGGCGTCGACTTCAAGGTAACGAGCGCCCCGGCACTCGAGAAGCCCAAGGACCTGGCCGGCATACTGACGACCCTCGCGCCCAGATCGATCTTCTTCATCGACGAGATCCATAGGCTCAAACCGGCGATCGAGGAGATGCTGTACATGGCGATGGAGGACGGCGAGCTCGACTTCATCATCGGCCAGGGACCGGCGGCCAGGACTCTGCGCATCCCGCTGCCCCCGTTCACGCTCGTCGGGGCGACGACACGCGCCGGCATGGTCGGGAGCCCCCTCGTCAGCCGTTTCGGCATCAGCGTGCGCCTCGGCTTCTACGACCGGGCGGACACCGTGGCCATTCTACGGCGCTCGGCAGGCATCCTCGGTATGAGTCTCGACGACGACGCCGCCGTCAGGTTGGCCGAGGCGAGCCGAGGCACGCCCCGCGTCGCGAACCGCCTGCTCAGGCGCATGCGCGACTTCGCCCAGGTGGCCGGCTCAGACGCTATCACCGAGGACGTCGTCCGCGACGGTCTCGAGCGGCTCGAGGTGGACCGCTACGGGCTCGAGCGCCACGACCGCGACGTGCTCGCCGCGATCATCGAGAAATTCGGCGGCGGACCGGTCGGCGCCGAAACCCTGGCCGTCTCGACGAGCGAGAGCGTCGAGACGCTCGAGGACTACCTTGAGCCGTACCTCATCCAATCGGGCTTCATCATGCGTACCCCACGGGGCAGGGTGGCCACGCCACTCGCCTACGAGCACCTAGGCTACAGGAATGACCATGCGAACGACGGATTTCAGTTTTAACCTACCCGAGGAACTCATCGCGCAGACGCCGAGCGAGCGGCGCGGCGAGTCGCGGCTCCTCGTGCTCGACCGCGGCTCCGGGGAACTGACGCACTCCGCGGTGCGTACTATTGCCGAGTTCGTGCCCTCCGGAGCGGTGATGGTATTCAACGACTCACGCGTCAGGCGGGCCAGGCTCTTC
>JAKQKE010000135.1 GCA_029560805.1 Spirochaetota bacterium
CAGTATCATCGCCACGTGGAGCGAGCGGTGCTTGAGGGTCACCGGCGTGCCGAAAACGGCGCCGTACAGGTGGTAGAACGCCACGAGTATCGCGAACGCCTTGACGGCTACGGCGCTGACCTTGCCGCCGAACTCGCGGTAGCGCGACTCGGAGTCGAACTCCTCGAGAATCTTCTTCTGCATATCCGGCGTGGCCGCCGTTCCTATCGTTTCGCTCAAGGCGTTACCTCCGTGGTGTGACCCGAAGCTCAAGGGCCTCGTGGTGCGGAAAATCGGTGCCGCGCGCGACGACCGTCCCGTTGATCGAGATGGCGGCCACCGCGGTCGAAGAATTGATCCAGCGGTAGGACGGGAAGCGCTCGTCGATGCCTCGATAGACGACGAAGCCATCCTCGACCGAGGCACTCGTCCCGCGATCGTAGGGCACGCCGGCCCCGAAGCCGCCGATCCGCGTTTCGCGCAGGAACAGCGAGCCGTCGGCCTCGAGCTCGAAATACTCGTACCATGGGAAGCGCTCGACCGAGTGTATCCACTCGAACTCGAGTCGGTCTCCCGACGAGACGGGCACGGACAACAGGCGCCGCCCGTCCCGCTGGGTCTCGACGACCAG
The DNA here is from genome assembly GCA_029560805.1 of Spirochaetota bacterium. Lineage (GTDB taxonomy): Bacteria > Spirochaetota > Spirochaetia > Treponematales > UBA12059 > SZUA-370. The sequence goes on from JAKQKE010000135.1 coordinate 611, forward strand.
ACGCAGGCCGTTCCGCCCTGCGCACGACGCGAGCGACATGACGACGCCGACCGCCGCGGCTAGGGCCGCGGCGACCATGGCCCGCGCCGCGGCGGCCAGGGCCCGCCGGCCGCGGGTAGCCGTCACTTCAGCTTGCCTACTTCTTTATAGTAGCGCTCGGCGCCCGGATGGAGCGGTACGACCATACCCTCGAGGGCGGTTTCCATGTTGATGTGCTTCTTGGCGGCGCTGTGGGTGTCCTGGATCTTCCCGATGTTCTCGAAGAAGCCCTTGGTCATCATGTACACCACCTCGTCCGATAGGTCCTTCTGGACGATCAGGATGTTCATGATGGTGGCGGTGTTGATGTCCGCGGCGTTGCCGTAGGTGCCGGCGGGGATGACCGACGAGGTGAAGAAGGGGTACTTCGTCTGGAGGGTCTTCATGCCCTCGCCCTCGATCGGGATGATGCGGATCTTGTTCGTCGTACCGAGGTCCATCACGGTGGCGTTCGGGATGCCGCTCGTGACGAAGGCCGCGTCGACGAGCCCGTTGCGCATCTGGTCGATCGCCTCGCCGTAGTTCAGGTAGTCGGGGCGGATGTCGGCGTAGCTCATGCCGTGGGCCTCGAACATGAGGCGCGCGTTCACCTCGACGCCCGAGTTAGGGGCGCCGACGCCGACGCGCTTGTCCTTGAGGTCGGCGAAGCTCTTGATGCCGGTCGACTCGAGGGTGACGAGCTGGACGTAGTTCGGGTACAGGCTCATGAGGCCGCGCAGGTCCTTCTTGGGTTCCTGGCCCTCGAAGGCGCCGAAGGCGTCGTAGGCCTGGAGCACCGCGTCCGACATGACGATGGCGATCTCGGCCTTCTTGTTCATGATCAGGTTGATGTTCTCGACCGACGCGCCGGTCGACTGGACCGACGAGCGGAAGCCGATGTCGTTGGCGACGACGGAACCGAAGCCGCCGCCGATCGGGTAGTACAGGCCGCTGGTGGGGCCGGACGCGACGGTGATGAAGACGGAGTTCTTGTCGATCGCGGCGGGCTTGGCCGCCTCTTCCTTCTTGGCGCAGGACGAGAACGCCACGGCGGCGATCGCTACGATGGCGATTACGGTGATGATCCTCGAGTGCTTCATGGGAACCTCCTTGGGAACGTAGTGCTACCTAAACGTATTGCAAGATTCGTGCCATGGTACGCCGCGTCTCGGACTGTCGCGCATAAGCCTATCTAATTGCATGTCTGGTATAGCGTGGCACTCTTTAGGGCGACGGCTGGTGGGAGCTGGTTATGACTCCCTGTCTCATATCGAACGGTAGTATTTGCCGCTCTCGGCATTTGCTGCCGCTCTGACGACTCAGCCGAGGCCGTACTCGTGGATCTTGTTGCGTAGCCCGCGCTCGCTGATGCCTAGGCTCGTGGCCGTCTCGCGACGCCGGCCGCCGTTTCGTTCGAGTGCGGCCTTGATCGCTATGGCCTCGAGCTCCGCGAGGCTCTTGCCGCCGAGATAGGCCGCTAGATCCGCCTCGGCTGGCTCGGGGCAGGCAGGCTTGGATCCGGCCAGCTCAGGGGGCAGGTCCGCCAGCCGTATCGAGGGGCCGTCGGCCATCAGCACGCCGTGCTCGACGATGTTGGCCAGCTCCCTGACGTTGCCCGGGTAGTCGTACTCGAGCAGCTCCCTGGCCGCATCGCCGGAGAGCGCCCGGACGTCCTTTCCCATCTCGCCGGCGAACGAGGCGATGAAATGGTTGATCAGGAGCGGTATGTCGTCGCGCCGCTCGCGGAGCGGCGGCACGTAGATCTCGACGACCTTGAGCCTAAAGTACAGGTCGCGCCGGAAAGCGCCCGACTCGACGAGGGCCGCCAGGTCGGCATTGGTCGCCGCGACCACGCGGGCGTTCATCTTGACCGGGCGGTTGGCACCGAGCGGCGTCACCTCCTTCTGCTGGAGGACCTGGAGGAGCTTCACCTGCAGCTGAGGCGGCATGTCGCCTATCTCGTCGAGGAGCAGTGTGCCCGAGCCGGCGTAGGCCAACTTGCCCTGCCTCGCGTCGACCGCGCCGGTGAAGGCTCCGCGCCTATAGCCAAACAGCTCACCCTCGAGCAAGGCTTCGGGTATGGCCCCGCAGTTGATCTCGACGAAGGGCTCGGCGCGGCGCTTGCCCGAGTAATGGAGGGCCCTCGATATGAGCTCCTTGCCGGTACCGCTCTCGCCCCGGACCACCACCGTCGTGTCGACGTCCTTGAGCCGCTCCACGAGCTCGAAGACGCGCCGCATCGCCGCGCTCTTCCCGACCATGCCGGCGTAGCCGTAGCGCGACTCGAGCTCGCGGCTAAGCCTGGCCACGCGGCGATTGAGCCGTCCGTACTCGAGCGCCTGGACCACCTGCGCGAGCAGCTCGTCCATGCGCAGGGGCTTCTGCAGGTAGCCGAAGGCGCCTCGGCGCATCGCCTCGACCGACGACTCGATGGAGCCGAAGGCGCTCATCATCAACACGATCGGCGGGTCGGGCAGGCGCTTGAGCGCGGACAGGACCTCGAGGCCGTCGGCCTTGCCGATGCGCAGGTCGAGCAGCACGAGGTCGAACGGTTCGTCGGCCGCCATGGCCAGTCCCTCTTCTGCGTCGACGGCGCTCTCTACCGAGTACGCGTCCTCGAGCGCGAAGGTCAGCGATGAGCAGATGGCCGCCTCGTCGTCGATGATCAGTATCCTATCCACGCCCTCGTCCTTCCAGCGGGAACTCCATGACGACCGTCGCGCCGCCGCCCGGCCCTATCCGCAGCTCGAGCCGTCCGCCGTTCTCCTCGACGTACTGCTTGGACAGGGGCAGGCCGAGACCCACCCCGCCGCGTTTCGTCGTATAGAACGGCTCGAAGACGCGCTCCAGGTCGGCCTCGGCGACGCCTGCGCCCTGGTCGCGCAGCTCGACGACGGCCTTACCGCCTGAGGCGTAGGCCGCCAGCTCTATATCCGGGCCGCGGTCCTCGGCCGCGGCCGTTCCGGCCCCGCGAGCCCGAGCCTCCTCGACCGAGTCGGCCGCGTTCAGCACGAAATTCATCACGCACTGGCGCAGCTGGTCGGCGTCGACGGAACAGTAGAGGCCCCGCTCGGCGCTCGAGGCCGTCGTGACGCCGCGTTTGTCCAGGGAGGGCGACGACAGGGCCAGC
>JAKQKE010000136.1 GCA_029560805.1 Spirochaetota bacterium
CAGTATCATCGCCACGTGGAGCGAGCGGTGCTTGAGGGTCACCGGCGTGCCGAAAACGGCGCCGTACAGGTGGTAGAACGCCACGAGTATCGCGAACGCCTTGACGGCTACGGCGCTGACCTTGCCGCCGAACTCGCGGTAACGCGACTCGGAGTCGTACTCCTCGAGGAGCTTCTTCTGCATATCCGGCGTGTTCGCCGTTCCAATCGTATCGCTCAAGGCGTTACCTCCGTGGTATGACCCGAAGCTCGAGGGCCTCGTGGTGCGGGAAATCCGGGCCGCGCGCTACGACGGTCCCGTTGATCGATATGGCCGCCACCGCGGTCGACGAGTTGATCCAGCGATAGGCGGGGAAGCGCTCGTCGATGCCGCGGTACACGACGAAGCCGTCCTCGACGCCGGCGCTCGTCCCGCGATCGTACGGTACGCCGGCCCCGAAGCCGCCTATGCGCGTCTCGCGCAGGAACAGGGAGCCGTCGGCCTCGACGTCGAAGTACTCGAGCCAGGGAAAGTGCTCGACCGAGTGTATCCACTCGAACTCGAGCCGATCCCCCGCCGAGACGGGCACGGACAACAGGCGCCGGCCGTCGCGCTGGGTCTCGACGACGAGCCGCAAGCCGTCCCAGCCCTCGCACGAGGCGAGCGCGAGGACGACCCAAGCCGCCGCGGCCAAGGCCGCGGCGACCATGGACCTCGCGGTAGCGGCCCTGGGCCGCTGACCGCGGATCGTCGTCACTTCAGCTTGCCTACTTCTTTATAGTAGCGCTCGGCGCCCGGGTGGAGCGGTACGACCATGCCGTCGAGAGCGGTCTCCATGTTGATGTGCTTCTTGGCGGCGCTATGGGTGTCCTGGATCTTGGAGATGTTCTCGAAGAAGCCCTTGGTCATCATATAGACGACCTCGTCCGAGAGGTCCTTCTGGACGATCAGGATATTCATGATGGTCGCGGTGTTGATGTCCGCGGCGTTGCCGTAGGTACCGGCGGGGATGATCGACGAGGTGAAGAAGGGATACTTGGACTGTAAGGTCTTCATGCCCTCGCCCTCGATCGGGATGATGCGGATCTTGTTCGTCGTGCCGAGGTCCATGACGGTGGCGTTCGGGATGCCGCTCGTCACGAAGGCCGCATCGACGAGGCCGTTGCGCATCTGGTCGATAGCCTCGCCGTAGTTCAGGTAGTCGGGGCGGATGTCGTCGTAGCTCATGCCGTGGGCCTCGAACATCAGGCGCGCGTTCACCTCTACGCCGGAATTCGGGGCGCCTACGCCGACGCGCTTGCCCTTGAGGTCGGCGAAGCTCTTGATGCCGGTCGACTCGAGGGTGACGAGCTGGACGTAGTTCGGGTACAGGCTCATGAG
>JAKQKE010000301.1 GCA_029560805.1 Spirochaetota bacterium
GGTCGTCTGCTCGAGGACCGCCAAGCAGTACGGCGTGCCGGCCAACGGCGCCGGCGAGGACGAGAGCGTTCGCTCGATATCGATGGACGCGGGCGACCTAGCCGAGGCCGACGCGCTCAAGGCCATCGGCACCGGCGTCTACGTGTCGAATTTCCACTACCTGAACTGGAGCGACGTCCAGGCCGCGCGCGTCACCGGCATGACCCGCTTCGCCTGCCTCTGGGTGGAGGACGGCGAGATCGTCGGCCCGATCAAGGACATGCGCTGGGACGAGTCGCTGTACAACATGCTCGGCGCCAAGCTCGAGGCGGTGACCAAGGAACGCCACCTGCTCGTGGCCTCGGAGACCTACGAGCGCAGGCAGGTCGGCGGCAGCCTGCTACCCGGCATCCTGGTGGACGGGCTGTCGTTCACGCTGTAAGAACGGAGGCGGCCGCCCTCCCGGCCGCCTTCTTTTAATGCCTCTCGCCCATACGGGCGAGGGGCGGTTTTTGCCGGCCGGGCACGGTTCAGTAGTGCGGCGGCCGTTCGGAGGCCGGCGGGGTACCGGCCTTCTCGTCGCCCAGCTCGCCGAGCCGCCTGGCCAGCTCGCGCACGACCTCCTCGAGCCGCTCGGTACGCCTGCCGTACTCGTAGACGAGCGCGTCTATATCGCCGACCGAGCCCTCGAGGTACGCGAGCTTCGTCTCTATGGCCTCTATCCTGTCCTGGTCCATCGTCATCCTCCGGCCGCCGAGGCTGGGTCGCCCAGATCCCGGCGGGATATGGTGTATAGTATACGGTATCGGCATCGCGTCCGTCCGCGCCGCGGACCGCGCCTCGACGGCGAGCAAGACGCGACCGGCGCAAGGAGCAGTATCATGAAGAAAGCGATGATCATAGCGCTGTCCGCGCTCGTAGCCGTCTCCGCGGCCTACGCCCAGGATATCGACGAGGATACGGCCGAGGGCGGCAAGCCGGCCATGTCCATCTCGGTCGGCCCCGAGCTCGCCGTCAGCCTGTCCGGCGCCTTCGCCGGGGTCCAGGCCCAGTTCGCCTGGCAACCCGGCTTCTTCGGCCTCGTCGCCGGAGTCAGGGCCGACGCGTACCTGACTCAGCCGGACGTTTACCTGATCCCGAGCGCCGGCGTACGGCTCGGCTGGTTCGAGCTGACCGGCGGCGCCACCTTCAAGGTCTACGACGCGCCGGAGCCCGACGGCTGGTCGGCGCTCGTACGGGCGGGCCTAGCGGTGCCGATCGGGCCGGTCGCCGTAGGCCTGGGCGCCAGGCTGATGGTCGCCGACTCGTACACGGAGAGTACGGCCGAGACGGTCGGCGAGGCGATCGGCGAGGGCATAGGCGCGGCGATCGTCGCCATATTCAGCATCTTCCAGATCGACCTCGGCCTGAGCTACCGAGCCGCGTTCTAGGCTCCGGCGGGCCCTCAGTCGATCAGGGCCGCCAGCTCCTCCCAGCGGGCGGTCCGCGAGTCGATGAGCGGGCATAGCTCGGCGTAGCGCCGGCCCGCCCGCTCCAAGTCGTCGCCGGAGGCGCCTGACGAGAATAGCGCCTCGAGCGATGACTTCTCATCC
>JAKQKE010000197.1 GCA_029560805.1 Spirochaetota bacterium
GAGTACCTGGCCATAGCCGAGGGCCTCGGCTATGACCTGACTGCGATGGTCTGGGTCGAGCACACGAGGCATTGAGGCTACGCGAGTGGGTTTTTGGCTTGACTCGATAATTCCGGATAGGTTATAAAATGAACTAAACGGATCGCCTGGCGATTCTACATTCAATGCGCGTATAATTGATCAGCGCGAAACCCTTGGGGTTTCGCGCTTTTTTTATACCGTGGATAAAGAGGCCTCATGGATTTTTATATGCGACTACCTCGCGATACGAAGGAATTCGCGCTGTTCATGTTTATCGTCTCGGTCATCTCCGTCAACATCCTCGCGCCGTTGATCACTTGTTTCGAGCTGGGCTTCAGCTTCGCCGTATGGGGCCGCGTGCTCCGCGTCATACCATTCATCTGGATGAGCGTGGTGGCGCTGGTCCTGCTGACCTACAAGCCGGCCGAGTGGCTCACGTACAGGATAGTCAAGAAGGGCGACAGTTTCAGAGCCGTCATGCTGGCTAGTATCGTATCATCCGTACTGCTCATGTCCGTCTTCCTGCCCGTCATTGGTACCTGGATAGGTAGCCGATCGTTCAGCGTGGAACCGATCAGGATGTTCTTCCATAAGTGGCCGCGCAACTTCGCTCTATCGCTCGGCGTCGAGGCTCTCGTCGCCCAGCCGATCGCTCGACAGGTCTTGCTGCGCCTGCACCTGCGCAAGGACGCCCGTGCTTCGCTTTAGGGCAATAGACTATTCTTTCGTCGTATTTGAACGCCCCGGGCCGGCGGCTTATAGTATGAGCGTCTTCGTCTCACCGTCCGCTATAGAGCGCCGAGGAGGGAATCATGAAGAGGCTCGCCCTTGTCCTTGTAGCTATCTGCGCCTTGCCGCTCGGGGCCGACGAGCTGGAGGACGCCCTGTACCGCAGCGTCGACGCGCTTTCCCAGGCTTATAGGAAGGCGCATCCGGACCTCGGCATGAGGGCCGGCCTTGCCATGCTCGATTTCGAGGAGCAGTCTGAGCTCGCCAGGCGCCACGGCCTCGGTACGGCGCTCGAGAGCTATGTGCGCGACACGGTCGAGCGCTCCCTGGTCTACGAGCTCGTCGACCGCAGACGGATGTCCGATATCCTCGCGGAGCTGGAGCTGAGCCTCTCCGGCCTGGTCGACGGCCGCGACGCCGTCGAGGCTGGCCGGATAGCCGGCGTACGCGCCTTCCTCTGGGGCGGCATCGCCGAGCTGGGCGACTCGTTCGTCATCAGCCTCGGGGTGACCGACGCGGAGACCGGCCTGGTCCTGGCGACCGAATCCTTCGAACTTCCGAAGCGCCTGCTTGTCTCCGCGGCCGAGGAGCTCGCGTACTCGTACGTCGCGCCGAACGGCATCGGCTTGTCCGTCCATGGCTTCGCGCCGCTGTTCCAGCTGTCGGACCTCTATACCAAATCGTAGCTCTTCTTCGCCGATCTCGGCTTTTCCTACCGGCCGAACCGCCACTTCATGGTGTCGGGCGGCATCATGACCGCCCCCTCGCTGACCGGGGAGCACTACAGGGTCGACGAGGATATCGACGTGCTGTCCGTCCAGCCGGAGCTGGCCGCGACGGTAGACCCATGGGGATTGGCCGGCTCCACCGCCAATGCCGGCTTCAGCCAATGGACCGCCCGGTTCAGGGCCACCTTCATCAGGCTCGACGCCCAATACACGGTCAACTTCAGCCCACGCTTCAATATTGGTTTGGCCGGCGGAATCTTCAACGCGCTCGGCAATGTACAGATGTACGTCGATATGGGCGGCGACGACTCGGGGCCGTACTACAGACAGCAACTGGCCATGGAATCCGCCGATCCGATGGCCGACGACTACTACCAAATGCCCTTCGTCGATACGGAGAGCATCGAGTACCTGTTCATGGACCAGTTCCTGCCGGGGCTGCGCGCCGAGCTACGGCCGCAGTTCTTCCTGACGCCGCGCCTGGCGCTCGACTTGCGCCTGGGTTTCATGTGGATGAGGCCCCTGATGGTCAGGGAGGTGCACGCCGCCCACGCCAGCTGGTGGTTCTACCAGGAGGGCAAGGATGCGCTAGCCTGGTCGCCGACCGAGGGCTACGCACCGGGAAGCGTCTATGACGAGCTCTACTCAGGCGAGGAGCGGGCGAGCTGGGTTTATTATGGTTGGAACCCGCTCCTGCGACCGGATGGCGAGCGCTGGGCCTTCGATATCAGCTGCCTTTACGCGTACGTGGGGTTTTCGATGTTTTTCTAAAACCCCGGCCTCGCCGCGTTTGACAGAGCCCCCCTTGGGTACTACTATCGGCATACTAGCTAAACCCGAGGGGAGCGAACCCGATTCATGAGCCAGATCATAGCCATGGAATATGCCGAGGACAGGTTGCGCCTCGTGGACCAGCGCCGCCTGCCCGGCTCGTACGAGTTCTTCGAGTGCCGGACCTACCGCGACTGCGCGTTCGCGATCAAGGACATGGTCGTCCGCGGCGCGCCAGCGATCGGGGCCGCCGCTGCCTACGGGGCGGCGCTCGCCGCGTCGGAGTTCTCGTCGCTCGGGGCCGCCGAGTTCGGCCCGGCCATGCGCGTGGCTCTCGACGAGCTGAGGCGGGCCAGGCCGACAGCGGTCAACCTGAGCTGGGCCGTGGATCGCATGGCCTGCGCCCTCGACAAGGCGATCGCGGGCGGGACAGGGCCGGGCCGGACGCTCTACGAGCGGCTCAAAGCCGAGGCGGACGCCATCCTGGCCGACGAGACGGCCCGTAGCGAGCGCCTATCGGAACATGGCAACGCCCTCATCCCCGATGGTGCGGCGATACTGACCCACTGCAATACGGGTTCGCTGGCCGTGCCGGGGCCGGGCACCGCGCTCGGTATGATCAAAGCGGCCCACCGGGCCGGCAAGGGCGTATCGGTCTACGCCGACGAGACGCGTCCGCGCCTCCAGGGCGCTCGCTTGACCGCCTGGGAACTCGACCGCGAGGGCGTGCCGGTCACCCTGATAGCCGACAGCGTCGCCGCGACACTGATGCGGGACGGGAAGATCGGCCTGGTCGTCGTCGGGGCCGACCGTATCGCCGCCAACGGTGACGCGGCGAACAAGATAGGCACCTTCATGCTGTCGGTCCTGGCCGCGCGCTACGGCGTGCCCTTCTACGTGGCCGCGCCCGTTTCGACGATAGACTTCGCTTGCCCCTCCGGCGACGCGATCGAGATCGAGGAGCGCACAGCCGACGAGGTGACGACTATCGAGGGCGTCAGGGTCGCGCCGGACGGCATCCACGTCTATAACCCGGCCTTCGACGTGACGCCGGCCGAGTATATCACGGCCATCGTCACCGAACGCGGCGTGCTCCGGCCACCCTTCGCCGAGGCTATCGCGGCCCTGCGCGCTACGCCCGGCGCCGGTGAGGGGGTCCTATGAGAAGCGACCGCGGCGGCTTCGATACCCGAGCGATCCACGCCGGCGGGGGCGTCAACCCGGAGCGCGCGCTGTGCCCCCCCATCTTCATGACCTCGTCGTTCACCTTCGACGATCTGGCCGCCGCTGACGACGTGATGAGCTTCAGGAGCGATGACTATGTCTACACGCGCGGCAACAACCCGACGCTCAGGCTGTTCGAAGCGCGCATGGCGTCCCTCGAGGGGGGCTCCGGCGCGGTGGCCTTCGCCTCCGGCATGGCCGCCATCAGCTCGACGCTCCTGTCGCTGCTCAAGCCAGGGGACGAACTCGTCGCCCACCGGACCCTGTACGGCTCGGCGCATAGCTTCGTCTCGACGCTGTTGCCTCGCTACGGCATCGCCTGCCGCTTCGTCGACCTGACCGATCCGAGGGCCGTGGAGACAGCCCTCGGCGAGCGCACCCGCGTCGTCTACTTCGAGACCCCGAGCAACCCGAACCTCGACATCGTTGATATCAGGCTCGTCGGCCGAGCCGCCGCCGCCCGCGGCGCCAGGATCGTCGTCGATAACACCTTCGCCACTCCCTATCTGCAACGGCCGCTCGAGCTCGGCGCCGACGTGGTCGTCCACAGCGCCACCAAGTATATCTGCGGCCACGGCGACGCGGTCGCGGGCGTCGCGGTCGCCAAGGACCCCGATTACGTTAAGACGCTCAAGTTCGGCTACATGTGCGAGCTCGGCGGCGTCCTGAGCCCCTTCAACGCCTGGCTCCTCCTGCGGGGGCTCAAGACCCTCGGACTCAGGATGCGCCAGCACTGCGCCAACGCCGAGAGGGTAGCCGCCTTCCTGGCGGACCACCCCAAGGTGGAGCGCGTCTTCTATCCCGGGCTCGAGGGTAGCCCGGGACGCGAGACCGCGATGTCCCAGATGAGCGGCTTCGGCGCCATCATCAGCTTCGAGGTCAAGGGGGGGCTGGCCGCGGCCTCGCGGGCGGTGGACACGTCCGAGCTATTCCCGATAGCGGTCAGCCTCGGGGACTGCGAGACGCTGATCCAGTTGCCCGCCGCGATGACCCACCGGGGCTACGACCGGGAGCGGCTGGCGGAGTTCGGCCTGACCGAGAGCATGGTCAGGCTGTCGGTCGGCCTCGAGGACTCGGACGATATCGTTGCCGAGCTCGACCGCATGCTCGCCGAGGCCTGATAGGCGGCGATGGACGAGGAGACGAGATGAGAACGCTGATACGGAACGGTACGATACTCACGATGGAAGGCCCCGAGCCCGAGCTGGTCTTCGGGGACCTGGGCCTAGACGGTAGCCGCATCGCCTTCATAGGCCCTTCTCCTGCGGGCTTCTCGCCCGAGCGGACGATAGACGCCGCCGGCGGCGTCGTGATGCCCGGCCTCGTCGACGCGCATACCCATATAGCGATGAGCCTTCTCCGCCATTACGCCGATGATCTGCCGTTCTGGAACTGGCTATTCGAGCGCGTACTGCCGGCCGAGGAGAAGCTATGCGGCCGCTACGTCTACGACGGCTCGACGCTCAGCCTCGCCGAGATGATTCGCGGCGGGGTCACCTGCTTCGCCGATATGTACTTCTTCATGGACGAGGTGGCCAGGGCGACCGAGCGCGCCGGACTCCGGGCCAGGCTATCGCGCGGGCTCGCCTTCAATGCCCCCGGCGACGAGGCCAAGCTCGACGAGAGCCGCGCCTTCCACGCGGCCTGGAACGGCGCTGCCGGCGGGCGCATCCTGGTCGACGTGGCTCCCCACGCGGTGTATACCTGCCCGCCGGCCTTCATCGAGCGCGCCTCCGACCTGGCCTCCGAACTCGGCTGTATGATCCATGTTCACCTGTCCGAGAGCCGCAAGGAGGTGGCCGACTGCCTGGCCGCCTACGGCAAGAGCCCCGTCGCCCACGTCCGGGACCTCGGCCTGTTCAGGAACCGGACCTACGCGGCCCACTGCGTCCATGTCGACGACGCCGACATAGCGACGCTCGCCGAGGGCGGCGTCGCGGTCGTCAACAACCCGTCGAGCAATCTCAAGCTCGGGAACGGCTTCGCTCCGGTCGGGCGCATGCTCGCCGCCGGCGTCAACGTCGCGCTGGGCACCGACGGCCAGGCGTCGAACAACAACCTGAACATGTTCGAGGAGATGCACGTGGCGGCCCTCGTCAACAAGGGCTTCGAGGAGGATCCGACCGCGCTGTCGGCCTATACGACGCTACGCATGGCGACGATAGGGGGGGCGAGGGCGCTCGGCCTCGACGAGGAGATAGGTAGCCTGCGCGTCGGAAAGAAGGCCGACCTGATCATTCTCGACGCGTCTGCGCCGCATTTCTATCCCCGCAACAGCGTTACGGCGGCTCTGGTCTACGCGGCCCAGGGGCAGGATGTGCGTACCGTCTTCTGCGATGGAGAGCCGCTCATGCTCGACGGCGCCATGACGACGATAGACGAGGCCGAGGCCTGCGCCAAGGCCCAGGAAAGCGCCTCCGCGATGACCGGCGGAGCGGGCTTTACTCCCTGAGCGCCGCGGAGCGCGGCCTAGCGGAACGACGGGAAGGACGAGGAACACGACATGGAGAAGGCCATCAAGGATTCGTATAAGCGGCTGATAGTCGAGGGTGGCAGGCAGATGCTCGCCGAGGGCCTGACGGTCGGCACCTGGGGTAACCTGAGCACGCGCGACCCGGAGACGGGACTCGTCTACGTCAAGCCGTCGGGCATGAAGTACGGTGAGATCACCGAGGGCGACGTCGTCGTCTTCGACCCGTCGTACGAGATCGTCGACGGGTCACGCAAGCCTACCATCGAGTACCGCTTCCATATCGGCATCATGAACGCCCGGCCGGACGTCAACTGCGTGATCCATACCCACCCGGTGTATTCCGCGGTGCTCGGCGTCCTGGGCATCGACCTGCCCGGCGTCTGCGAGGATTTCGTCCAGCTCGTCGGGGACCGGATCGTCAACTGCGAGTACGCCCTGCCCGGCACTCCCGAGCTGGCCGCCAACGTCGTCGCGGCCCTCGGCGACCGCAACGCGGTGATGATCCCGAACCATGGCACCGTCTGTTGCGGGCCGGACTGGGACACGGTCAAGAAGGTATGCTTCGTGGTGGAGAAGGCTGCCCAGATCTACGTACTGGCCAGGAGCATAGGCGAGCCCAGGCTCATAGGCCAGGCCGACGTGGAAGCCATGCAGGACTTCGCCAGGCACCACTACGGCCAGGGCCGCTGACCGTATCACCTGAGCTGGTAAACCGCGTGGCCTATCGTCCTGAGTGGCAGGTCGAGGTTGCTGATCGTCTCGGAGTGGCCGAGATACAGGTAGCCTTCGTCCGACAGGCGCGAGGCCAGGGCCGCGACGACCTTCTGTTGGTTCCGCCTATCGAAATAGATGAGCACGTTCCTGCAGAAGATCACGTCGTACCGACGTTCCGCCAGGCCCATGTCGTCGAGCAGGTTGCCGGTATGGAACAGCATGCGCGCGCGTAGCTCGGGCACGGCGCGGCGGACCTCCTTGACCGGGTTCTTGCTGCGCATCATGTACCGTTTCGTCATCTCGGCCGGGATCTTCTTGGCGCGCGCCTCGGAGAAGACGCCTCGCCTCGCGGCCTCGACCGCGTGCGACGACAGGTCGAAGCCCTCGATCGTGAACGGTACGCGACCGAGCCCCGCCTCCGACAGCGTCTCGTCGATGGTCATCGCGAGGCTATAGGCTTCCTCTCCCGTGGAGCAGGCCGCGCATAGGAAGCGTAGACGCGAGCGCTCGGCGGCTAAGTCCGGCAGGATCTGCCTGAGGTGCTTGAAATGGCCGGGCTCCCTGAAGAAGCTGGTCTCGTGGGTTGAAACCAAGTCGGTAAAGACCAGAAATTCGTCCTTGCCGGCCGGGTCCTCGGTCACGAAGCCGAAGTACTCGCCGTAGCTACGCTTGCCGCAGGCCACGAGCCGCTTGTGCAGGCGGCCCTGCAGGAGCGCCTTCTTGGCCTCCGGCATACGTATACCGAACTCCTGTTCGATGAACGACGCTATCTTCCTGAACTCGCTATCGGACAGCGGCGCTATGCTCGATCGGTCGTGCATCTCAGCCTACTCGGATCCCGGATGTCGTCGACTCGGGTGTCCCGGCCTGGATTCCAGCGGGACCGTCGCTCCAGAGGTGGCGCTCCGAGAATAGCAGCTCGGAATCCAGGATGACGACGAAGAGCCCCGACTGCTTGGCTATCGCCTTGACGAGCGCGGACTCGACGCGCATGCCGAACTTGGGCGGCGCCTCGAGCTCATCCGGGCCGAAGCGAGTGACGCCTTTGACCGAGTCGACAAGGGCGCCGACTATGGCCTGCCTGTCCTTGTCCCCTATTTCAATGACGATGACCGAGCCTCGGCCGCCGCGTCCGCTTATTTCGAATTTCGTCCGCAGGTCGATGATGGGGATGATGCTACCGCGGAGGTTGATCACGCCCGACAGGAAGGGCGCCTTGGTCGGTAGCGGCGTGATCGAGACGTCCTCGAGCACCTCCTTGGCCCTGACCACATCGAAGGCGTAGTGCTCGCCGGCCAGTTCGAATAAAAGGTACTGCCCCGTCGCCCCTCCCCTGGCGGTGTCCGGTGCCGCGGCGGGGTTCGTGTCTATCGTCGATGTCATGCTCAGAACCTTTCGAATTCGTCGTCCTCTGTATCGGCGTGGGCGATCGTGATGGCCGTATTGCCTGCGTGCGGCCTCTTATCCTGCGCCTTAGGCGCGACGTGGGATGGACCTTCGCCGGCGTCCGTCGCCGGCCGCTTGACGGCGACGCCTGAGCCGAGCCGGCTCCCGGCGGTATGGGCCGCGGTCCGAGGGCGCGGGCTATCGTAGGCGCCCAGGTTGCGTTTGCCAGTTTTTAGGAACGCCACCTCGTCGCGCATGGCCATGGTCTGGGCCGATATCTCCTCGGCGGTGGAGGCCAGCTCCTCGGACGAGGAGGCGTTCTCCTGGATGACCGAGTTGAGCTGCTGTATGGCGGCGTTGATCTGCTGCACGCCCGAGGCCTGCTCGCCGCTGGCGGCGTTGATCTCCGATACGAGGTCGGCCGTCCGCTGGATATTCGGCACGAGCTCGGCGAGCATGGCGCCGGCTTTCTCGGAGATGCTGACGCTGGATTTGGACAGCTCCTCGATCTCCCTCGCGGCGGTCGAGCTACGCTCGGCCAGCTTCTGCACCTCGCTCGCCACCACGGCGAAACCTCGCCCGTGCTCTCCGGCCCTGGCGGCCTCTATGGCCGCGTTGAGCGACAGGAGGTTCGTCTGGCTGGCTATCGACTGGATGACCAGGATACGCTCCGATATCTCCCGCATCGCCGTCACGGTCTGCGCCGCCGCCTCTCCCGACTCGCGGGCGTCGTTGGCCGACTTGGTGGCTATCTTCTCGGTCTGGCCGGCGTTGTCGGCGTTCTGACGTATCGTCGCCGACAGCTCCTCGATGCTCGCCGATACCTCCTCGATGCTCGAGGCCTGCTCGCTCGAGCCCTGGGCGAGCATCTCTGACGCGTTCGACACCTGGCCTATCCCCTCGGCGACGCCCTGGGCGTTCGAGTCGATGACATTGACGATCTTCAGTATGGAACGGCTCAGGATCCAAGACATCAGGAGCGCGACGGCTAGACCGGCGGCGATGGACGCCAAGAGTATGATCGTCGACTGGATCGCGAGCCTGTCGTTGCCCTCGGACGTGGCCTTGGCCTTCTCGACGTTCTCGTCGGCCATGGAGTTGGTAACGTCCTGTACCGCGTAATAGGCGACCAGGTACTCGCCGGCCCAGAGCTTGGCGGCCGCGTCCAGGTTGCCGGCCGCTATGAAGGCGTAGACCATGGCGTCCTCGCGCTCGAGGGTCTCGACGAGCTTGGTAAGCTCGGACAGGCGCTTATGGTCGGCCTCGGTGTCGACGCCCGCGTTGTAGAGCCTGATCGTCTCGTAGAACTGCTTGAAGTAATTGCCGCGAGCCGTCGTATAGCGCTCGAGGGCCCCGGGCGTCTTGTCGATGATCGACGCGAGGATGGCGCCGTTCAAGCGACCGACCAGGGTGGAGAAGTTGCCCGAGTACTGTACGGGCAGGGTAGCCTTCTCGTACAGTGCCGTGTCGGCCTTATTCATGCTGGTCAGCGCCACGATGCCGACCGCGCCGATGATGACGCCGATGGCGGCGATGGAGATGAACCCGAACCATAGCTTGGCGCGTATACCCATGTTCATGTCGTTGCTCCTTCCCGGGCAAGCGGCTCAGATTGCCGTTGGGACTTGAAAAGCTCTCTGATGTTCAAGATGAAGGCGACCGAGCCGTCGCCGAGTATCGTCGCGCCGGCTATCGTCGGCACCTGCCTGAGGCCCATCGTGAAGGGCTTGATGACCACCTGTTGCTTACCGATGACGCCGTCGACGCGGAAGCCGACCGTCATGCCCTCGGCGTCGACGATGACCAGGCGCTGGAGTCCCGCGTCGTCGGCCGCGTCCAGGCCGAAGGCGTCGCGCAGGTCGATGATGGGGATGGTCTTGCCGCGCAGGTTGATGATGCCGCGCCGACCGTCGCCGAGTACCTCGGAGCATGCGACGTCGACGCATTCCTCCACCTGGTTGAGCGCCAGCACGTACATCACGTCGCCGACCCGCACGAGTAGGCCGTCGACGATGACGAGGGTGAGCGGTATGGACAGGAGGATGCGCGTGCCCAGGCCCGACTCGGAACTGATAGCTATCTCGCCGCGTAGCCGCTCGAGGTTGCTCTTGACCACGTCCATGCCGACGCCGCGGCCCGAGACGCCGGTCGTCCTGGCGGCGGTCGAGAACGACGGCTCGAAGATGAGCGGCATGATGCGTTTGGGGTCCTTCTCCGTCGCGTCGATCAGACCGCGCTCGACACCCTTGGCCTTGATCCGCTCGAGATCCAGACCGGCGCCGTCGTCCGAGATGGCTATCTCGACCTTCGAGCCCTGCTGCCTGGCCTCGATGCGTATCGTGCCGGCACGGCTCTTCCCGAGCTTGGCTCGCAGCTCCGGCGCCTCGATGCCGTGGTCCGCCGAGTTTCGGATGATGTGCACGAGCGGGTCTTTGAGCGCCTCGATGATGTTCTTGTCCATCTCGGTGTTGGCGCCGGAGATGACCAGGTCGATCTCCTTGCCTAGCTGCGAGGCTAGATCGCGTACCAGGCGGTGGAAGCCCGAGAACGACTCCTCGAGCGGTACCATGCGTATGTTCATCGTGGCGTCGCGCAGGTCGGAGGTCAGCCGCCCGAGGTTCTCGGCGATGCTCTCGAAGGCGGTAGCCCCGGCGACCCTCGCCTCCTGGCGTAGCCGGGCTTCGAGAATCACCAGCTCTCCGACCGCGTCGATCAGGTAGTCGAGCTTCTCCTTGCGAACGCGGATGTTCGACGACTCCTTGCGCGACTCGCGCTCGCCGGCCGCCGCCTTGGCCATGCGTTGCTCCGCCAGGGCGGCCTCCAGGGCCGGTTTCGACAGCTTGCCGCTCTCCACGGCCAGTTCTCCGAACGGCTTCTGTTTCCGGTGGATGGCGTCGATGTCATCCGGGGCCAGGGCGCCGCGGTTCGCCAGTATCTCTCCGATGCGGGGGACGCTCGGCTTGCCGGTCTGGTCGACGACCTCGAGCCTCTCGATCCCGATTTCGGCGTAGTCCTCGACGAAGATGAACACCGACCGTATATCCTCGACGGGGGCGGCTGTCGACAGGTCTATGATCCATGAGAGGTACAGGCTGGTCGGATCGATCGCGTCGAGGCACGGCACCGCGTCGACGTCGGCGTATGCATAGTACTGACCGAGCTCGGCGAGGTCGCCGAACAGGTTCTCGACCTTGACGCCGCGCGTCAGCAGGTCTCGGTTCGGCTTGAACCGTATGCGGTACAGGTTCGTCAAGCCATCGGAGTCGACGTCGGCGCGGCCCCGGCCTACGGTCGGCGCGACGGCCGGTTCGGCGGCAGGTTCAGCGGCCGGTTTTGTGGCCGCGGGGGACGACCCGGATCGTAGCGTCGCCTTGATCGCCTCGAGCTCGCGCTCGATCGCGGCCTGGTCCTTGTGCGCCTCGCCCGAGTCGAGCCAGGCGGATAGGCAGTCGAGCGAACGGAGGCTGAGCCCGATGATGTCGCGGCTAACGCCGACGAGGCCCTTGCGCATGTCATCGAACATGTTCTCGAAGCCATGGGCGAAGGCGGACATGCCATCGAAGCCGAACATGGCGCCTGAACCCTTGATGGTGTGCAGGGCGCGGAACACCTCGTTGATCAGCTCGCCGCTACCCGGATCCTTCTCGAGCGACAGCAGGGCGGACTCCATCTTGGCCAGGAGATCGCGGGCTTCCTCGACGAATAGCTCCTTGTTGTCGTCGAAATTCATGGCGACGGCCTCGTGGTCCGCTCGATATGATCGAAGTGGAAGCCTATGGTCTCGAGCGACGCGCGTAGCGGATGGCGCTCGTCCAGCTCGACGATGCGGAATTCCCTGCCGGCGGCCTCGAGGGTCTTTGAAAGCGCTACGAGCAACTGTGGTACCGTCACGTCGTAGCGCCCGAGAGCGCTCAGGTCCACGGCGACGCGCGCCGAGGCGGACCCGGCCGCCTCGCGTAAGGAAGAGGCGAGCCCCGCGGCGTCCCGGACGGTCGACTCTCCGGTGAGCTCGATCGTCGTCGTGTCGCCTTTCGCGCTTGTTCTTGTCGGCATGCTACTAGGATAAGCCAGGCAACCAGTGGGTGCAAGCGCGGACGGCGAATTTTATTGAGCGGCGAGCCGGCTAGCGCTCGATGATGATCTTGTTGGCCGCCCGGTCCAGCCTGAACCTGGCCTTCTTGAGGGGTTCGTCGACGTTGACCCTGATATGGCAGATGGTGACGATGACGCCGGGGTAGACGATGCCCTTGACCTCGACCGAGGCGCCTTCGTCTATGTCGACGCGCCTGGTCAGGTCGGCCACGTTGTCGGTCAGCGATTGAAGCTTGGCCCGAGCCTCCTCGACGGCCTTAGCCAGGGGCTCGTCGTCAGGCCGTAGCTTACGGACGTTCTGCAACCTCGCGAGGCGTATGGTCAGCGCGCGCAGCGCGGCGTTCGCCTGCTCCAGCTTCTGCTGGATGGTGAAGTCTATGCCGACGTTGACTATGGTGACTGGCTTCGTGCCGCCGCCTAGGAAGCCGCAGCTGACGCCGTGGGTGGCGAACGCCTCGCCGCCTACGATGCGGCCCTTATCGCCCATAGCCAGGCGCCCGAGCGTATAGATCGAGGAGCCGACGATGGAGCCCGGCACCTCCACGTCGCCGCGTACCGCCACGCGTGCGTTCTCGATGAACTTGGCCTTGAGCGAGCCGCCGACCCTGACCTGGCCCAGGTCCTTGCCGATGATGCCCTGGGCGCAGATCAGGTCGCGCTTGGCGCTGACATCGAACGCGTCCATCGTCTCCTTTATGGAGATCGAGCCGCCCGAGTAGACCTTGAAGCCGGCCGCGACGCCACCCTCGATTACAACGTCGCCGGGGAACATGATGTGGCCGACGCGATAGTCGACGTCGCCCTTGATGACGAGCACCTCCTCGACGCTGATGCGCTGGCCGTCCAGGGTCACGCGGCCATCACATACGGCGCGGATATCGTCGCCATCGCGCTCGACGTTCTTGCCGAGCGCGTACGTGGTTACCTGGTCCTTGCCGAAGGCTATCGGATTGCCGGTCACGTCGCAACCGTTAGCGCCGTCGCGGCGGGGAATGACGCGGCCTATGCCTTCTCCTTGCTTGACGACGAGGACCTGGCTGATAGCCTTCCAGTCGACGGTATGCTCCTCGTCGGACACGGGCCTGAAGCCGGGCAGGAAGCGATCGTCGACCACGATATGCTCCGGGTGTTCCGACACCGGGGGCGAGCCCCTGGCCACGACGACGTCGCGGATGACGCGGCGATCGGCATTGACGTCGAATATACGCTCGGACAGCTCGTCCCAGAGCAGGCCGGAATGTATGCCCATGCGCGCCAGTAGCTCGGCGGCGTAGTCTGGAGTCAGGGGCGCCCCATCGCCGATGGGAGGATACAGGGTGGCGGTGGCGGTCATCATGTCGGCCGAAACCGTTATCTCGATGTTGCCGTCGTTCTTGCGCACGTCGGCCGAGAACGAGAGTCCGGAACCCTCTCCGCCGGGATCGTCGGGGCTATGATGGGCGCGAATCACGATGGCGTTCCTCCCTCGTTATACTATCGGTACGGAATCGCTCCGGCTTGCCAAAAAACCGCCGTCGCGGCATACTGTCGTATCGTATGCGCGACGCTTCATCGATTGCGAAAAGGCGGGAACGCCTCAAGGTGATCCTCAAGCTCCTCAGGGAGAACAGGGTCGAGTCCCAGGAGGAGATGCTCGTCCTCCTCGAGGCTCACAATATATTTATAACTCAGGCGACGTTGTCACGCGACCTGAAACTGCTCAAGGCCAGCAAAGTCGGGGCCGGCTCCGAAGGCTACTTCTACGCGGTGCCCTCGGACGACGAACTCAGGCGCCGCGAGGAGATCCACGGCCAGGACTTCATCCGCGGTTACGTCTCGATAGACTGGAACGACGCCTTCGTCGTGATCAAGACCTTCTCCGGGCATTCGGCGCCCGTGGCCCTGGCCTTGGACAACCTGGGGCTCGAGGGCGTCCTCGGCACCATAGCAGGCCAGGACAACGTCGTGTTCGCCGCCCTGCGCAACGGCTACTCGGGCGAGGACTTCCTGCGCGACCTACGGGCCCGCGTGCCCGAGCTGGACGAGGACTGACCGCCCCGGCTACCCTCATGGCTCCCCTTTGGGCTCCCCTTTGGGCCGGCCGCCGGGCGCCTTATAGCCTGTCATAGCCTCGTGCTCCTCGAGCACGTGCTCGAGAAGGTCGCCTAGCTTCCAGCCGAGGTTCGTCTCCGTGCTGGTCGCGAAGGCTAGGCCGTCCTGCGCACCGAGCGCCGCCTTGACGGCCCGCATCGCCGCTATCGCCTCGTCCCTGGTCAGGCCGTGCATCACGACCACCTTGCCGTCCGGTATAGTCATACCGTCAATCTAACCACCATGTCGCCGATTGGGCAAGGGCGGGTCGGCCGGATACGCCCGCGCTTGCCGACCGGAGCCGTGGCTTGGTATGTTCTAGTTCAGCGAATGGAGAACACCCATGGATTACGATAGGTTCACGCTCAAGGCCCAGGAGGCCATCCAGGCGGCCCACGCCTCCGCCCAGAAAGCGGATCATTCCCAGATAGAGCTTGAGCATCTGCTGATCGCTCTTCTCGACTCCGACGGCTCGGCCGTCAGGCCACTGCTCCAGCGCCTCGGCGCCTCCGTCGACGAGCTTGAGTCGAGGCTCGAGGCCTCGCTGGCCAAGAAGCCCAAGGTCTACGGCCATGCCTCCCAGGTCTACTTGTCACCGGCTGCTGGCAAGGCCCTGGCCAAGGCGGAGGCGGAGGCCGCGGCCCTCAAGGACGACTACGTGGCGGGCGAGCATGTTCTGCTCGCGATGCTCGACGACGACGGTTCGGTCGGCCCGCTCCTTAAGGAATTCGGCGTGACCAAGACCGGCGCCCTCGAGGCCCTCAAGTCGGTCCGCGGCAACCGCAGCGTCAAGGACCAGGCCGCCGAGGAAAAGTACCGCGTCCTCGAGAAGTACTGCCGCGATCTGACCGCCTTGGCCCACCGCGAGAAGCTCGACCCGGTGATAGGCCGCGACGAGGAGATACGCCGCGTGATGCAGGTCCTCTCGAGGCGCACCAAGAACAACCCGGTGCTCATAGGCGAGCCGGGCGTCGGCAAGACGGCCATCGTCGAGGGCCTGGCCCGCCGCATCGTCTCCGGCGACGTGCCCGATTCGCTCAAGCGCAAGAAGCTCCTCGCCCTCGACCTGGGTTCGCTCGTCGCCGGCGCCAAGTTCCGCGGCGAGTTCGAGGAACGGCTCAAGGCCGTCATCGAGGAGGTGCAGAAGTCGGACGGCGCCGTCATCCTGTTCATCGACGAGCTCCATACCCTGGTCGGCGCCGGCGCGGCGGAGGGCGCGATGGACGCGTCGAACCTCCTCAAACCCGCCCTGGCCCGCGGCGAGCTCAAGTGCATCGGCGCCACCACCCTGGACGAGTACCGCAAGCACATCGAGAAGGACGCGGCCCTCGAGCGGCGCTTCCAGCCCGTGCTCTGCCCGGAGCCGTCGGTCGAGGACACCATAGCCATACTGCGCGGTCTCAAGGAGCGCTACGAGGTGCACCACGGCGTCCGCATCATGGACGAGGCGCTCATCGCCGCAGCCACGCTGTCCGACCGCTACATCACCAGCCGCTTCCTGCCGGATAAGGCCATCGACCTGGTCGACGAGGCGGCGAGCCGCATCAAGATGGAGATCGAGAGCCAGCCAACCGACCTCGACCAGATCGAGCGGCGCATACTCCAGCTGACCATCGAGAAGCAGGCCCTGTCGCGCGAGTCCGACCCGGCCAGCCTCGAGCGCCTGGCCAAGCTCGACGCCGAGCTGACCGAGCTGACGGCCAGGCGCGACGCGATGCGCCTGCGCTGGAAGAACGAGAAGGACCGCATCGAGGTCGTCCGCAGGCTCAAGGAGGACATCGAGCGGCTCAAGGCCGAGGAGCAGCGCCACGAACGCGACGGGAACCTGGCCAAGGCGGCCGAGATCAAGTACGGTAGCCTGCTCGAGGCTCAGAAACGCCTCGACGAGGCGGCCGGAGCCGCGAAGGACGCGGCCGGGGCCGACGGCTCGCGCCTCCTCCGCGAGGAGGTCTCCGAGGAGGACATAGCCCGCGTCGTGTCGACTTGGACCGGCATACCCGTGTCCAAGATGATGTCGAGCGAGATCCAGAAGTACCTCGAGCTCGAGAAGATACTCGAGAAACGGGTCGTCGGCCAGGAAAAGGCCATCGTCGCCGTGTCCGACGCCATACGCCGCAACCGCGCCGGCCTATCCGACCCGAACCGGCCGCTCGGCAGCTTCCTCTTCGTCGGCCCCACGGGCGTCGGCAAGACCGAGCTGGCCAAGACCCTGGCTGAATTCCTCTTCAACGACGAGAAGTCGCTCACGCGCATCGACATGAGCGAGTACATGGAGAAGCACACGGTCAGCCGCCTCATAGGCGCGCCGCCCGGGTACGTAGGCTACGACGAGGGAGGCCAGCTGACCGAGGCGGTCAGGCGACGGCCGTACTCGGTGGTGTTGTTCGATGAGGTGGAAAAGGCCCATCCGGACGTCTTCAACGCCCTCCTGCAGCTCCTCGACGATGGCCGCCTGACCGACGGCCAGGGCCGCACCGTCGACTTCAAGAACTGCATCGTCATCATGACGAGCAACCTCGGCTCAGAGCTGATCCTCGAGGCCAAGGACATGGACGAGCTACGAGGCCGCGTGGCCGAGCTCCTTAAGACGGCGTTCAAGCCGGAGTTCCTCAACCGCATCGACGAGACGGTCATCTTCGAGCGGCTCAAGCCCGAGGATATGGGCGGCATCGTCGACATCCAGCTGGCGGCGCTGGCCAAACGCCTGGCCGACCGGTCCCTGTCA
This sequence comes from Spirochaetota bacterium, assembly GCA_029560805.1. Classification (GTDB taxonomy): domain Bacteria; phylum Spirochaetota; class Spirochaetia; order Treponematales; family UBA12059; genus SZUA-370. Next base: position 16,934 of record JAKQKE010000197.1, read on the forward strand.
GTATCGATGACCGACGCGGCGAAGGCTCTGGTCGCGAGGATTGGCTACGATCCGCGCTACGGCGCGCGCCCGCTCAAGCGCGTGATGCAGGCGGAGATCCAGAACCCGCTGTCTCGGCTCGTGCTCAAGGGCGAGCTGCGCGAGGGGGATGCGGTGGTCATCGACGCCGTTAAGGGCGGCGCCGTCCAGGACGGCTCGTTCGCGTTCAAGGTGCGCCGCCGTGCTTGAAGTGGAGGCTACGGGCGCGCGGCTCGGCCTGACCGATACGCACGCCCATCTGAGCTACATCGCCGAGCGGCTCGGTCGGCGGGCTATCGACGAACTGGCCGCCGCGTACGCTGACGCGGGCGCCATGGTACTAGACCCTGGCGTCGACTACGACGACTATCCGGTCAGGAAGGCCGCTTTCGGCGACTTGGGCTTCGTGCGCCTGGCCGCGGGCATCTGGCCGGACGCCGAGTCAATCGGCGACGCCGAGGCCCGGGTCGCCGCGCTCGAGGCGCACCTGCGCGACCCAGCCTGCGTCGCGGTAGGGGAGTGCGGGCTTGACTACCACTGGATGCATGGCGGACCGTCCGAGCAGGCCGAGCTGTTCTCCGCTCAGGCCGAGTTGGCCGTACGCCTTGGCAAGCCGCTGATCGTCCACTCGAGGGACGCGCACCGCGATACCTTGGCGATCGTGGGGCCCGTGGCCTCGCGGATACCGGTTATCATCCACTGCTTCGGCTACGACGAGGAAGCGGCGCGGGAGTACGCGGCGGCCGGCTGCTACGTATCCTTCGCGGGTAACCTGAGCTACAAGAAGTCGGGCGCGCTCAGGGCGGCCTGCGCCGCCGTGCCGGGCGAGCGCCTCCTCCTCGAGACCGATTCCCCGTACATGTGCCCCGAACCACGCCGCGGCAAGGACGCGACTCCGCTCGACATAGGCAGAACCTACGCCCTGGCCGCCGCGCTACGCGGCAGCAGCATCGACGATCTGGCTGAGCTCGTGGCTCGGAACGCCGCGGCTCTCTTCGGCTGAAGCGCTTCCCATAAAAAAGAAGACCCCGTCGCCGGGGTCTTCTTTTTTATGGGAAGCGGCTATTACCAGCCGTCGACCATGTCGTCCTCATCGCGGGAGTCCTCGGCGAAGAGGTCGGTGACGGCCCTCAGGTCGTCGAAGTAGACGTAGTAGGTGCCGAAGGCTTCCATCGGGTCGCACTCGATCTTGAAGCCCACCACCTTGAGGCCCATCTGGCTGTTGTAGTGGTAATTTCGCTGGATGATGCCGGTCCTGCCGTCGGGGTTCTGCGGCGGGATGGCCACGGACATCTTCTTCCAGCCGTGGAAGTTGAGCTTGCCCATAGTCAGCTCGAACTGATTGTTGAAGAAGTCCGATACGATGATCTTGAGCGTGTGGTTGTAGTTTCTGCCCACGACCCAGACGGAGATGGTCTTGGTGATGCCCTCGATCGGGATGGGCTTCTGGGCGAGTACGTAGACGGTGTTGAAGCCGCGCTTGAAGAAGTCGACCCTGGCGCCGTAGGTCTGCACGTCGGCGATCTTGGGGTCGATGCCGACGTAGCGCTCCTCGGGCTTGGGCTCGTCGGCCTTGGCTGCCGGGCCGCCCGTGAAGAGCCTGCCGTTGGCGACGCCCTCGTCGGGCATGATGTACACGTTCCAGAAGCCAGCGGACTCGAACTTGTCCACCGTGACCACCTGGAGTTTCTGCTGGGCCGTATCGATGCCTATGGAGCTGGCGTCGGGCTCGCCGACGGTCCCCTGGGCAGAGACGGAAGCGAGGGCGGAAAAAGCCAATACGATGGCGATTATCTTTTTCATGGTCTCCCCTTACTTAGACGAATCGGAACTGCCCCAGGTCTCCTCGATGACCTTGGGATCCATGAGGCTGTCGCCATCGAACAGCGACTCGAAGGTATCCGTGAGGACCTTGAGCTGGTCGAAGTAGAAGTAGACGGCCTTCTGCTCGATAGGGGCATCGGCCTTGGTCGGCGACGCCACCACCTCGGTCGGCCTCGTCCAGATCCTGAACTTGACGAGGGTGAGGTTTTCGCTCTTGGGGAGGTACTTCTTGGACTGCGGCACGTTGTTTGGGATGTTGACGCGGAAGTTCTTCCAACCGACGTGGCCGAGATCGCCCATCGGCAGCACGTGCACGATGCCCGTGTAGTCGCGGATGTACGCCTCGATATAGTAGTCGAAGTTGCCGGACCAGATCCACATGTCGAGCATCTTGACTCGGCCGGGCAACGGCAACTCGATAGGCTTATAGGTCGCCTCTTCTCCCTCGCCGGACTTGGAGCCGGGGACGACGTCGACCCAGTTGTATTCCTTGCGGTCGAACAGCATCGCGACGCCGAGGCTGCGGAGGTCTTTGTCGCCTCCGGTAGTGCCGAACAGGGCTACCGGCCAGGACTTGGCGTAGGCCAGCTTGGGATAGCCCTTGGTGGCGAACTTGCTGCCGATCAGGAACCAGGGCTGGCTATCCGGCTCGTCGAAGGTCTGTACGACCAGCGATTCCAGGTTTACGGTTTCATCGTCGGCGAAGGCCCCCGTCGCCGCGAGCATGAATACGATGACGAAGGACAGGCAGATCGCCTTTACGACGCGCTGTTTCATCAGGACTACTCCTTAAGTTTTGCACCATCTTAACGATAAACCATCTGCGGGTGGAATTATATTTTTAAGCCATACCTTTGTCAAACAAATACGGTCGCCCGCGCACGGTATATACGATTATCGGCCGACTTCGACCGGCTTATTAGCTCGCCGAGGCCTCGAAGGCTCGGCTTTCCAGCGCCCGGGCACGTTGCCGGAGCCCCCGGACCGTAGCAAGCCGGCCAGATCGGCCAACGTCGCGTCGAGATCCCACGCGATCGTCGCGTCGGCCGAGGGCCTTAGGCCATCGGCGGGGAAGGCTTCGGCGACGATACGGAACGCGTATCCGTCGAAAGCCGATTCGAGCCACCTGGCGGTCTGATCCGGTGGGACCGAGACGTAGGCCACTCGAACGTCCATGGTCCGTAGCCTCTCGGCTATCGCCTTCGAGAAGCCTCCTTCCGCCAGCTCGACGACCGGCTCTCCAGGGCCGCCGGCCGCAGCGTAGGCGGCGACGAACGCCTCGCGGGCCTCGTCGCCCGACGACAGCACGGCCGCTACGACGGGCGGCGACGCGTTCCGAGCCAGGCGAATCGCCTCCTCGGCCGCCATGGCTCCGGCGACCGAGGCCGCGTCGGCGGGCGAGAATACCGCCGCGCAGAGCCGCGGGTCCGGAGTCGGCGCCGTTATCGCCACGCAGGCGACGCGGGTCGAGCCGTCTCTGGCGAGTATGTACGGTATCTCTGAAGCCAGGAGCGGGGATAGGAATAGCGTTGCGGGTGCGCGGGTGTCTATCGCGGCGTAGAGCGCGGCCGAGGCGCCCTCATCGGGTAGTACGACGAGGGCCTCGGCGTACGAGCCGAAGGCCTCGGCCGCGGCGGGCGACAGATAGGCCAGAACGGGATCGACCACGGCCAGCGAGCCGGCGAGCCCTCCGCACGAGCAGGCGAGAGCGGCCGACAGGGTCGCCGATAGCCGTAGAGATCTGGCGCTTCGCCGCCGTTCAACCGAGCCCGGAACCTGACGCATGCTCGCGATAGTATCCGAGCCGAGGCGGCGGGACAAGGCCGGAACTGCCCTAGGCCTTGACGATACTCGACCGGGAACCTAGACTCGTCCTGTACTCTCATGAAGGAGCGTTTATGACAAGCTACAAAGAGCTAGGGCTCTGCAATACTCGCGAGCTTTTCAAGAAGGCCGTCGCCGGCGGGTACGCCATCCCGGCCTATAATTTCAATAACATGGAGCAGATGCAGGCGATCATCCAGGCCTGCGTCGAGACGAGGAGCCCCGTGATCCTGCAGGTCTCCTCGGGCGCCCGCAAGTACGCCAACTCCAACCTGCTGCGCAATATGGCGCGAGGCGCCGTCGAGTACGCGGCCGAGCTCGGCTACAAGATCCCGATCGTCCTCCACCTCGACCACGGCGACAGCTACGAGCTATGCGTCGACTGTATCGAGAGCGGCTTCTCGAGCGTGATGATCGACGGCTCGCACCTGCCCTACGACGAGAACGTCGCCCTGACCAGGAAGGTCTGCGAATATGCCCATTCGAGGACCGATTACGTGACCGTCGAGGGCGAGCTCGGCGTTCTGGCCGGCGTCGAGGACGAGGTGTCGGCCGAGCATTCGAGCTATACCCAGCCCGATGAGGTTCAGGACTTCGTCTCCAAGACCGGCGTCGACTCCCTGGCCATTTCGATCGGCACAAGCCATGGGCGCACGAAGTTTAAGCCGTCGCAGTGCACCAGGAGCGCCGACGGCGTGCTGATCCCGCCGCCCCTGCGCTTCGACATACTCGCCGAGATCGAGAAGCGCCTGCCTGGTTTCCCGATCGTGCTCCATGGCTCGTCGAGCGTGCCGATGGAGTACGTCAGGATCATCGAGCAGTTCGGCGGCAAGCTGTCCGACTCGGTCGGCATCCCCGAGGAGCAGCTGCGCAAGGCCGCCAAGAGCGCCGTCTGCAAGATCAACATCGACTCCGACGGCCGCCTCGCCATGACCGCGATGATACGCAAGGTCTTCGCCGAGAAGCCGGACGAGTTCGACCCGCGCAAGTACCTCGGGCCGGCCCGCGACGAACTCAAGAAGCTGTACATGCACAAGAATAAGGAAGTGCTCGGATCGGCCGGACAGGCCTAAACGAGGAATCGCCATAGTCGAGGGGCCCGCCATGGGTCCCTCTTTTTTTTGCCGAATCGCGCCGTAGCTGGTATTATGGCGCAATATCGATAGCGTTTTTGGAGGATCACGATGAGTAAACGCATACTAGCGTGCCTGGCCATGGCGACAGCCATGGTCGCATCAGCCGCGGCGGACGATGAGCTGGCCTTCGGCGTCGAGGGCGTGCGCGTCTTCAGCGGCTTCATACCGTCGGGAGGCGACGTATCGCTGACCTATACCGGTTTTCAGCTCTACGAGCCGGGCGTAACGAAGCTGTACCTCGAGGCCGGCGGCGGCTACGAGGACAGGTCCATCGTCCGCGATCTGATGACTGGCGACCCCTACGTCGCCGACGCCTCCGGGTACGAGTACCGATCGCCTAATTTCCAGTGGGAGCTGGCCTTCATCCAAGGCCTGGCCAGGCGCGACGATGGCAAGAACCTCGTCGAGGCCTTCGCGTACTACCGCGGCCGCTACGACGACTACCTGACCGAGGCCGACGGCCTGTCCGATGCGGTGTTCGCCGACATAGGCGGCCTGTTCGGCACATCGGTCATGGGCGGCCTGTCCTACGACTCCGGTTCGACGAGCGGCCACAAGCAGAAAACCGGGCTGTACGCCGAGGCGACCGCCGAGTGGGGCCCCGGCTTCCTGAACCCGCTGACGGATTTCTGGCGCGTATCCGCCCAGGCGCGCTACTTCGTCCCCCTGTACGACATGGAAAGCGACGGCGGCAACCTGCTCAACCTGTATGCCGGCTTCTTCGCCGGAGTCGACTACTCTGACGGCGAGTCGGTGCCCATCTACGTGAACCAGAGCTTCGGCGGACGTAACCTACGCGGCTCGGTCGGCGACTGCGTACGCGGCTACGGCTGGAACAAGTTCGACTCGTCGCTCAAGGCGGCCTCGAGCGCCGAGCTCAGGCTCGTCGGCCCGGCCATCGTGATAGCGGACATCGTGCCGGTGCTGTTCGGCTTCGTCGATGCTGGCTACTACCGCGGCTACAGCGAGTCGACGACGAGGTTCGACGTGAACGGGCTGCTCGCCTCGGCCGGCGGCGGCCTGGCCATCGACGTCTTCGGCTTCGCCCAGCTCAGCTTCATCGCCGGCGCTCGCCTGGTCGACGACGAACTCGGCTACCAGTACTCGGGCTTCCTCGGCGCCGCCGACGCGTTCTACGGCATCAAATTCTTCCTGCACTTTTAGGATCTTCAGACTTGAGAAGATAACCACGGAGGCACGGAGAATACAGAGATAGGGAGAAAAAGAAAGGAAAAGAGATTAACTCTTATTACTTCTCTTTCTCTCTTAAATTACTCCGTGTCTCCGTGTCTCCGTGGTATGCCTTTGTAAAAAAGCTATCGGTTCTCGGCTACGCCGCGGCGGGCCAGCTCGTCGCAACGTTCGTTCCAGGCCTCGCCAGCGTGGCCCTCGACCCAGACCCAGCGGGCGGCGAGCTCCCTCGACAGCGCGTCGAGCCGTTCCCACAGGTCGCGGTTCTTGACCGGCTGCTTGCTCGCCGTGCGCCAGCCGTTGCGCTTCCATGACGCTATCCAGCTGGTCACCCCATTCTTGACATACTGGCTGTCGGTGCGTACCTCGACGAGGCCGGGCTTGAGTTCGCCGGCATCGACGCGCGCCTTGATGGCGGCCAGCGCCTCGGTCGCCCCGATCAACTCCATTCGGTTGTTCGTCGTGGCGGGCTCCCCGCCGTATCCTTCACGGATCTCGCCGCCGGCGAGCGATACCCAGGCCCAGCCGCCTGGCCCGGGGTTGCCCGAGCAGGCTCCGTCGCTATAGACGATGTACGGTGCGTTCATTCCTCAAACCACTCCTCGACCAATCGGGCGCAATCATGCCGTCCATCGGGCAGGAATGGGAAGAGGTGGCCGACGCCTTTCAGCGTCTCGAGCCGGATCTCGGGGGAGAGCCGCGACGTCGACGCTATGCGGGCCGCCGCCGAGGCCGGGACACTCGCGTCGAGCTCGCCCGATACGACGAGGAGGCGTGAGCGTACGCGGGGCAGGGCGGCTCGGGCTAGCCGCATTACGCGGTTCAGCTCGCCGGCCTGCCTGACCAGGGTGTCCTTACGGTACTCCTCGTGGAGCCTGCGACGCTCTCCCTCGGCGTCTTCCGGCGACGGCGGGTCGTCACGCTTGATCACCGGCACGAGTCGGCCGAGCGACGCCGCGAGCGCGAGGCGGCGGTCGGCTATGTCGACGGCCGGCGTCAGGAGCGCGACACGGTCGGGCGCGTAGTCGGCGGCCAGGATGACGGCGATGGCGCCGCCCATCGAGTGGCCGACTATCCTTACCGTGCCGTACTCGGCCGCCAGCTCGATGTACGCGTCGCGCGCCCGCCTAATCCAGTCATCGGCGCCGGTCGCCATGAAGTCTGCCCTGTCGGTGCCGTGCCCGGGCAGGCGAGGCGCGTAGACGGTATGGCCGGCCCGGAACAGCGCTTCAGCCACATAGCCCATCTCGCCCGGGAAGCCGGTATAGCCGTGCACGAGTAGCACAGCGTCCGAGGCGCCAGGGCGGCGCATGAAGATGGGGATGGTCGACGGGCCGTGGCCCGGCAGATCGGTCGAGTTCATG
>JAKQKE010000204.1 GCA_029560805.1 Spirochaetota bacterium
AAGGCCCAGATCGACGGCATCAACCTGTCGCTCGAGGAGAACCTCGACATCGTCAACTCGATGGAAGCTAAGCTCGTCGATGTGCAGAAGACGGTCTACGGCCTGGCCGTGGAGCGGGTGGGTAAGGAGAAGGAGCGTAAGCTCCTGTCCGAGCGCGTCGCTGAGGCCAAGGCCAAGATCGACCAGGCCAGGCTCAAGCTCAAGGCGCTCGAGGAGAAGCTCGAGACGCTACGCGAGGACGAGGACGAGAAGAACGACATCCTTCGCGGGCACAAGGGTCGCATCGCCGAGATCGAGAAGAACATCCTCGGCTTCGAGGGCTCGATCAAGAACGCCGAGGAGAGGATCAAGGCCAACGACCAGGCTATTGCCCGTTCGGAGGCCGACATCGTCGCTTTCGACGAAGAGCTGGTAAGCGCTCAAGCCGAGCTGGACGCCATAACCGAAGACATCGTCTCCGAGCTCGATGCGAGGCTCAAGGATATCGGCTATTCGGCGGCCGAGCGTAAGGCGGCCGAGGAGGCCATCGACGCGCTGATAGCTGGAATCATCGCGCGCCTGTCCGGTAAGGCGGCCATACTCGACGACCTGTCCAGGCTCAAGGACTATGGCGCGGCCGAGGCTCGGGCGCTGATCGAGAACGCCAGAACCGCGATGGCCGAGTCGGCAGACCGGGCCCGCGAGCTCAAGGAACGCTACGAGGCGTACCGCCTGACGACGCCGTCGTTCATCGACGAGTTCCTGTCCCCCGAGGGCATCATCACCAAGAAGCGTTCCGTCGACGGGCGCATGGCGGCGATCAAGGACGGCGTGACGGAGCGGCGCGAGCGCATTGCCACGGCCCGCGAGGAGAACCGCGAGCTGGCTTCCCGTATCGACGAGTACCGTAAGACTCTCGAGGAGTTGCGCGGCAATCGTATCAGGATGCAGACCCAGGCCCAGTCGGCCGAAGAGCAGCTCGCCATGATCAGGCGGGAGATAGCCAGCCAAGAGGGCTACTATCGCGAGCTCGACGCCGAGGCCGCGATGGAGGGCCGCAGGCTGTCGGAGGCGGAGGAGGATCTCTCGTCGATCGACGAGGAGATCGCCGACATCGAGAAACGTGGCCGCGAACTGACCGCCGAACTCGAGCGCCTCGAGAAGGATATAGCCATCAAGAACAGCGACCTCGGCAAGCGGCAGGAGGAGCTGAAGAAGAAGATAGACAAGCTCGGTTCGTTGCAGACGGAGCTCGAGCGGCTGCACCTCGGCCTGGCCCAGACCGAGACCGAGATACGCAACGTCCAGGACAACTTCCGCGAGCAGTACGGCCGCGAGCTCGTCGAGTTCGAGGAGCGGATGTACGAGCTGCGCTCCCAGGCCGCCGAGCTCCGCGACAGGCTGTCCGACCGGAAGCAGCGGCTCAAGGACCTCGGCTCGGTCAACTTGATGGCGCCGGAGGAGTATACCGAGGTCAAGGAACGCTACGAGTTCCTGTCGACTCAGCTCGCCGACCTCCAGAAGGCCCGCGACGACCTCAGGCGCATCACCCAGGAGATACGCGACGAGAGCGCGGAAATGTTCCTGAATACCTACAACCGCGTCAAGAAGAACTTCCATAACATGTTCAGGCGCCTCTTTGGCGGCGGCCGAGGCGAGCTACGCCTGAGCGACCCGGACCACGTACTCGAGTCTGGCATCGAGATTTTCGCGCAGCCGCCCGGGAAGAAGCTCGAGAACATCACGCTGCTGTCGGGCGGCGAGAAGAGCCTGACCGCCATCGCGCTGCTGTTCGCCACCTACATGGTCAGGCCGTCGCCGTTCTGCTTCCTGGACGAAATCGACGCGGCGCTCGACGAGCAGAATGTCATCCGCTTCGTCAACCTGCTGCGGGAATTCGGCCGTACGAGCCAGTTCATCGTCATCACCCACAACAAGAAGACGGTCACCTGCGCCGACGCCCTGCTCGGCGTGACGATGGAGGAGTCCGGCGTGACCAAGGTGATAGCCGTCAGGCTGGAGCGCTCCGACGGCCAGCCCATCACGATGCCCGCTCCGTCCGAACCCTTCATCGACGAGGACGTCGAGTACGAAGCTGGTCGCGAACTGACCATGGAACCTGAGGCCGCCAAACCTGAGAAGGCCAGGGCCAAGGCCGACGAGGCGACCGCGCGAGCTTCCGACCACGAGGAGACCGATGTCGTATCCGAGGCCGTCGCTATCGTCGCCACGACAGACGACACGGTGGCCGACGTCGAAGCGATCCGCGATGACGGCCTTCAGGCCTCAGGCGACGCGGGGACGACGGAACCATGAGGTTTCCGCCGGCCCTGGCGGCTCGGTTAGGTGCCGTAGCCAAGCCGGCGCTAGGCCTCGCGCGAGCGGCGCGCGCGGCCGTCGGCAAGGCGCTGGCGGCGTTGGCCGAGAAGCTGCGCGGCCTGTCGCCTCGGGGTAAGGCCATCGCGCGCCTCTCCGTCGTCGGCTGCCTGGCGTTCGCTACGGCCATCGCGCTCATAGCGATGACGGCCGGGTCGAACGCTCGCCGAGACGGCGCTCGACTCGCGCCGTCCGCGGAACCGAGTGTCGCTTCGGTACGGTCGGAGCCGACCGTGCCGGGCTCCGGCCCGGCCCTCGCGTCGATGCTCCTGATTCCAGGCGACGGCGAACGCCCCTGGCCGCTGGCGCTCGAGCCGAAGCCGAGGTATACTGACGCGGACGCGGCGGAACTGAGCCCGGACCTAGGCGCCGTCGAAATCGGCGACTTGAGCCGTCGCAGGAAGGTAGCACTTGAAACGATCTACGGCGCGGTCCACTAGCGGCTACATGATAGCTGCGGCCTTAGCGACCCTGAGCGCGTTCTCGTGCGCGGGCGGCCCGGAACCGCTGGCGGCGGACGAGGCCGTCGTGGCGGCTGAACCGATCGCTGCCTCGGACGTTCCGGCCCTGGCTACCGAGCGTCTTTCGCCCGAGGTCCTGACCGCTAGACGGCCCGTCGCCTATCCGGGCGCCGTGATCCTGCCCACCCTGCCTGAACCAGCGCTACCCGTACCAGTAGCGCCATCTACCTCGCCCGAGACGATCCAGGCGGCCTCGGCGAGGCCGGATACCGGCTCGACCGGACCGGTCGTCGATCCAGGCATACCAAGCGACGTCACGGTGCTGTCGACGGCACCGTCGTACGGTACCATCAGCCTAGCCGAGCCGGAGATACCGGAACCCGCCCCGACGAAGGAAACCGCCCCGGTCGCTCCGGTCGCTCCGGTCGCCGCCGCGAAGCCCGTGGCCCCGGTGGCTGCCTCGAAGCCCGCCGCGCCCAAACCTGCCGTGCCCAAACCAGCCGCGCCCGAGGCAGCCGCGCCCGAGGCATCGCCGGTCGTGCCCGCTGCGAAGGCGACCCCCGCTCCCGAGCCGACCAAGGCTCCCGAACCGGAAGCGTCGGCCGAGCCTGTGGAACCCGCTTACGTACTGCCGGCCGCGCCAACGTCCTCGGCCAGATCGGTCGCCGCGGCTGCCGTACCGGTCGCCGAGACCAGGCTCGAGACCGCGAGAGGTCAGGGCTTCGAGCTACGCTTTCCTGGCTCCGGTTGGGTCTATCTCGGCGACGAGGACGGGATGGACGGTATCAAGTATAACGCCAGGCGATTCGAAGATTCGCAGGCGGTGTTCTCTCTGAACCCGGAGCGTTCGGGCGAGTATCTCCTACGCTTCCATCGGCAGAATCCGATCGACGGCTCGACCGAAGTCAGCCTCGTACGCGTCGTCGTGACCGACAAGGCGGCTATGGTTCCGGCTTCCGTTCCGGCTTCCGTTCCGGCTACCGCATCAGCCGCATCTACCGCTACCGTTCCCACCGCTCCAGCGACAAGCGCTCCTGTAGCAAGCACTCCCTCGGCGTCGCCTCGAGTCTCGACTACGACGGCTCCCGCGTCTTCCGCTCCCGCAGCTCCCGCTCCCGCTTCATCCGCGCTGAGCGATCCAGAGGCTTTGCTCAGGCTGGCCCGCGACGAGCTCGACGCAAAGCGGGTGCAGTCCGCGATCGAGGCGCTCGATCGCTACTTGTCATTGTTCCCGTACGGAGGCGACGAGGCCTACTACTTGTACGCGCTCGCCTGCGAGCAGGACACGCCGTTTAGGGATATCAAGCGATCATACGAGTACTATAAGCGTGTGCGCGACCAGTACCCGAGGAGCCCGCGCTGGAAAGCGGCGGCCGAGCGTGTCGCCTATCTCGAACGGCACTATTTCGGCCTGCGGTAGCGGGCGTCCGCCCGACGCGTGGTCGCGTCTAGTGTTACGAACCTTGTTTAGGATATGCTCGATCCATGGCAACCATCAGGCGATACTACGAGCGACCGGCCATCGCGGAGCTCGACTCGGTCGTAACCGGAGTGAGCGAGCGGGCCGACGGCGCCAGCGTCGTGACTCTGTCGGAGACGATCTTCTATCCCGAAGGCGGAGGACAGCCCTGCGACCTCGGCGACCTGGCCGGACTGCCGCTGGAGGCCGCGCTCGAGGAGGGCGACGAAGTCGCGCATATCCTACGCGCCGATCCCGTCGCGCTAGCCGCGGCTGGCGTCTGCCCCGGCGCCACGGTTCGGTCCGTCGTAGACCTTGGGCGAAGGATCGACCATAGCGAACAACATACGGCTCAGCACCTCCTGTCGTCGATACTCCTGCGCGCGATGGGTGCGAGGACCTTGTCGTTCCACCTAGGCGAGCGGCACTCCTTCATAGATCTGAATATCGCTCCGTTCGGAAGGGACGACGCCGACGCGATCGAGGACGAGGTGACGCGCGCGGCCCTCGACGACTATGGGGTGACGACGCACCTATGCCCGCCCGAGGATCCGGCGTCCTTCCCGCTACGCAAGGAGCCGTCAGTCGAGGCGGCGGTGTTGCGTGTGATCGAGATAGATGGCATCGAGTACTCGGCCTGTTGCGGCACCCATGTAGCGTCGACGAGATCGCTCGAGCCGTTCAGGATTCTTAGGGCGGAGAAGTACAAGGGCGGCTGCCGGGTCTACTTCGTGGCCGGCGGCAGGGCCAGGGCGGACTATAGGCGCGTCGCGGGGATAGCGGTTCGGGCGGCCGCCGCGGCCGGCTGCGCCGATGACGAGCTCGAGGCGGCCGTCAGGTCGTCTAGGGAGCGACAGAAGGAGCTGGAGCGTTCCCTGGCGGTGGCGCTCGACGAGGTCGCGGCGGCCAGAGCCGAGGCGCTCGACGGGTCGGGCGACAGGTCGGGCGACGATTCGCCGGCCGAGCCGGTCTTCGCGGTGGCGGCCAGCTATGACGCGGGCAACCGGCTGGCCAGAGCGCTCGCCAGGCGCGGCCGGGTAGCCGTGGTCGACTGCGGCGACGAGCTCAAGGTCGTGGCCTGCTCGCCGACCGGCGGTCCGGCCGTCGATGCGGCTTATAGCCAGGCGGCCATGGCGGCCGGGGGCAAGGGCGGCGGCGGCAAGGCTTATTTCCAGGCGGCCTTCCCGGATCGCGCATCGCTCGAGGCCTTCGTCGCGGCTGCCCGGGCCGCTGTCGTCAGCTAGCGCTACGGCTCCAGCGGGCGGCGATTGTCCGATAGCCGCTTGCGCAGGTAGTCGCGGTCGAGCCCGAGGTCGGCGACGACCCTGCGTAGTTGTTCCGCCGACAAGAGGTTCTGTTCGGCGAATAGGTAGCACAGCGCCTTCTCCGCGATACACGGTACTTCGAGCGCTGCCATGTTCTCCGGCCTAGGTCGCGGTCCGTCGAGGTAGAGCCGCTTGAGGCTGGCGTAGAGCCTGGATCGCTCGACGTCGCCCGCTATCGCGGCAAGCTCGGCGAGCAGGGGCTTGAGGTCGCCGCGCGAGGCGGCCTCGCCGAGCGGCTTGAGCGTGAAGAAGGTGTATTCCTTGCCCGGCAGGTAGTGGTGTTCGTCACAGCGCGTGCAGTAGTTCGGTTCGCGCGGGTCGTCCTTGAGCCGGTCGCCGCCGACGATGATCAGCGGGTCGAAGTATAGCGCGGGGCACTCGCGCCCCTCGACACTATAGTAGCGGTAGGTGTACAGCGAGTCGGCTATGCAGTCGGGATGCTCGCAGTATGCGGTCAGCGGGAACACGTCGGTCGCGTTCTCGAGGAGTAGCCGCGCCGCCTGGTTGAATATCTCTTTGCGGAAGTTGAGCACGAGCGTCGGCAGGATGAACACGAGGCCGCGCGATTCGGACTCGTTGCGTATCAGGTAGGCTACGCGTTCGTCGTAGAAGGATGCCTCGTCGAGTATCCAGGTGCCCGAGCCGGGACGCTCGGCTATCAGCGCCTCGAGCCCGAACGAGTCGGCCGCGCAGCCTATCGAGTCGCCGCAACGCTCGTAGCCGCCGCGGTAGGGCAGGGCATCGTCCGGGTAGTCTTTGAAGCGGTCCTGGTCGATGCCGAAGCGTACGAACTCCATGCGCCGCCGGTCGGCCCCGGCGGTCGTCGTGCGCGCGGCTACCCGCTCGCCCTTGCGCAGGGCCACGCGGGAGTCGCGCCAGACTCTGGCGCTGTACTCGGTCTTGCCCGAGCCCATCGGCCCGATCACGAGGATGCGGCGGCCGGGCTTGGAGAAGTCGAAGTGGTCGAAGGAGCGGTGGACGCGTATGCTCGGGAAGCCGAGGCTTAAGAGGAAGGATTCCCCCGGGTCGCGCGCGGCTCCAGGGGACGGCCTATCGTCGGGCATCACTCCAGGTCCTCCTCGTCGTCGTCCGCTAGGGGCAGGGCGCGCTTGACAGATACGAGGGCGGTGCCGACGCCGAGGCCGATGAGGCCGGCCGGCAGGAAGCCGCCGCCGAGCCTCGAGGCTACGAAGCGCAGGTAGTCCAGCAATGCCGGCAGCTCGGCGACCGCGATTTCCGGTGATAGCCTGAGCGCTTGCCCGGGGAGGATCAGCCTGGGTAGGAGGCCGATGGACAGGATTATGGCGCTCGGCGCGATGACGCGGGAGCCGAGCGTGCCCAGGCGCCGTCGCCAGTCCCCATCCGACACCATGACGCTGGCGAAGCATAGCCCCGCGCCGCTCAGGAGCAGCCATAGCGACGCCTGCGACGCGGCGAGCGACCAGGAGACCGATGGGATCTCCATCCTCGAGCCTGCCTCGCCGATCAGCGCCTGGTCAGGCTGCGCGGCGAGTGCGCCGAGCAGCACCGCCTCGACGGCGGCCTTGCCGGCGTCTCCCGGCGGTAGCGTGATCGGCGTCTCCGCCCGACCCGGATCGCCCGGAGCCCTTGTCACGGTTTCCGGTAGCGCGGCCTTGGCGACGTAGACCGAGGCGAAGGTCGGCGCGCCGGTACTGACGGCCGCCTTGAGCGGCCTCGCGTCGAAGTAGAAGAAACCGTCGCCGCGGCCGAAAGCCTCGTAGGCAGCGTCGATCGCGCCCGAGACGGTGTCGACAACGGCGCTCGTCGGCACGGAGGCCTGGAACGCCGCGGTCGCGGCCTTGCCGTTCAGCACGGAGCCGCCGAGGCGCATGGTCTCGGGCGCCATCGTCACCAGGTCCGGCGATCGTAGTAGCTCGGAGAAGCGCGGGTCGACGACCAGGGTCTTGAGCGCGGCGCTGTCGCCGGCCGCCGGCGCGAGCGAGGCTACCGCCAGGCCGCCGAGCATCAGCGGGAAAGCCATGCAGAGGTAGAGGGCGAAGCCCAGGAAGCGTCTGAGTCCCTTCATCGGGCGGTACCTCCGGCGAGAGCGACGTAGGGCCTGGCCTTGGGGGCGCCGAAGCCCATGGACTTGAACGGGTGGATATCGAGCGGGTTCTGAAACCAGCCGGTGACGGCGTCGAGGTCGATGACGTTGAACGATACCGAGTGGTAGAGCGGTAAGAGGGGAGCGTCGGACAGTAGCTTGGCCTCCGCCTGGGCAAGCGTCGCGAGTCGGGCCTTGCCCTCCTCTTCCATCGAGCGGGCCATCAGCGCGTCGTACTCGCGGCTGCGGTAGCCGCCCTCGTTCAAGCCGGAGTCGGCGGTCCACATGAGGAGGAAGGCCGCCGGGTCGGCGAAGTCGCCTATCCAGCTCGTGAAGGACAGGTCGAAGCCAGCCTGCCGGTGGTCGCGGATAGACTCGCCGGCGGGGACCCGGGCGCGCTCGACGCGCACACCTATAGCGTTCCAGGCCTCCTCTATGACGGCCAGGTTGGCTTCGTGGGTCTCCGACTCGTAGTAGACGAAGCGTAGCGCGGGCAGGCCCTCGCCGCCGGGGTGGCCGGCCTGAGCCAGGAGGCGCATCGCCTCCTCCTCGTCGCGGCGGTCGATGCCGGCTGGAGACTCGTAGCCGGCGAAGGGCAGCACGAGGGAGCTCGACGGCGCGTAGTAGTTGTCCTCGGTGCGTATCCTGTCCCAGGGTACGAGCAAGGCGAGGGCCCGGCGGAGCCGCGCGTCGTTCCAGGGCCGCCTGGACGAGTTCCAGAAGTAGTAGCCGGTGGCGAACATCGGGGCGAACTGGATGGCGTCGGTCGATACCAGCGCGTCCAGGTCCGCCATGTCGGTCAGCCAGTGGATCTCGCCATCGTCGTAGCGACGCGTCGCGTCCTTCTCCGAGTCCAGGAACAGCACCTTGATGGTCTGGACCGCCACGTTACCCGCGTCCCAGTAGGTAGGGTTCCGGCGCAGTAGCATCGAGCCCTCGTCCATGGCCTCGATGACGTAGGGGCCGTTCCCGACCACGGCCGCCGCTTCCCAGGTCCGCGTCCCGCGCAGCGAGCGGTGGACCGGCACGAAGGCGCTATGGCACAGGAGCCGCGTAAAATAAGCCGCCGGCGACGTGAGCTCGACGACCAGGGTCCTATCGTCGGGCGCGCGCAGCCCGACTGACTCGGGCGAGCTACTCTTGCCGGTCCGATAGTCCTTGGCGCCCTGTATTATATCGAAGAACACGGCGTACTCGGCCTTGGTCCTTGGCGACAGGAGATAGAGCCACGACTCGACGAAGTCGCCGGCCGTGACCGGCGTGCCGTCGGCCCAGCGGGCGCCAGCCCGCATTCTGAAGGTCCAGGTCTTGCCATCGGCGGACTTCTCGAAGGACTCCGCCTGGGCGCGTACCGGGTCCAGACTCTGCGGATCGTAGCTGAACAGCCCCTCGTATAGCGCGGTAAACAGCTGCATTTCGTGGGCGTAAATGGACTTATACGGGTTCAGCTCGACGTCGTAGGTTCCCATGCCCACGACGAGCTCCCGGGCGGCGCCATCGCTGAAGACGAGCGCCGGCGCGCATACGGATAGCGCAGCCATGCATAGCCAGGCGCTCTTGAGTCGATACAGCTTCATCATCGCTCCTCGGTGGGTCGGCGGAACGCGCGCCTAGGCTTCCCGGATGCCCAAGCGTTTCATCTGCTCGAGCTCTTCCTTCTGCGCTATGTACTCATGCCGCTTCTGGTTCGATTTGATTATAGCGTTCTTGATGGCGCCCAACTCGATTTTGACGCTACGGACGCGCCCCTTGAACTCGGGATCCTCGATCGCGCCTTGGAAGAACTCGTCGAGGGCTGATAGCTTGCGGTGGAAGGCCTGTAGCTCCTCGATGCTCTTGGACAGGAACTTGTAGATGACGTCCTCCGAGGAGCCTTCCATGCGCTTGAACGCGGCGCTCGACTTGGAGACCATCGCCGCCAGGCTCTGCGCCCGCTTGGCCGCCTCGCGGCAGAATGCCGTGAAGTCTATCGACTCGTTCTTGCGCTCGCTGGTCACCGGATCGAGGTACTCGACTTCATGGACCACGTGTTCGCCCTTCTTGCCGAGCATCTCGCGGATGGCTCGCTTGACCTTGGTCAGGAACGAGCGGTCCATCGATTCGAGCAGGGCCTGGTTCTCCTCGAGCTTGCGCACGGCGTCCTCGAGCTGAAAGCCGACGCCGATCAGCACCCGGGCGCCGTCGAGCAGGGCGGCCTTGTAGTTGCGCTCGGCCGACTTGTCCCCGCTCTTGGCCTCGGCTACTTTGAGAGCCGCCAGAATCCCGTCGCGCAGCGACTCGCCCTCGGCGCCGTAGTCTTCCTTGAGCGCCTCGGCGACCAGCTCCGCGTAGAAGGGGCGATCGCCGGCAACTTCAGTGAATTTCTGCCTGATTTTCCTCACGGCGTCGTCCTGGTGGGTCACCGCGTAATCACGGTCGAGGGCCAGGCCGTTCATCACGAGCCGCCTGAGTTCCAGCTTGTAGCGCTCCTTATGGATCAACGTCAGAGCCTTGAGGGTCTGGAATATCTTACGGCTCGCCTTGTCGAGCTGCAGGAGCCCCTCGTTGATGATACCGGTCGACAGCGGGTCGGTACCCTTCTTGACGAGCCCGACTATCTCCGCGAAGTAGCGCGTATTGATATGCTGGCTGTTTTCGGTGAACTGCGTGAACGCGAAGTACTTGGTCAGCGAAGCCAGGCGTTTGATGCGGCCCATCGTCAGGAACTCGACGCTGAACTGGTAGTAATTATTGAGGAAGTCCAGGTACGACTCGTACTGGGACAGCCGTATCGATATCTGGTCGATCTTCTCGCTCTCGGCGAAGGGGCTCTCCGAGGGGGTCGTCACCTCGGATATCTTGAGGTCGTACTTATACGGATCCTCGCTTATGAGGCCTTTCTTGAGGAGTACGTTATAGATAGCCTGAAACGCCGACTGGAACAGCTTGAAGTCGTCCTTGAGCTGCTTGAGTTCCGAGCCATCCATATGTTCGATCTTGGCGGACAGGGCCCGCTCGAGCCTGTCCGCGTACACAACGCTGTCTTCCATCGTTGCGCACAGTATGGAATAAAACCGCCGCGGAGGCAAGCTCCCATCGCCAGCTCGACGATATGCGGGTCGCAAGCGCGGAGGCCCGCGCCCGCGTGTACGCGGCATGGAACCAACGCTTTCGTACAGGCTATTCGCGGCTCGGTTTGCGCCGGCCCGCCTATTCGCCGTCGCGGCCGCCGCCATGGCCGCGTTCGTCGCTTGCCAGGCGGCCTCTGAGATGGAGGCGGCGATACGCTTGCCTACCATGCCGTCGGCCTGGGCCGGTTTCGGCGGAGCCCCTGGAGCCGGGCTCTGGGAGCTGTCCTGGCTGTCGGCCTCAGGCTCCGGGGGACCGTTCCCGGCGGCGCCAGGCGCGGTCGTCGCGCTTCGCCTGCCTCGCGGCGAGGAGGCAGCGGTCTTCTGCCGGGCCGTCCTGGGGGCGGAGCGGAGCCTGCCCTATGGAGCGGCCTGGCCCCAGGCCGTGGACGAGTCGGGCGAGCTGGCCCCGACGGCCGCCGGCGGCTTCGCGGCCGAAGCCGCCGCCCGCCTCTATGGGCTCGGGCTACGGTACTCCGGGCTGGACCTCGTACGGCTCGCCTCGGAGGCGGAGGCCAGGCTCGCCGATCCCTGGGACATGGATCCCGCCGAGCTGGCGTCGGCCGCGCTAGAAGGGCGCCTGCGGGCGGACCACCTGCGCGAGCCGGAACGTGTCGAGCTGACCGTGACCGGGCTACCCGGGCCGGCTTGGCCAGACAGCCCCTACGGACCCCGGGTCGAGCCGAGGCCCGACGGTACGGCGACCGTCTCGCTACCGGTCGGTCGCGTCAGGCGCTGGATTGGCGACGGTTACGAGCTCGTCCTAGCGGTATCGCCGTCGGGGGAGGCGGGCTGGACGCTGTCGGCCTCTGTAGCCTCCGGAGGGCGCCTCGGGACGCGCAACGTGAAGGCGCAGCCCGAACCCTCGCGGGTGGCCACCGATGCGTCGCCACCATGAGCCAACGCGATGTGCCTGACTATGGCCAGCCCGAGGCCGGTGCCGCCGAGCTCGCGGCTCCTGGCCCTGTCGACGCGGTAGAAGCGCTCGAACAGGCGGGCCGCGTCCTTGGCAGGCACGCCCGGGCCATGGTCGCGTACCGTGAAGACCACGTCGTCACCATCGGACGCCGCCTCGACGTTCACCTCACCGCCCTCGGGGCTGTACTTCACCGCGTTGTCGAGCAGGTTGACGAGGGCCTGCTCGAGGAGGCCTTCGTCGGCCCGGAGCGATAGCCCGACCGGCGCGTCGACCGCGACGATCGCGCGCCTGCGGGCCGGCTTGTCGCCGAGCGACTCGATGGCGCGCTCGATGAGCGGCCCGGCCAGGACCTCCCGCGTCTCGAGCCGGCCGCGCTCGGGACCCTCGAGTCGGGCGAGGGTCAGGAGATCATCGACGATCGCGGCCATGCGGTCCGCGTGCCGCTTGATGATGCCGATGAAGCGGCCGGCCTCGGACGGGTCCGCCTCGAGGGTCTCGGCGAAGCCCTTGATCAGGGTGATGGGCGTGCGTAGCTCGTGCGAGACGTTCGCGACGAAGTCGGTACGTACCCGCTCGAGGCGCTTGAGCCTAGTAATATCGCTGAGTACGAGTACGGCGCCTGGGCGGTCGCCCTCGAGCGGTAAGGGCGCGCCGCTGACCAGGAGTTGGCGCGCCTCGGCGCCGTAGAGCGCCAGTTCGACCCTGTCACCGAGCTCGCCCGCGGCCGCCCTGAGAGCCAGAGTCTCGAGCGAGGCGTTGCCCGTCGCCTCGAGGAGGCCCCGGCCGGGTTGGGCGCCGGGGCCGAGCAACTCCCTGGCCCGGGGGTTGGCCAGCCGGATCGCCAGGTCTCCGTCGGTCGACAGTACCGCCTCGCCCATCGCGTCGAGTATGGCCCCGAGCTCGCGCTGCTGCCGCTCGGTCGAAGCCGTCCGCGCCGCCAGTTCGGCGGCCATCGCGTTCATCGCGTCGGCGAGCGGCTCGAAGGCCGGATCGCCGGAATGCCGGACGCGGCGATCGAGGCGGCCCGCCGACCAGTCGCCGGCGGCCTCGACGAGGGCGCGGAGCGGCATGGTGATCGCCGCGCCGATGCGTCGGCTCGCGACCGCCGTGGCGGCTATGGTAGCAGTCGCTAACGCGAGCGACAGCGCTAGGAAGGGCGCCAGCTCGTCGCCAAGGTCGGGCGCGCCCATCGCCATCCGGAGGGCGCCGGCTACCGACCCTCCGTATCGTATCGGGGCGGCGGCATAGGCCATCTCGAGGCCCAGTGTCGCCGATCTCCTGATGATCGTGGTAGGCCTACCGAGCAGGGCCTCGGCAAATTCTGGCCTGGTCGCGTGGTTATCCATCTTGCCGGGGTCGGAGCCCGAGTCGCCGAGCACCGAGCCATCGGCGGCAATGGCCGAGACGCGAAGGCTCGTGCCGGCCGCGGCCGCGTCACAGAAGCCGTCCACGGCCGCCGCGAAGGGCGCCAAACCGGCACTTCCTTGTAACCGGGCCCCGGACAGCGCGCCGGGCAAGGCGTTGGCCAACGCGGTGGCTGCCTGGGACAGCGCCGACAGGGTCGAGTCGCGCTGCAGGCGGCGCATGGCGACTACCGAGCTGGCCGCCATAATCGCGACCGCGGCCGCCGATAGGAGGAACAGCGCCGTGAAGGTCCTCGTCCCCGGGCGGGCGCGCCTCACGGCAGGTCCTTGAAGCGGTAGCCGACGCCGCGTATCGTCTCGACGAGCTCCGCATGGCGGCCGAGCTTGCGGCGTATCGATAGGATCTGCACGTCGACGGCGCGGTCGGTCACCGGGTAGTCGTGGCCGCGCACCCGGTCGAGCATCTGAGCGCGGGTGAACACGCGGCCGCTCTCGCGCATTAAAAGCTCGAGCATCGCGAACTCGGTCGCCGACAGGTCGACCGGCCGGCCGTCGATGAGCAGCTCGTGCCTGGCAGGGTCGATGGCGCAGGGGCCTCGGACTACGGGGCCGTCCTCGGGCGTATCTCCGGCCCGGTCGCCCGAGCGCCTGAGGGCCGCCCTGGCCCGCGCCACGAGCACGCGCGGGCTGAACGGCTTGGTCACGTAGTCCTCAGCGCCAAGCTCGAGGCCGGTCACCACGTCCGCCTCCTCGCCGCGCGCGCTGACCATCAACACCGGCACCCTGGCCAGGGCCGGGTCCGCCTTGGCCTTGCGCAACAGCTCGAAGCCGTCCATGCCGGGTAGCATCACGTCGAGCAGGACGAGGTCGGGCGCGCGCTCCCGCATCGCGGCGAGGCCCGCCTCGCCGGTCGCGGCCATCGTCGTCTCGTAGCCTTCCTTGCCGAGCGTGTAGCTCAGGAGCTCGAGGATGTCGGGATCGTCCTCGATGATGAGTACTATAGCCTTGGCCATGCGGCGCTCCTAGTCGTTCAGTTCGGTATGCGCCCCGGTCACCATGAAGACCACCGCCTCGCAGAGGTTCGTGACGTGGTCGCCCAGGCGCTCGAGGAAGCTGGACGTGGCTATCAGCTTGGTCGCCTGCTGCGCCTTGTCAGGATGCTCGGTCAGGTAGTCGAGCACTTCCCGCACGAAGGCCTTATGCTCGGCGTCTACCTGGTCGTCGCGCGCTGCCGCCTCCCTGGCCAGCGCCTCGTTCTGATCGAGATAGGCCGTGACGGCGTCGTGTAGCATGGCCACGCCGGTCGCCGCCATCAGCTCGAGCCGCTCCAGGGTGCGCGGGTAGGGGTCGTTGGACAGGCGCTTGGCGGTCTTGGCCAGGTGGACGGCATGGTCGCCTATACGCTCCAGGTTGTCTGTTACTTTGAAGATGGTGATGAGCTCGCGCAGGTCCCTGGCTACCGGCTGCTGGGTCGCTATGAGCATCGCGGCCTGGTCTTCTATCTTCATCTGCATGGCGTTGACCAGCTCGTCATCGGCCTTGACCTCGTCGGCCAGGGCCGCGTCCGACGTCTTGAACGCGATCAGGGCCTTGCGGAGATCCTCTTCGACGCGGCTACCCATGGCCAGGATGTCGTGGTGCAAGCGGTTCATCTCGTCGTTGAATTGCATGCGCATCATGGAAGCCTCCGTTATCAGCCGAAGCGACCCGAGATGTAGTTCTCGGTGCGCGGGTCCTTGGGATTGAAGAAGAGCTCTTTGGTGTCGGAGTACTCTACGAGCTCCCCGAGGAGCATGAAGCCGGTCTTGTCCGAGACCCGCCCCGCCTGCTGCATGTTGTGCGTTACGATGATGATAGTATAGCGCTTCTTGAGATCGTCGAGCAGCGATTCTATCTTGGCGGTCGATATCGGGTCCAGCGCGCTCGTCGGTTCGTCCATCAGGAGGATCTCCGGCTTGAGCGCGACGGCGCGCGCTATGCAGAGCCGTTGCTGCTGCCCGCCCGATAGCGCGTAGGCGCTCTCCTTGAGCTTGTCCTTGACCTCGTCCCAGAGCGCGACCTGCTTGAGGCTGTTCTCGACGAGCTCGTCGAAGCCGCCCTGGTAACCGTTAATCCTGGCGCCCCAGGCTATGTTCTCGTAGATGCTCTTGGAGAAGGGGTTCGGTTTCTGGAATACCATGCCGATCCATCGTCGCACCTGGACCGCGTCGACGTCCGGGTCGTAGACGTTGACGCCGCGGAAGCTGACCTCGCCTTCGGTCCGGACTCCGCGTATAAGCTCGTTCATCCGGTTAAAGGCGCGGAGAGCGGTGCTCTTGCCGCAGCCGGATGGGCCTATCAGCGCCGTGACCTTCTTGCGCTCGAACCCTATCGACAGGCGCTTGACCGCCTCGAACTCCCCGTAGAAGATGGAGAGGCTCTTCGCCTCGAGCGCCTGCCCGGAGTCCCCCGATCCTATCGTCGCCTCGAGCCGGTTCGCCTCTGGAGCGCTCTTCTTGAATAGTCTCATCAGCCGAACCTCTTCTGTCTGCGCAAGCGGTTGCGCGTGAATATCGCGAAGGCGTTGAGCGACAGCATGAGCGCCAGCAGTACGACGATGGCGGCCGCGGATATATGCCTGAACTCGGCCTGCGGCCTGCTCGTCCACTGGTAAATCTGTATCGGCAGGGTCGTGAACTTCGAGAATACGCCCGTGGGGTCCTGCGTCAGGAAGGTCGACGCGCCGACGACGACCAGCGGCGCCGTCTCGCCTATGGCGCGCGAGACCGCCAGTACGGCGCCGGTGAGTATTCGGTCGAAGCTCGCTGGCAGCACCTGGTGCCATATCGTCTGCCACTTGGTCGCGCCGACGGCGAGGCTCGACTGCCGGAGCGAGCCGGGTATCGCGCGTATCGCCTCCTGCGCGTTGATGATGATCACCGGCAGTATGAGGATCGCGAGCGTCAGCCCGGCCGAGAGGATGGTCCGCCCGTTGGCGACCTCGCCGGATGTCGACGCGCCGAAGGCGCTGCCCGAGGTGAACCGCTCCAGGCCGCGGACGAAGATGGCGAGGCCGAGCATGCCGTAGATGATCGAGGGCACGCCGGCCAGGTTGTAGATGTTCACCTGGATGAAGCGGTTGAGCCGGTTGTCGCCCGCGTATTCCTCCAGCCAGATCGCAGCCGCTATGCCGACCGGGAACGAGAAGAGTATCGTGATCGATATCGTCAATATGGATCCCTTGACCGCCGTCAGCACGCCGGTGGTCAGCGGCCTGGCGGTCTGCGACGTTGACAGGAAGCGCATGTTCACCCAGGAGCGGAAGACCAGCTCCCCATCGGGGTGGGCTAGAGTCGTCTCCTCGACGATGCTCCTCCTCGCGAACAGGGATTCGAACAGGGTGTACGTCTCGGCGACCCGCGGCTTGACGATCTCGTACAGCACGATGTCGTACAGATCGGCTGCGGTCCGCTCGTCGAACGGCCGCTCCCTCTCGATCGCGCGGTAGCGACGGGGGCTCAGCCGCTCGTCGATGACGGCGCGCAAGGCCTCGGCGTCCAGGCTTTCGAGCCTCTCGTCGTCCGGTACGAGGCTCCGCTGGTCGACCTCGTCGACCATGACCACGTAGCCGAACGCGTCGTCGACGATGGTCAGTATCAACGCCCCGAGGAACACAATGGCGAGCAGGGTCGACAGCATGAACATGAGCCGCCAACGGTCGCCCCTCGCGTGCCTCGAGGCGAGGTTGACGGCGAAGTCCTCGCGGCCGCTCATTCGTACACCTCGCGGTATTTCTTGACTATGCTCCTGGAGACCATGTTGAGCGCGAGCGTCGCGAGGAACAGCACGAGCGCTATCGCGAACAGGCTGCGGTAGTCCATCGAGTCGTAGGATATGTCGCCGCCGGAGATCCTGACGATGTGGCCGGTCATCGTCTCGGCGGCCTTGAGCGGGTTGAGCGTGAGGTTCGGCCCCGCCCCGGCCGCGAGCGCGACGATCATCGTCTCGCCTACGGCGCGCGACAGGCCGAGGATGAAGGCCGCGGCGATCCCGGAGAAGGCCGCCGGCACGATGATCGTCACGCTGGTCTCCAGCTTGGTCGCGCCCATCGCGTAGGCCGCCTCGCGGAGGCTCCGCGGGACGGCGGAGAGCGCGTCCTCGCACATCGAGCTGATCAGCGGCAGTATCAGGATGCCCATCACGAGCCCGGCCGATAGGGTGTTGTAGACCTCGATCGACTCCTGGCCGAACAGGCCGCGCAACGCGGGCGTGACGACCGTCAGGGCGAAATACCCGTGCACGACGGTAGGTACGCCTGCGAGCACCTCGAGTATCGGCTTCAGCGTCTCGCGGACGCGCTCGGACGCGTACTCGGCCAGGTAGATGGCCACGCCAAGGCCCAGGGGCAGGGCGACGAGCATCGCCGCGAGGCTGGTCATCAGCGTCGCGTTGACGAGCGGCAGGATGCCGAACTCCCCGATCGTGGGTTGCCAGGACGTACCGCTGACGAATTCCCAGAGGCTCACTTCCTTGAACAAGGCCGACGACTCGGCGCCCAGCACCACGATGATGCCGAGCGTCGTGAGGATGGATACCGCGGCGCAGAAGAACAGGAGCGCCAGGATGACGGCCTCGTGGGGCCGGAAGCGCTTCCCGAAGGAAAGCGCGCCGCGCGCCTCCTCCGGGTACCTCGCCGTCTGGACTGGTTTCATCGTTCTCGCTTTCAGCTGGAGCCGCGCGCCCTCGCTATGAACGGGGCTTCGTTTTAGTAGCGGCCCTTGACGGCGTCCAGCCATGCCTGCTTGGCCTTCTTCTGCTCCGCCGCGGGGGCGGGGAAGTAACCGACTTCCTTGAGCGCCTCGTTCACGTAGGTCAGGTAGTAGGCGATGAAGGCGGCCACCTGCGGCTTGTCGTTCATGATCTTCGCGTCGCTGTAGATGAAGATCGGGCGGGCGAGGGGGTAGGTGCCGTTGTCGACGTTAGCCGCGTTGGCCTCGACCGTGTCGATCGACAGCACGGTTAGCTTGTCCTTGTTCTCCTGGTAGTACGCGAAACCGAAGAAGCCTATCGCGTAGGCGTCGCCTGAGACGCCGCGGACCAGCACGTTGTCATCCTCGGAAAGCTGGAGATTCTTCGCGTCGAGGATCGGCTTGCGGTCCTTCCTGTACAGGTGCTCGACGAAGTAGTCGAAGGTGCCGGAATCGGTACCGGGGATGAAGCGCTTGATCTCCTTCTTGGGCCAGCTGGCGCGGACGTCGGACCAGTAGACCGCCGTGGAGAACGCGAGCTTGAGTTCCGCCTGGGTCATATCCTTGGCGAAGGTATTCTTCTTGCTGACGACGACGGCGAGGGCGTCGGTGCCGAGCCGGAACGCGATGGGGGTGCGGCCGATCGCCTTGGCGGCGTCGATCTGGCTCTGCTTGATGGCGACCGAGGCGTTCGCTATGTCGGTCTCGCCGGTCTTGGTGAAGCGCTCGAAGCCGGCGCCCGATCCGATCGAGTCGATCGTGACCTGCCCGGCGAACCCGTCTTCCTTGAACATCGACGCGATCAGCTCCGATACCGGGAATACCGTCGAGCTGCCGGCTGTGATGATGGTGCCGACGACCTGAGCGGGGTCGACGCCGGGGAGCATCTTGTCCGGATCGTCGCTGGTCTTACCTAACCAGACGAACTTGCCCTGCGCGAAAGCGCTAGCCGCGACTAGGCTCAGCGCGACCATCATAGCGACCTTCTTCATCTGTTCCCTCCAGTGGCGTAGATTGCGGTGTTCATTCTCCGCATCGGGCCAGAGGATACGGCCGTGCCGTTCGCCTACGATGAGGCCTTTGTTAAGAAACGGTTAATCGCGCCGCGGAACGGCGGTGGGGCCCCGGGGCTTACGCGTGATTGACAACGGGCTAAAACGGTTTACTCTAGTCGTGGCTCGCTAGAAGCGATCCGCCGTTGGCGATCCGCGCTCCTGGGCCTATCCAGTAAACGGAGGAAGTCCATGAAGAAATGTATGATCGCGGTCACGCTCGCCGCGGCAGTCATGCTCGTAGCGGCCTCGTGCGCCGTCGAGGCGCCTGTCGACGAGCTCGCCTACGAGGCCCAGGTCGACGCCGATTTCGAGGCCGTCGTCGCGACGCTCGGCACGGCCGACGCCGCCCGCGCCTTCGCCGGCTTCGACGAGAAGTACGGTACCTCGCTGTCCGTCGACTTCGCCGAGCAGCTGTCGGCCCCGCGCTTCAGCTCGGGCGGGACGAACTACGCCGAGCTCCTCGACATGCCGTTCGCGGTGGACGGCGCCGTCTACCTGTCCGGCGGCGGAGAGGGCCTCGTCAGCTCCGTGATAGGCTGGGTGGCCCCGAAAAGTCTGCCGGGCGGCTACTACCACGGCGCCGTTCTCGACCTCGATAAATTCGACCCGAACAACCTCGAAGCCGCGAGCCTCCAGACCGCCATCGCTAAAGGCGCCGGCTACGAGAGCGCCTACGACTGGCAGCGCCAGGTCAACGCCTGCGTGCTCGACCCGGTCTTCACCGTCAATCGGGCCCGCCTCAATTCCGCCCAGTCGGCGATCGATTACTACTGCGACCCGGACAACACCGACATGTCCTACGGCTTCTTCGAGGGCTACGTCAACATCTTCAACCTGGTGGAGAAGGAGTCGAACGACTGGTGGTACTGCACCAAGACCGTCTGGCGCATGTACGACCGGTACGGCATCGACGTCGACTCGAACTCGCCGCGCGTCGACTTCAGCGACTCGGGCCTCTATAGCCTGGTCAAGGCCTACTACAACGCCCGCTACTTCTATAGCTCCAGCAAGGCCAAGGCCGCGATCGCCGCGTACATCGCCGACGCCCGTCGGACCATCGTGATGGCCGAGGAGATCATGCTGTCGCCGTACCTATCCAAGGTGTACGAGGCCATCAGGGCCGAGTGATAGGGGCTTGAGGCCGACGATAGACTGTTCAGGAACGGCGGGTCGGCGGAGCCGCCCGCCGCGCCGCGGCCTGAGGGCCGCGGCGTCCCTGTCATGGTCTATCGTCGCGGCCGCTACCGCGGCCGCGCTCTTCATAGGATGCTCCGCCGCCGCTTCGAGCCCCGGCTATCCCATCTTCGCGCTCGGCGGCCGCCTTCGCTCCTCCGGCCCAGGCGCTCCAGTGCTGGCCGACCTGCCGAGCGGCGTCAAGCCGCGGGCCCTGGCCGCAGCGAAGCTCGGGCCTGGCGTCGCGCTCGCCTACGACCAGGGCTCGGGCCGGCTCCTGTCGCTCGATGGTCGAAGCCGCGCCGTGCGGTCATGGCCGCTCGAGGCCGCCGAGGCCTGGGTCTCGGACGGCCTTGTCCTGACCCGTTCGGCCGCCTTCATCGAGGGTCGGGGCTTTCGCTTCGCGCTCTACCGCGTCTCCGGGATCGGACCCGAGCGCCTCTGGGACGGCGAGCTCGACTGCTTCCCGTCGGACGTAGCGTTCGCGGCCGGCCGCGCCTACCTGGCCGGCGGCGACCGCGCCGACGCCGAGCTCTGGCTCTGGGAGCTGTCTGAACGGGGCGCCGAGCCGCTCTACTCGCGGCCGAAGCGATCCGACTTCCTGCGCGTCACACCGGTCGGGGGGCGACTCCTGGCTTTCGAAAGCCAACGGGTCAGGGAACGGCGGCCCTGCGTCGTGCGGATCGTCGGGGACTCGCCCGGCGGCTCGCCGGGCGAAACCCGCGACGCGCCCATCGTCGGGCTGCCCGGCGACGCGCTCTGCCTGTACGGTTACGGTTTCGAGTACGGAGGACGGCTCGTCGTGCCGGTCGCCCTGGAAGGCGGCGACCTCGGCCTCGCGGCCCTCGTCGACGCGGGCGGTCAGTTCGAGGTCGCGAGCCTGGCTCGCGGGGCCAAGGGCGTCTACCTACCGCTGGGCCCGGGCCCGGACGGCGCCTATCGCTACCTGGCCTACGATTACGAGGGCGACCCGACGCGCCGCTACCTCGGCCGCTACGACGGCTCGGCCGTGAGCCTCGAGTTCCTCGGGCCGTGAACGAGGACCCCAGGCGCCGTCGAGCGCCGTAGCATCGTCGCTGCCGTAGCATCGTCGCTGCCGTAGCATCGTCGCTGCCGTAGCATCGTCGCTACCGCAGCATCGTCGCTACCGCAGCATCGCTCGGATATCTCCGACGCGCTCGACGCCCTCGCGCTCCATGAAGGCGCGGATGCCTGACAGCACCTCGAGCGGGGTTTCGGGCCTGGAGAACAGCGCCGTGCCGACCTGCACGGCGCTCGCTCCGGCGAGCAGGTACTGGAGCGCGTCGTCGGCGCGGGCGATGCCGCCGAGGCCTATCACCGGGATCGATACCGCCCGGCTGACTCGGTAGACGCAGGCGACGCCGACCGGGCGTACGGCCGGCCCGGACAGTCCGCCCGTGCCCATCGCGAGCGTCGGGCGCCTGGCCTTGACGTCTATCACCATGCCGACGAGGGTGTTGATGCACGACAGCGCGTCGGCGCCTCCGGCCTCGGCGGCCTTGGCGATGGCCGTGAGGTCGGTGACGTTCGGCGATAGCTTGACGATGATGGGTCGGCCGGGGGCGGCCTTGCGCGCGTCGGCCAGGCGCCGCGTCAGGCGTTCCACCTGGGCCGGATCGGTGCCGAAGGCCAGGCCGCCGTGCGCCACGTTCGGGCAGGACACGTTGATCTCGTAGCCGTCGATCCCGGCCTCCCCGTCGAGCCGCTCGACGACGCGCAGGTAGTCATCCTCGGTCTTGCCAGCCACGTTGACGATGATGGCGCAGCGCCGGCCGCGGAGAAGCGGCAGCTTGTCGGCCACGAAGGCATCCAGGCCCGGGTTGGCGAGGCCTATCGAGTTGAGCATACCCGCCGGCGTATCGGCGAGGCGGGGGGCGGGGTTGCCCGGCCTGGGCTCAGGCGTCACCGCCTTCGTATAGATAGCGCCGAGAGCGTCCAGGTCGACGAGGGGGGCGTACTCCTCGCCGTAGCCGAAGGTGCCGCTCGCGACGCCGACCGGGTTCGGCATCGTCATGCCGCGTATCGTCACGCTCAGGTCCGCGGCCGCTCCGGGGCCGGCGGCGCTCGCTGGCTTCGCAGCGGCCATCATGCCATAGCCTCCCAGTCGACCGTGCTCCCGTCGAGCACGGG
>JAKQKE010000259.1 GCA_029560805.1 Spirochaetota bacterium
CGAGCTGGACGTAGTTCGGGTACAGGCTCATGAGCCCGCGCAGGTCTTTCTTAGGCTCCTGGCCCTCGAAGGCGCCGAAGGCCTGGTAGGCCTGGAGCACCGCGTCGGACATGACGATGGCGATCTCGGCCTTCTTGTTCAGGATCAGGTTGATGTTCTCGACCGACGCGCCGGTCGACTGGACCGACGAGCGGAAGCCGATGTCGTTGGCTATGACGGAGCCGAAGCCGCCGCCGATCGGGTAGTACAGGCCGCTGGTCGGGCCGGACGCGACGGTGATGAAGACGGAGCTCTTGTCGATCTCGGCGGGCTTGGCCGCCTCTTCCTTCTTGGCGCAGGACGAGAACGCTACGAGGGCGATCGCGACGATGGCGATTACGGTGATGATCCTCGAGTGCTTCATGGGAACCTCCTTGGGAGCGTAGTGCTGTCTAACCGTGGAGCAAGATTCGTGCCATATCGTGCCTCGCTTCGGAGATAGGCGCATGCTCCTGGTTAATTCCTTGCCAAGGATAGCGAAGGACTATTCAGGGCGACGATACGCACGATACGCTTATTCATCCATGTCGACAATCGATCGGCAGTTTTTGCCGAATTCGGCATGAATTGCCGAGCCCAGGAACTCAGCCGAGGCCGTACTCGTGGATCTTGTTGCGCAGGCCGCGTTCGCTGATGCCCAGGCTATCGGCGGTCTCGCGGCGTCGGCCGCCGTTTCGATCGAGGGCCGCCTTGATCGCTATGGCCTCGACATGGGCGAGGCTCTTGCCGCCGAGATACGCCGCGAGATCGGCCTCGGCCGGCTCTGCGCAGGCCGGCTTGGCTCCGGCCAGCTCGGGAGGCAGGTCCGACAGCCGTATCGCCGGCCCGTCCGCCATCAGCACGCCGTGCTCGACGATGTTGGCCAGCTCCCTGACGTTGCCCGGGAAGTCGTACTCGAGCAGCTCCCGCGCGGCGTCGCCCGCGAGCGCGCGCACGTCCTTGCCCATCTCGCGCGCGAAGGCCGCGATGAAATGGTTGATCAGGAGCGGTATATCGTCGCGCCGCTCGCGGAGGGGAGGCACGTAGATCTCGACGACCTTGAGCCTCCAATACAGGTCGCGCCTGAAGGCGCCCGACTCGACGAGGGCCGCGAGGTCGGCGTTGGTCGCGGCGACCACGCGGGCGTTCATCTTGACGGGGCTGTTTGCGCCGAGAGGCGTGACCTCCTTCTGCTGGAGGACCTGCAGGAGCTTCACCTGGAGCTGCGGCGGCATGTCGCCGATCTCGTCGAGGAGCAGGGTGCCAGAGCCGGCGAACGCGAGCTTGCCCTGCCTCGCGTCGACGGCGCCGGTGAACGCGCCGCGCTTGTAGCCGAACAGCTCGCCCTCGAGCAGGGCCTCCGGGATGGCGCCGCAGTTAATCTCGACGAAGGGTTCGGCGCGGCGCTTGCCCGAGTAATGCAGGGCCCTCGATATGAGCTCCTTGCCGGTACCGCTCTCGCCGCGGACCACCACCGTCGTGTCGACGTCCTTGAGCCGCTCGACGAGCTCGAAGACGCGCCTCATGGCCGCGCTCTTGCCGACCATGCCCGCGTAGCCGTAGCGCGACTCGAGCTCCTGGCTGAGCCTGGCCACGCGGCGATCGAGCCTCCCGTACTCGAGGGCCTGGACCACCTGCGCTAGCAGCTCGTCCATGCGCAGCGGTTTCTGCAGGTAGCCGAAGGCGCCGCGGCGCATGGCCTCGACCGACGACTCGATGGAGCCGTAGGCGCTCATCATGAGCACGACCGGCGGGTCGGGCAGGCGCTTGAGCGCGGTCAGCACCTCGAGGCCGTCGGCCTTGCCGATGCGCAGGTCGAGCAGCACGAGGTCGAACGGCTCGTCGGACGCCATGGCCAGGCCGTCGTCGGCGTCGACGGCGCTAGCCACCGAGTACGCGTCCTCGAGCGCGAAGGTCAGCGACGAGCAGATGGCCGCCTCGTCGTCGATGATCAGTATCCTATCCACGCTCTCGTCCTTCCAGGGGGAACTCCATGACTACGACGGCGCCGCCGCCCGGCCCTATCCGCAGCTCGAGCCGTCCGCCGTTCTCCTCGACGTACTGCTTGGACAGGGGCAGGCCGAGACCCACCCCGCCGCGTTTCGTCGTATAGAACGGTTCGAAGACGCGCTCCAGGTCGGCCTCGGCGATGCCTGCGCCCTGGTCGCGCAGCTCGACGACGGCCTTGCCGCCTGAGGCGTAGGCCGCCAGCTCTATATCCGGGCCGCGGTCCTCGGCCGCGGCCGTTCCGGCCCCGCGAGCCCGAGCCTCCTCGACCGAGTCGGCCGCGTTCAGCACGAAATTCATCACGCACTGGCGTAGCTGGTCGGCGTCGACGGAACAGTAGAGGCCCCGCTCGGCGCTCGAGGCCGTCGTGACGCCGCGTTTGTCCAGGGAGGGCGACGACAGGGCCAGCGTCGACTCGGCGAGTTCGCCCAGGTCGACGGTCGACCTGACCGGCCGCCTCGGCCGCGAGAAATCTATAAGATCGCGGATGAGCTTGTCCACCCGCTCCACCTCGCGCGGCACGAAAGAACCCATCTCCCGCAGGAAGCGCGGGTCGTCCATCTTGCGAGGCAACAGCTCGACGAAGGCCTTGATCGAGGTGAGCGGGTTCCGGATCTCGTGGGCCACGCCGGCGACGATGCGGCCGAGGGCCTCGCCCTTCTCGCGCTCCGCTAGCCGCTCGCGCATCGCCTGTTCGACCGTATGGTCCTCGAACGAGAAGATCAGGCCGACGACGCGGCCCTCGTGGTCGATCTGGGGATAGGTGGCGTGGCGTATCTGCAGGCGGGCGCCGTCGGGCCTGGCCCACTCGGAGACGCTGAACGGCATGGACTCGCCGCCGAGTACCCGCGCCGTCAGCTCGGGATTCAGGAAATGCGCCAGGAAGGGATACTCGAGGGCCGGGCGGCTGACGGGGTCGGGGTCGAGCAGGCCGATGACTCGGGCCCGGGCGTTGCAGACGGACACGAGGCCGCCGGCGTCGCAGGTGACCAGGCCGCGAGGGCTGGATTCCAGGATCTGCGCGATGAACTCCTTCTTGTCCTCGGCCTCGCCGACGAGACGGCCAAGCTCGTCGTTGGCATCGCGCAGCTCGGCGGTCCGCGCGCGCACGTTCGAGGCCAGCTGCCGGTTCCACCAGAACGCCGCGCCTCCGCCGAGCAGAAAGGCGGCCAGAACGGCGACGAGGGCCATCATCGCGTTCCGCAGGCGGCGCCGCGCGGCCGCCACCGAGTCGTCGAACCACCGCTCGTAGATGGCGCTATAGACGCCGGACTCCTTGATCGCGCGGACGCCCTGGTTCAAGCTGTAGAGCAGGAAGTCGTCGCCGCCGCGGACGGCAAGGCCGTACTCCACCGGCAGCCAGTACGATGAGGCCACGGCGAAGCGCGCAGCGTCGTCGCGCCGCCCGAGCAGGTACGAGGCGACGACGCGGTCTTCGAGGAAGGCGTCGGCCCGGCCGAGCGAGAGCAGCTCGAGCGCGTCGGCCGGGGTCCTCGTCTCGTTGAAGCGCACGGAGCGTATGGCCTTGAGGAAGTCGTAGGCCGGCGAACCCCTCGTCAGCGCCAGCACGTCTCCGGCCAGGCTCGCCGAGCCCTCGCCGTAGCGGCCGTCGTCGGCGAGCGAGACGACGGCGACGGCCGAGGCGAACAGCGGCTCGGAGACGGCCAGGCTCCCGGCCTCGCCGAGGGCGGCCGCCGAGTACGGCACCCCGAGCACCGCGTCGATCCTGCCTTCAGCGAGCGCCGCGACGGCCTCGGGGAAGGCCATCGCGTAGAGCGCGACGGCCACGCCGGCCTCCTCGCCTATCGCGTTCACCGCGTCGACCAGGAAGCCGGCCGGGCGGCCGGACGCATCGACGAACTGCAGCGGCGGCGAGCCGGGCTCGACCGCCACCCTGAGTATCTCGTAGCGGCGCGGATCCTCGTCGAGGCCGAAGGACTGGCCGCCCAGCGCCTGCGCCCCCGCGATCGGCCCCGCCAGGGAACCGAACGCCGCGAGCGCCGCCAAGGGCCCGGCCCGACGGGCCCTCGCGCGCCGATCCATCGTCGCTACTTGTCCTCCCTGACGTAGGGCACGCTGAGCGCGGCCGGCGCCCCGACGCGCTTGGACAGGGCCTCCCACCAGGTGATCGCGACGAGCACCGCGATGGTCGTCAGGTAGGGCAGCATGTTCAGGAAGGCCGCCGGGATGTTCGTGCCGGAAGCCTGAAGCCTGAACTGCACGGCGTTGATGCCGCCGAAGATCAGCGCGCCGGTGATGGCGCGCGCCGGGTTCCACATCGAGAAGATCACGAGGGCGATCACGATCCAGCCGCGCCCGCCGGTGATGTTCTCGGACCAGCCCGGCGTATAGGCGAGCGCCAGGTGGGCGCCGCCGAGGGACGTCATCATGCCGCCGAAGATCGTGTAGGCGTACTTGGAGCGGTTCACGTCCACGCCCATCGCGTCGGCGGTACGCGGATTCTCGCCGATCGCGCGCAGCCACAGGCCGTTCCTCGTCCTGTACATGTAGAACCACGCTAGGGGGATCAGGATGTAGATGCCGAAGGTGAACAGATCCTGATTGAGTATCGCGCTGAGTATGGGCACGTCCTTGAGCGGGCCGATGTCGATGGGCGTGAAGCGCGGGCCGGTCAGGCCGATCAGGTAACGGCCGTTGGAGGCCGGCCCGAGGCGCTGGCCGAGGAAGCTCGCGAAGCCGGTGCCGAACAGCGTGATCGACAGGCCGGAGACCACCTGGTTGGCCTTCATCGTCACCGTCAGGAAGGCGTGGATCAGCGA
>JAKQKE010000260.1 GCA_029560805.1 Spirochaetota bacterium
CGTCGTGGTCCACATCGCCGTCGGTGCCAATCGGGAACTTCGATCCATTACCTCGCCGCATTACCGCAAGTTCTCCCGCGACCTCTACGAGCTGTGGCCGACACTGCTCCTTATGCCGGACGAGTTCAGGTACATTCCGACTGAACAGCTCTTCCGCTATGTCCCGACGGACCGGCATCCGGAGCTCGAGCCGTGGGCGCGCTACATGAAGTCCCGTTACAGTTTCCTGAAATGACCACTGGCCCGCTCCGTCTTGGGGCGGGCTTTTTAGTCTTTACCCACAGGGTGTTTCAGGGCAACGCGATATGGGGAGAGGGGGTTTTTGTACCCGCTAGTACTCGCTCGGACGGCTCATGCTGATTTATGGATATTCCGCTTCCATTACCTTCCAGTCTCAGAATCGCCACAGATCCGAACTTGCGAACTTAGTAACTACTGGATAATATCGAGTCTTGCCATGAAAGTCCTTTGCCTTTCCGACACCCACGGCCACCACCGTAAGCTCCGAACGCCCGAGGCTGACCTATTCCTCTTTGCCGGGGACATGGAAGCATCATCGTTCTCTCGCCTCGCTGATTTTTCAGATTGGGTAGCCTCGATCCCGCTTCCTGCCGAGCGCAAGATCATCATCTCGGGGAACCATGACGGTGTCTTCGAGCGACACCCTCTCGAGGCTCGGAACTACCTCGACGGTATTGCAACCTACTTAGAGAACTCGTGTTGCATGGTCGCGGGTCTAAAGGTCTATGGCACTCCTGTGTCATTAGCCTTTAATAATTGGTTTTTCAATATCCCCGATGACGGCAGCATCAAAGACTACTGGGACTTGATTCCGCCAGATACCGATATCCTTCTCACTCATCAACCGCCCTCGGGCATTCTAGATTCTGACTCCGGGCAGAAGAACCTGGGCTGTAGCCAACTTCTCTCAAGGGTCAAGGAGCTTCAACTACGTCTCCATTGCTTTGGACATATCCACCCTGGTTATGGTCTCCAAAACATCGATAGCACCACCTTCGTGAATGCCTCAATATGCAATGATTGGAATGTCATGGTACACGAGCCGATAGTGCTTCAAATGGAATTCGACTGACTATAACGAATGATACCGTGGTCTCTTCGCAATCAACCTGAACAGCTCTCCGTCAGTGTCTAGCTAATTACCCCGAGCCAGAACTCCCGCACGATAGCCACTACTTTGCCTAGATCGAGAGCCTCTAATCGATTCTTCGTCAGGAAGGCTTTCCATTGGACCTGTTTGTTTCGATCTTGGGCGAACTCGTCGCTGAGTCCAATCGGTACCGTTACGGGGATGGGCGTGCCCCTCCTCTCGAAAGTTCTCCTCATCGCCAATCCCGCAATCGAGTGATCGGGGAACCCATCTTGGATGAGCACAAAGAGATCGAAGTAATCCTTCATCCGGCTGTTCGCCATACCAAGGCTCACGATCGCCTCGAACTTTTCCCCGAGGACCGTCTCCCGAGGATAGGCCTTCAGAATGGGGGCGGGATTGTCGTCCAGGATTGCGGGAAAGCTCGCAACAGTCGGCTCCGGCGTGACGGCATCGCCAAAGCCGACATCCACCTGAACCGGACAGCGTGCCTTCCCCAGCATCCCGACTAGCTCGATCCGGATTCCTCCGTAGCGTGCGTCCTCGCGAATCTCGATTGCCTGAACACTCTCCGAGAGAAAGTGCATGCCGTCCTCGCAGGGGATCTCGCAGATCTCACGAAACACCGCCTTCATCGCCTCGTGATCTCTCGCTTCGAGTCCGAGCAGGTCGGCATCACGGGTCGGCCGTCGAGGTGCGTCGTACCAGAGGCTGAAGAGGAGGGCTCCCTTGAGGAGGAAGCTCTCTCGAAAGCGAGAGGCTGAAATGCGGTAGAGGAAGCGCTCCAGGGCATACCGTGTGAGGAGAAGATTGAAGTCGCCGCCGCTGGCGCGAGTCTTCGCGAGGAGGCGATCATGGACCGATGCGGCCTTGCCTTCCAGAGTCATGCCAGTGCCTCCAGATACGGCCTCATGATGTTCGTGACGCGATCTACCTTCGCGCACGCCCAGAGCTCGTTCTGGTCGATGAGCCGCCGTCGCTTGGCTTCCTTGAGGGCTTCGATGGCCACGTCCAGTCCGACGGTATTACGGAACTTGAAGCAGTCTGCGATCGTCTTCTCGACCGCGGTAATGCGCACCGGCACTCCTTCTATCTCCTTGGTCGTGGCCCCATAGGAAAGCGCGGCGCCTCCGAACTTCACCACCTTCATGCTCGGGAAATCGAGGCGAGGCGCACGTGACGTACGGGCGATGGCGATCCAGACTTCCGAGGGGGCTTGCGTCGTAAGCTCATGATACCGAAGGGCAGTGAGGAGACAGACCAGGGCCTCAGGCATCTGCTTGGCAATAATGGCGATATCCCCATGCTCGTTCGATCGGTAGTCTGGCAGACAATAGAGACCTCGTTTAAGCCGCTTCAGCCTCCCCGCCTTAACATAGCGTGAGATCGCTATTCGCTTGAGGCCTGCCGTCTCGAGATCCTGCGAGCGTAGGAGAGGGGTCTTCTCAAATAGCTTGGCTAGATTCAGGGTCGACTTGGCCATACCCAATGTTCCATTATGCAACCATATTTTGTCAAGTGACAACAATACGGAACATGGCTAAGCTATGTATCGAATCGTCCCTGGCGTCGAGCTCCGACCAAACTAAAGTCTGACTTTGCTTTGGTCGGGCCCAGCAAAGCGCGTAGCCGCCTATTACCTTACACTCTGCCCATGCCATGTAGTCTGGACCATCACCCCCGAAAACCCCTGAAGTGTAACTAAAAGTGCGACTGGAAAGACCCCCTAAGTGTGACTAAATTCTGCAAAAGCGTGCAGAGGTTTACAAAAGCTGCTAGAATAATTCTAGTTACAGTAGGCATTTTGCAAAGCTATGTCATTGTAGGATAACGAGTTAAGCTGTTTCGCAATCTATAGGTCAGGGGTTCGAATCCCCTATTCTCCATCAGTACTTGCGAAGTTGGTTGCCTCCTGAAAGTACACTGTGACTTGCCGGTGTGACTTTTGGGGTTTCCATTTATGGGCAAGAAGACCAAGACCGACCCAAGCCGCTTCCACTTCACCTTATTCAAGCGATCCACTCAAGACGGCACGGTTCTCATTTATGCCAGGCTGCTCGAGACTTCGACCGGGCGTATTCTCGCTCAGCGGCCCACGGGTACGGACGACGAACGACTGGCGGCCGCCAAGGCGGAGCAACTTCTCGTCGAGCTTCCCCTAGCCAAGTTGGCTCAGTTGAAATCAGCCAGAGATCAGGAGGGTTTCGAGGCGGCGGAACGTCTACGGAACATGGATCTAGCCAGCTTCTTCGTCTGGTTCTGGACTCCTAGCGTCTCAGAATATCTATGGATCCGAATCGACGCCGAGAAGCCTTTCTCGAACTACTATGTCCTCTGCCAGTCCCGCTCAGTAGCCCGAGAAGTCACGATGGTGTCGGCAGTTACCACTAAAGTCAAAGTTAATTATAGTCGAATCCCACATTGCGCTCTAGTGCTTGTTATCCTCCCCACGAACCTCTGCAGTGTACCTGGAAGTGTGAATG
The DNA here is from genome assembly GCA_029560805.1 of Spirochaetota bacterium. GTDB lineage: Bacteria > Spirochaetota > Spirochaetia > Treponematales > UBA12059 > SZUA-370. The sequence goes on from JAKQKE010000260.1 coordinate 3,595, forward strand.
GAAAGCCCCCTGAAGTGCGACTAAATTCTGCTAAAGCGTGCAGAGCATTGCGAGGACGGATAAAGTGACTCCAGTTACCGTAGGCATTTTGCCTAGCTATAGCATTGCAGGATCACGTGGTATTATGGGGTAGCGTCCCTTCGTCGGCTCAGTATACCCGGATATGCCATCGTGCCTCGGCTCTTTCTTGACAGGCGGTCGATTCTATCCTTATAGTTAACCAGGTTAATCAAGGGGCGTGCTAGTACCATGGATCAGCTGCTTCATATGGCGCAGAGCGTCGCCGTGTTCCGCAGTATGTATATCCGCCATTCCAGGAGCGAGCCTGGCGGCGGCGGTAGCTGGCGCTTCCTCATCCTGATCCATAACTTCGACGAAGGGCTGGGCATCAAGCCCGCCGATATGGCGCGGTACTTTCGCTGCTCCCGGGCCTACGTCAGTAAGATGATCAAGGAGCTGACGGCTGACGGGCTCGTCGAGGATCGGCCGGACGAGCGGGACCTGCGGAGCCGCTACCTCGCCTGTACCGAGAAGGGCGTACGGTTAGCCCGGGGGATCATGGACGACTACGTGGCGGTCACGAGGCGCCTGCGAGACGGTCTCGGGGTGCGTAAGAGCGAGCAACTCGTGTCGCTCCTCGACGAGGCCGTCGCGATACTGGAACGCGTTAACGATGGGGAGGACCGCGAATAGTCGCGGGCTGGCGGCGCATTCCGCGGAGCCTGGCTCCAGCGAAGACGTGGTCGCAGAGGAATAGGGAACGGATCTACCAGGAGGCGCCTCGTGTCGAGCTTTAAGAATCTTCGGATCGTCGATAACTTCTACCAGACCTCGATGTTCTACCCCATGCCCACCATGCTCATATCGACATTGTCGCCGTCCGGGGCTACCTCGCTCGGCGCGTACTCGCTGTGCTTCCCGTACTACATCGCGGGCAAGGAGTACTACGCCATGCTCCTGGAATGCCGCAATAGTTCGAACACAGCCCAGAACCTCCTGCGTACGGGCGTCTGCGCCATCAATTTCCTCGAGGATAGCAGGCGGCTCTTCAAGGAGACGGTCAGGCTGGGCTTCCCCGGGGAGCGCTGCGAGGAGAAGATGAGCGACTGCTTCCTCGAGATGGAGGCGGGGCAGGCGGCCGATAAGGAGTCCGACGGCGGGGCGCGCCCCCTCGTCCTCAAGGATGCCTACCAGGTGCTGGAGTGCAGCTGGGACGACTCGCTCGAGGGTGCCTCCGAGGATAGGGCTCGCCTCGGCCTGCTCGAGGGCGTCGAGCCTCCGTACCGGAGCTTCAACGGCATCACGAGCAGGTTCGGCGCTCACTTCATCCTGCGTATCGACGCGATCCTCATGAAGGAGCGGCAGTACGACGCCATCGTGGGCGGCGTCCGAGCGCGTGATTTCCCGCGCGTTCCGGTGGATTATGGCTACAGGGATTCCAAGAGCTTCTGGTACACCCGATTCAGGAAGCCGCTCGGCGTATCGGTCCCGGCCAGGCCAGGCATGGACCTCGCCTCGGTCAAGTACGCCGCCGACAGGATCGATCCCGAGGTGTCTTTCAGCGACGAGGCCTGCGAGGCGCTCCGGAAGATACCCCGCATCTTCCTCAAGACGGCCCTGACGGGTATAGCCGAGCAGGCCAAGTCCATGGACCTTCCCAGGGTGGGCGGAAAGCTTGTCGTCGACGCCGAGGTACTCGCCATCGTCAACGACAAGCGTAACGCGGAGAAACGGGGCTAGCGCCTCATCGCCTCCGATACCGCGACAGCCACGGCGACGGAGGCTCCGACCATGGGGTTGTTGCCCATACCGATGAGGCCCATCATTTCGACGTGGGCCGGTACCGAGGAGGAGCCGGCGAACTGGGCGTCGGAGTGCATGCGGCCCATGGTATCGGTCATGCCGTAGGAGGCGGGACCGGCGGCCATGTTGTCCGGATGGAGGGTGCGGCCCGTACCGCCGCCCGAGGCCACGGAGAAGTACTTGCGGCCCCGGTCGACGCATTCCTTCTTGAAGGTGCCGGCCACCGGGTGCTGGAAGCGGGTGGGGTTGGTCGAGTTGCCGGTGATGGAGACGTCGACCTCCTCCTTCCACATGATGGCCACGCCCTCGCGCACATCGTCGGCGCCGTAGCAGCGCACCGCCGCCTTTTCGCCGTCGGAGTATTTCCACTCCTTGACGATCTTGAGAGCGCCCGTGTAGTAGTCGAACTGGGTCTGCACGTAGGTGAAGCCATTGATGCGGCTGATGATCTGGGCGGCGTCCTTGCCGAGGCCGTTCAGGATCACCTTGAGCGGCGTCTTCCGGGCGCGGTTGGCGCTGCGGGCGATGCCGATGGCTCCCTCGGCGGCTGCGAACGACTCGTGGCCGGCGAGGAAACAGAAGCACGTGGTCTCGTCGGACAGGAGCATCGCCGCCAGGTTGCCGTGGCCGAGACCCACCTTGCGGTCGTCCGCGACGGAGCCCGGGATGCAGAAGGCTTGGAGCCCCTCGCCGAGGCTCTTGGCGACGGACACGGCGTCCCGTTCGCCCTTCTTGATCGCGATGGCGGCCCCTACCGTGTAGGCCCACTTGGCGTTCTCGAAGCAGATGGTCTGGATGCCCGACACGATGCCGGCCACGTCCACGCCCTTGTCGTCGCAGACCTTCTTGGCCTCCTCGATGGAGCCGATGCCGTAATTCTTGAGTAGGGGTAGGATCTGGCCAACCCTGCGCTCGTAGCTTTCAAACAGTGCCATGATTCGTTCCCTCCCTTACTCGTGCCTGGGGTCGAGGTGCTTGACCGCCTCGGCGAAGCGGCCATAGCTACCCTTGGCCTTGGCGAGGGCCTCGTTCGCATCGACGCCCTTCTTGATCGCGTCCATCATCTTGCCGAGGCTCACGAACTCGTAGCCGATGATCGCGCCGTCCTTGTCCACGCCAATGCGGGTCACGTAGCCCTCGGCCATTTCCAGGTAGCGCGGGCCCTTCTTGAGGGTGGCGTACATCGTGGCCACCTGGCTGCGGAGGCCCTTGCCCAGATCCTCGAGCCCGGCGCCGATGGGGAGGCCGCCCTCGGAGAAGGCCGACTGGCTCCGTCCGTAGATGATCTGGAGGAAGAGTTCGCGCATCGCCGTGTTGATCGCGTCGCAGACGAGGTCGGTGTTCATCGCCTCGATGATGGTCTTGCCTATGAGTATCTCCGCGGCCATGGCGGCGGAGTGCGTCATGCCCGAGCAGCCTATCGTCTCGACGAGGGCCTCTTGGATGACGCCCTCCTTGATGTTCAGGGAGAGCTTACAGGCGCCCTGCTGCGGCGCGCACCAGCCGACGCCGTGCGTGAAACCTGAAATATCCTTCGTTTCCTTGGCTTGGACCCACTTGCCTTCCTCGGGTATGGGAGCCGGACCGTGGTACGAGCCCTTGGCGAGCGGGCACATGTGCTCCACTTCGGTGGTATACATCATCAGCTTATTCCTCCGATTCGGTGAATATGCGTCAGTATACCACCGATCGCCAGGGAAGCGCGACAGCCGCCGCCCCTTAGTACAGGTACTCGATGGTCGGCACGATCGTGAACTCCAGGTACTGCTTGCCTACGTATCCGACCATGTCGCATTTTATTTTGAAGGCTTTGCCGTTCGTAAGAGCCGATACCGTAAGAGGGTTTACTGTGTCGATGAATTTTTCGTTAGCCCCATCGTCGACCTCACCGAAGGCGCTCGTCTCGATGGTGAAATCGGTAGTCGTCGACGCGAGGTTCAGCGTCTTGGCGGATCCTTTCCACCAGGTGCAGGTGCTCAGATCAGGGTAGTCGGTATATCTCTCTGGTACCTTCATATACGCAGTATTCGCAACATTGAGGAGATCCTCGGACTGGTTGCCGGATTTGAATTGGATCCTGCCGTATAGCTCCAGATCCTCATTAGTATCATTCGCCTGAGCGTTCAAGCCGGTGATCCTAAGGGTAAGATTGATGCCCTTGCCCTTGACTGCCTCGGCCTTGCGTATCGTGTAGTCGCCGTTGAAGATGGTGTTGGCGACGGTGTTGTCGTCCACGAAACGGAGCTTGTAGGCGATGATGGTACCGGGATTGTCCGAGGAGAAGACGTCCTCCTGGAGCATCGCCATGAAAGACTCCAGGTCGACCGCTACCGTGCTGCCGCCTATTACCGTTATGTTGGTCTGGGCCTTCGAAGAGAGCCAGCTCTTGGCTACCTCGGCGCTCGCCTCCGCCTCGGCGTTCCCGTACTTGAACGCTGCTTCCAGATTGTTATTGATGGCCTCGACGGACTCGGTGGATTCGATGGTGATGTAGGCGAGGCGGCCGTAGGCTATCGACGAGACGTAGACGGGTCGGTAACCGCCGAAGTCGGCCAGGTCGTAGGATTTATAGATGAAGGTTCCCTGGTCCACGTCGACCGTATAGAAGGTCTGCATGAACTTGACCATGACCTTGTTCGTCTTCTTCGAGTTGTCGAAGCTGAACGAATTCTTGACCGACGCGGCATACACGCCGCCGTCGAAAGAGGCGCCGGCTGAGACCTTGACGCCGAGCTCGGACTCGCTGTTGATCTCTATCTTCTCGAACGAATAGGTCGAGGTCTGCCTGGGCATGCTCTGGCCGAGGATCTTGTTTTTCAGCTCGCGGTAGTTCGATAGCGTGGGCACGATCTTGCCCGTGACGTCGCCGTCCACTCCCGAGAGGTCGAAGGAGATGGTCACCGGGCGCTTCTCGCCGCCGGTGATCTCGATGTAGGAGCCGTCGTCGATCGACTCGCCGAGCAGGACGGAGCCGGGATAGATCACGTCCGTCGACGGGTTGAGGAGGACGTTGGTGTCGTAGGTCGCCGAGGCCTTGTACTTGGTCGTGGTGATCTTGTAGGTTACGGGGGCTCCGGTCTCGTCGACGCCCTGTTCGTCCGGCTCCGCTACCGCTGATTCGGGAACGGGAGTATCTACCATCGGCGCAGCCGCCCGGCTAGTCAGCGTCCTCGGCTGCGTGAGCCCGCTCATGCCTTCGGCGTTATATGGCGACGCGCAGCTGGCGAGCAGCGCTAGCAGCGAAACGGCGGTGATCGCCGCGACGGTCGCCGCGACGGCTGGCGACGAACGCCGGATTGTTGATGGTCGCTGTTGAAGCATCTTGGTACTCCTTACATAGTCTGTCTGCGGCGTCTTGGCGCCGCCTATCCTCACGCGCGGTGACGGATACGTCGTAATTACCCCGAGAACGTGCTGACTTTCATGGAACCTAACGTTTAGTGAAGGAAGACGCATCGGGCCGTTCGCACGTGGTAATGGTACCAAAGGGCGGGAATTTATGGTGAGCGCTTCAGGGCGGGAAACGAGCGTTTCGAGGCGGCGGGGAGGGATCGAACCCAAAAGGCGCCGCCCCGTCGATCGGGCGGCGCCAATTCCCGGTCGCGTCGCGACCGGGTCGTTCGGGTGCCGGCCTACAGCTTGAGGAGTACGCCGAGGTACGATCCGCCGAGTCCGCCGGCGACCGTGACGGCCATGTTCTCGCTAAAGAAATAGCTGGAGCCACCGTGGGAGAAGAGGCCGAGGCCGCCGATCGCACCTTCGGAGTAGAGGATGCCGCTGTAGCCGAGACCGACGCCGATGAAGGTATCGATGTTCCTGGCCCAGGCGAACGCCTCGGGGAGATCCAGGCATCCCCACGCGAAGTGGAGCGTACCGACGGCTCCGACGCCGAGGCCCATCACGCCGCCGGCGAAGCGGAGGCTACCGACTGCCTTGGCACCGTAGGTGAAGCGGGCGGTATCGATGTCGAAGCTACCGAGGGGATACTCGAAACCGGCGTTCAGGCCGAGACCGAAGTCGAAGCCGAGCGTCACGTTCGGCGTACCCGGCGCGATCAGCATGTCGTTCTCAAAGGCGGACTGACCGAATGCGTTCGCGGCGAACGCGATCGAGATGGCCATGACGATGAATAGCTTTTTCATGAAACCTCCGAATGGTTAGCGGCGCCGCGTCGGCGGAGCCGTCGATGATATCGGCCGCGTCCTGTCCGGGGCATGCGCTCCGAAACGGGATAGGGCCGAAGGTCAATGCTATTGGAAGGAGCGATGACGGGCAACGCCTTCGGGCGCCAATTCGCGCCCGAAAAGGCGCTATTCAGGGAATGCCCGGTCAGGCCCGCTCTGTCGTCGCGTGACGCAGGAACGCTTCCTCGAGCGATGGGTATTTCCCGCGGGCGACCGGTAGCCTATCGGACGAGACGGTTCGCACGAAGCGAGGGTCGATCTCCGCTACGTAGGCCAGGTTGACGACGATGGAGCGATGGATGGCGAAGAACCGAGGATGCTCGGCTATCTCGGCCTCGAGCTCGCGCATCGGCTTGTACGAGTCGATGACCTGGCCGGAGGCTAAGTGGTACGATAGCTTCTTACCGTTCACCTCTACGTATTCGATGTCCCGGCATCGGACGTAGTGCGTCGTCGTGCCGGACTTGACGTGCAGCCTCGCCGCCTCGCGGGAGGCGACGACCGAGAAGGCCCTCGAGAGCGTCGCCCCGAGGTCGCTCGCGTCCCCCGATTTGAGCAGATAGTCGAAGGCGTCGACTCTGTATGACTGAATCGCGTATTCCGGGGAATTGGTCAGGCAGATGATCACCGTATCCGCGTCTACGGCGCGTATCGACCTGGCGGTCTCGATGCCGTCCATGCCGGGCATCATCATATCGAGTATCGCTATATCGAAGCGATCGCCGGCCTTGAGCCGGTTCGCGAGCCCGTCCCCGGAGTCGTACTGGGCTACGTCCAGCTCGAAGCCCTCGGGCGGCTTCATGGTGGCGACGAGGGCGAGCAGCTCGGCGCGGAGGTCGTCGTCATCGTCGCACAGCGCTATCGTGATGGTGGTACCGGTCATGGCTGTTCTGCCGCTCCATGGTGATGTTTGCCGGCTCGGCCGTCTCTGATCCGTATCTTAGCGGATTAGCCTACCTATAGCAACGCGTCGTCGTCGAGCACGGCTTGGGCGCGGGTAGCGTAGTGCTCCTCTTTGGGGCTTAGTGTCCGTGAACAGGATCGACTCCAGTTCAATGGTATCGAAATCTAGCTAGATTCTATAGTATCTCTTAGTGGATACAGGGCGGGTATGGGTCAGCTCGGCTGACCGTAGTACGCGCCCGGCCCGTGTTTCCGCTCGAAATGCTTGCGCATGACGTGGTCGGGCAGGGGGCTGGCGTTAGGATCGAGCCGATAGGTAAGCAGTGCCATCCGGGCGATTTCCTCGAGGGCCGCGGCGTTGCGCACCGCGTCCATCGCGCTCTTGCCCCAGGTGAAGGGGCCGTGCCCGGCCACGAGCGCCATCGGGGACTCGAGGGGCTTCTTGCCGCTGAAGGTCTCGACGATGAGCTCTCCGGTGCCCTCCTCGTAATCCCTCGCCACGGCCTCGGGGCCGATCATCGGGGTGCAGGGAATCTCGCCGGCAGTCTGGTCGGCATGGGTCGTGCCCAGGCAGGGAATGCCGCGCCCGGCCTGGGCCCAGGCTACCGCGTAGGGCGAATGGCTGTGGCAGACGCCGCGGATGCCCGCGAAGCTTCGGTACAGGACGAGATGGGTCTTGGTATCGGACGACGGCCGCAGCTTTCCCTCGACCACCGCGCCAGTCAGGTCGACGATAACCATACTGTCTGGGTTGAGTTCTCCGTAGCCAAGTCCCGACGGCTTGATGGCGAAGACTCCCGAGGCTGGATCGAAGGCGGAGGCGTTTCCCCAGGTGAGGATGGCCAGCCTGAGCCTGTCTATCTCGAGGTTGGCCGCGCAGGCCTCCTCCCTGATCGCGTCAAATTTACCCAAAGTACACCTCCGCGTACCATAATCCGATTCAAACCACGGAGCCAGCGTGAGCAGTGCGGAACGCTGGGAGACACGGAGGCAATAAGGAGAGAGAAGAGAATGAGGGATACCCAAGTGGTGCATGGAGTCTTTCCATGCTCTGGCTTCGATCATGGTTTCCTATCACGCAAGGTTTTATAGTTTTCCTCTTCACTTGGGTTCCTCCCTCCATTTTTTTCTCCGTGCCTCTGTGCCTCCGTGGTATGTATCTCTTCGTATGTCTAGATCCCCAGCCTGTAGGCCACTTCGTTCCAGCGTATTTCCTTGCGGAGCTCCTCGGGCTCGGTCTTCGCGTCGATGAGGAGGAACTCGACGCCGGCCATCTCGGCCCAGTCGCGCATCCATTCGGTCTTGACGACGCGGGAGTAGCCCGTGTGATGGGCGCCGCCGGCGATGATCCAGCACTCGGCCGCGCGGGCCAGGTCCGGCCTCGGCCTGAGGAGGACGCGCGCTACCGGAAGCTTGGGCATCGGCTTCGGCTCGATCGCGTCTACCTCGTTGACGATCATGCGCATGCGGCCGCCCATGTCGACGAGGGTGGCGTTGATCGCCGGGCCCGGCTCGCCGCAGAACACCAGGCGCGCGGGATCGGCCTTGCCGCCGATGCCGAGCGGGTGGACCTCGAGGCGGGGCTTGCCCGCCGCTATCGACGGGCAGACCTCGAGCATGTGGGCGCTCAGGGCCGACGGCCCCGCCGGGTCGAGGTTGTACGTGTAGTCCTCGAGGAAGGATACACCGCCCAGTCCTGCGGCCATGACCTTCATCGCGCGTACGACGCCGGCGGTCTTCCAGTCCCCCTCGGCGCCGAAGCCGTAGCCGTCGGCCATCAAGCGCTGGCTCGCTAGGCCCGGGAGCTGCGGCAGGCCGTGGAGATCCTGGAAGGTGTCGGTGTAGGCCCCGAAGCCGCCAGCCTCGAGGAAGGCCCGCATGCCGAGCTCGAGCCTGGCCTGCTCGCGCACGCGCTCAGCGCCCTTGCCGCTCCGGGCCTCGGGGGCCAGCTCGTACTCGCGCCCGTAGGCCTGTACGAGGGCGTCGACGTCGGGCTCGCGAACCGAGGCTACCGACTCGACGAGGTCGCCGACGCCGTAGCCGTTGACCGACCAGCCGAGCTTGATCTGGGCCTCGACCTTGTCGCCCTCGGTGACCGCCACCTCGCGCATGTTGTCGCCGAAACGGGCTACCTTGAGCGCCTTGCCGTCGGCGAAGGCCGCGGCGGCGCGCATCCATCCCGATAGCCTGCCGACGACGGCCGGGTCCTCCCAGTGGCCGACCACGACCTTGCGCGGTATCCTCATGCGCGCCCCGATGAAGCCATGCTCGCGGTCGCCGTGGGCCGACTGGTTCAAGTTCATGAAGTCCATGTCTATCGAGTCGAGCGGGATGTCGCGGTTGAACTGGGTGTGGAGATGGCAGAGCGGGCGCTTGAGCTCGGAGAGGCCGGCTATCCACATCTTGGACGGGCTGAAGGTGTGCATCCAGGTGACGATGCCGGCGCAGAGCGGGTCGGCGTTGGCCGCGCGCACGAGCCTGAGTATCTCGTCGGAGCCGAGCACGACGGGCTTCCAGACGAGGCGGCAGGGCAGCCTCTGGTCGAGTGACTGGACCATCTTCCTCGAATGCTCGTCGACGGTCTTGAGGACCTGGTCGCCGTAGAGGTCCTGGGAGCCGACGACGAACCAGAACTCGTATTCCTTCAGGTCTATCATTTCCTCATCTCCTTCTCGGCGAAGGCGCCGAGGGCCTTGTATTTGGCGTAGAGCGCGTCGTAGACGGCGCGGCATCCCGGTTCGGGCGAGTAGGTCCGCTCTATCGGGGCCCGCATCGACGCCTGAGCGTCGAGGGCGCTCGGATAGAGGCCGGCGACGCACGCGGCGAACATCGCGCCGCCGAGCGCGCATGACTGGTCGCTCGACGATACGGCTATGTCCATCCCGAGGACGTCGGCGCTGATCTGCATGACGAGCGGGCTCTTGCGCGCCACGCCGCCTATCCCGACGACGCGCTCGACCGGCAGGCCCTCCGAGCGCATCCTCTCCACGATGGCCCTGCTCCCGAAGGCGGCGGCTTCGATCAGCGCGCGGTAGAGCGACGGCGCGTCCGTGCCGAGGCTGAGCCCGGCTATCGCTCCGGTCAGGCCCTGGTCGGCGTCCGGCGTGCGGCGCCCGTTGAGCCAGTCGAGAGCCACGACTCCCGAGCGCGCCGGGTCTATCGCGGCAGCCTCGGACTCGAGGGCCGGGAGTATCCTGTCCTCGAAGGCCTCGGGGTCGACGCCCGATCCGAGGAGGCCGGCCCGGGCCGGCCACGCGAGCAGGTGCCTGAGCCAGGCGAAGCAGTCGCCGAAGGCTGACTGCCCGGCCTCGTAGCCAATCATACCGCGTACGACCGAACCGTCGACCTGCCCGCAGATACCGGCCACGAGCCTCTCGGGCGCGCCGGCCACCGGCTTGGGCCCGATCATGACGTCGCAGGTGCTCGTGCCCATGATCTTGACGAGGGTCCCTGGCGCTATATCGCCGCCGACCGAGCCGATATGGGCGTCGAAGGCGCCGACACCGACGACGACGTCGGTCGACAGCCCGAGCCGCCCGGCCCATTCCGGGCAGAGCCTGCCGGCGGCTTCCTCCGCGGTGTAGGTCTCCGTACCCAGGCTAGCGGCTAGCTCGGAGAGGCGGGGGTCGAGGCGGTCGAAGAAGGCGGCGCTCGGGTAGCCTCCCCAGGACGGGTGCCACATGGCCTTGTGTCCCATCGCGCATCTGCCGCGCCGAATGTCCGAGGCCCGCGTGACGCCGGTCAGCAGGGAGGGCATCCAGTCGCAGTGCTCTATCACGGTGGCCGCAACCCGGGCGGCCTTAGCCCCGTCCTCGACGAGGTGGAGCGCCTTGGCCCAGAACCACTCGGACGAGTAGATGCCGCCGATGTACTTGGTGTAGTCCTCGCCGCCCCAGGTCCTGGCCACCGCGTTGATCCGCTCCGCCTGGCGCACCGACGTGTGATCCTTCCAGAGCATGAACATGGCGTCCGGATCGTCCGAGAACTCCGGCCACAGCGCGAGGGGAGAGCCCGACTCGTCGGCGAGGCAGGGCGTGGAGCCGGTGGTGTCGACGGTGAGGCCGCGTACCCTGGACGCCGCGCCGGCTCCGGCGTTCGTTAGCGCTGCTACCACGCATTCCTCGAGGCTCTCGACGTAGTCGAGGGGATGCTGGCGGAAACGGTTCGCCTTGGGGTCGCAGTACATGCCCTTGGCCCACCGTCGATAGGAGCTAACCGCGGTGCCGAGCGGCTCGCCGTCGGCCGCGTCGACGACCAGGGCCCGGACCGAGTCCGACCCGAAGTCTATGCCGATGACGTAATCCCGGCCTTTTTTGTTAGTCATCTCGAGCCTCCTCGCGGTCCCGGTCGCCGGAAGGGCGGCGGCCCGGATCGCGTATTCTATTCTCCCAGCGGGATATTCTCTCTAAAGAACAGTTCGAGCGGTATCTCCGCCGGACGGCGCGACGCCAGCGCCCCTTCACCGAGCACCACCGCGTGGAAGAGAAGCTCGAGCGCCTCGCGCGCTTGCTCGGCCGGGCGCTGCGACACGAGGCAGTCGATCGAGCCGTCGGCGAGGGCCCGCACGTTATCCGGTACGGCGTCCCATGAGACGAGCGATAGCTTGGTTTTGAGCCCCCTGGCCGCGAGCCAGTCCCCGACGAGGTGGCCCGAGGAATTGGCCACGAGGATGCCGGCGATATCCGCGGCGTTTCCGAAGATCCTCTCGAGCGCTCCCTCCTTGGCCGAGCTACCGTCGAGTCCGGGGCAATCGACGGCGTCGATGCGCCGTTCCGAGTGGTGGTCGCTGAAGAAGGATCGGAACCCGTCGATGCGCCGGGCGATATGCCTATCCTCGGCATGCGCCGAGAGGGCTACGAGCCGGCCGGCGCCCGGCGACAGGAGCGACATGACGCGCCCGGCTAGGTAGCCGCCTCGGAACGGGTCCTGGGCCACGACGGCGAGCGGCGAGGCGCACTCGAGGATGCCGTCGAAGAAGACGTAGGGCGTCGAGCCGGGCTCGTCCCGGGTTCCATCGCCCCCGGCGCGGCTTCCGAGCCTGGCCAGGGCTCCGCAGAGTATCTCCGGCATGGCGGGAGCGAGGAGGAGGCCGTCGCAGGGATCCTCGAGGACGCTCTCGAGCAATACCCGGTAGGCCGCCTCGTCGTAGCGGTCGAACTCGTCGACGCGCACGTCGCAGCGGTATCGGGCGAGGTCGAGCTCGGCTCGCCTGATGCCCTGGAGGCAGAGCGCCCAGTAACCCGAATCCTGATCCGATCGCGGCAGGATCACGCGGAAGGTGAAGTTCTTCTTGAGCGATAGCTGCCTCGCGAGGACGTCGGGCTCGTAGCCGAGCGACGATATGATCTCGCGTATCCTCGCCTGCGTCTTGGAGGAGACGCCGCCCCGGTCGTGGAGTACGCGGTCGACGGTGCCTATGGACACCCCAGCGAGGCGGGCTATCTCCTTTACGGTGATCTTTTCTTCCATGTCTCTATCTATCCGCGTTTGCCGCTTGGCGTCAGCCATGCGGGTAGGGCGCGCCGTAGGCCGCGCGCTCCGCGTAGCCAGAGGACGACGCTCTGCAGCACGATGAAGATGCACAGGAGCAGCCCGCTCACGATGGACTGGAAATTCGAGTTGACGCCGGCGGCGCGTATGAGCTCGTTGATCGTGAGCAGGGTCAGCGCCCCGATGGGCGAGCCTATCAGGTTCCCGACGCCGCCAGAGAGCATCGTACCCCCGATGATCGAACCGGCTATCGCCTTCATCTCGAACCCGGCCGCGTTCCCGATGTTCCCCGCTCCCGTCGTCATTATGAAGACGAAGCCCGCGACGCCGGAGAGTAGCCCGCTGAGCACGTAGGAGCCGAATTTGGCCCGCTTCACGTTGATGCCGAGCATCAGCGCGCTCTGGCTATTGCCACCGACGGCGTAGAGGTTCCGCCCGAAGCGCGACCATCGCATCAGTACGGCGAGCAGGGCGATGAGTGCCACCGCGACGACGGTGCCCGGCTTGATCGCGAGCGGGATGAAGTTGCCGAGCCGGTTCGTGGTGCCGAGCCACGGGACGACGAGCTCGAAGTCCCTGAGGAGCACGAACTCCGGCAGGGTCACGTTGAGAGGATCCTTGTGTATGGTCGTCAGGAGCCCGTTGGCCAGGAACATGCCCGATAGCGTAATGATGAACGGCTGGATTTCCAGGTACGCTACGAGAAAGCCTTGGAGGAGGCCGAACGCGAGGCCTATGCCCAGCGCGAGGAGCATCGAGCCTCCGACGCTCCCCGTCCCGGATTCCAAGAAAACCGCGCAGCACATGGTTACGAGGCCGGTCACGGCGCCGACCGAGATGTCGATGCCGCCGCCTATCATGACGATGCTCAGGCCGAGGGTCAGGATGATCAGCGGGGCGTTCAGGTTGAACAGGTCGAAGAAGGTCTGGTACTGCAGGAAGCTGCTCGGGTAGCAGATGACCGCGAAACCGTACATGAGTACGAATATGGTCGCGGCGATGGCGAAGAGCAGGTTCGAGTTGCTTATAGCCTCTTTGCGCTGTGTCGTGTTCATCGCTTCCACCCTAGGCCTCTTCCCGTTCCGGGTCTCGCGGCTTCTTGGCGACCGTGGCGTCGAGCCTGGCTCGAAGCCGCGCGACGCCCTTCGCCGCGTAGGCTCTGACCACGGGCGACGATACGACCATCAGCACGAGTATGAAGACGGCCTTGAACGCCTTGATCGTCTCGGGGTCCACCTCGAGGCGTAGCAGGGTCCGGTTTAGTACCTCAATGGTATACGCGCCGATTATCGAGCCGGATACGCTGAACCTGCCCCCGCCGAGCGGGTTGCCGCCGATCGCGACCGCCAGGATCGCGTCCATCTCGCAGAATTTCAGCAGATTGACGCTGTCATGGCGACCGGCCTTGGTAACGGCTATGAAGCCGGCGACGGCCGTGCAGACGCCGAGGATCATATAGGTCAGGAGCTTGATCCTCACCGGGTCGATGCCGTTGAGGCGCGCGGCCCTCGGGTTGATCCCGACGGCCTCCGAGTACAGCCTGAGGTTCGTCGCCTTGAGGAACACGGCGACGACTGCTATGAATACGGCGGTCAGGATTATGGGCGTCTGGATCGGGACGCCCGGTATAACGCTGCCGATCTGGCTCGTCAGGTCGTTGGCCAGTATCGGTGACAGCCTGCCATCGATCAGGAACGCTATCGACCTGCCGGCGGTGAATAGGATGAGCGTCGCGACCATCGGCTGGACGTTGAACATGGCGACCAGGGAGCCGTTAAAGGCGCCGATGACGATGCCGACCAGGCAGCTGATGAGGAACGCGACCAGGATGGTCGTCCAGGTGATGCTCGCCGAGCCGAGAAGCACGCGGACGAATACGCTCGAGCTTATCGTCGCCGCGACCCCGACGCTGATATCCTGGCCGCCCGACGAGGAGGTGACCAGGGTCATCCCTATGGCCAGGATCACCAGTTCCGACGCGCCGAACAGGATGTTCGGTATATTGCCGTACAGCGCCCCGTTGATGAGCGTGACGCTGAAGTAATCCGCGCCCTTGATCAGGTTGATGAGGATCAGGATCGCCAGCACCGAGAGGGGCAGGAGCACCTGGAATCCGTGGGTTCTCTTCTTCATGTCAGCTAGCTCCCCCCGGCGATGACGCGCATGACGACGTTCTCGGTCAGGTCGCCGCCCGTGAGCTCCCCGACGATGGACCGGTCCCTCATGACGATCAGGCGCGAACAGGTACGGAGCATCTCCTCGATCTCGGAGGATATGAAGGTCACGCTGACCCCTTCCTCGGCGAGCTTGAGCACCAGCTTCTGGATCTCCACCTTGGTCCCGACGTCGATACCCCGCGTCGGCTCGTCGAGTATCAGGTACTCGGGATGGGTCAACAGCCATCGGGCGAGGATGGCCTTCTGCTGGTTGCTCCCCGAGAGCGATTTGATCGGCGTGGCGCTGGACGCGGTCTTTATGTTCAGGCTCCGGATGTACTCGTCCGCGAACGCCTCGGCCTGCTTCCTCGAGAACGGCTTCCAGAACCCGTGCAGGACCTGCAACGCCAGGATGATGTTGTCTCGCACGGAGAGGTCAGCGATGATGCCATCGCCCTTGCGATCCTCCGGCAAGTAGCCGATGCCCAGCCGCATCGCGTGGATGGGCTCCCCGATGTTCGCCTTTTTACCCTTGATCTTGATGTCGCCGCCGGTAACCTTATCGGCCGCGTAGATCGCGCGGACGCTCTCGCTGCGCCCGGAGCCGAGCAAACCGGTGAACCCGTTCACTTCGCCTTTCCGTATGGAGAAGTCGAAGGGCCTGACCCCCGCCGCGCTCGATAGCCCCGTCGCCTCGAACACCGGCGTCTCGCCGGCGCGAGTCGAAGGCTCATGCTTCCGTATCCTCGCGACGTCGTCGAGCGCCTTACCCATCATCTTCGATACCAGCTCGAACTGGGGCAGGGCCGACGCCTCGTACTCGCCTATGAATTCGCCGTTGCGCAGCACCGTGATCCTGTCGCTGATCTCGTATACCTGGTCCAGGAAGTGGGTTACGAAGACGATGCCCACGCCCCTGGACTTCAGCTCGCGCATCAGCGAGAAGAGCTTGCGAACCTCGTCCTCGTCGAGCGACGAGGTCGGCTCGTCCAGGATGAGGATTTTGCAGTCCATGTCGATGGCGCGGGCGATCGCTATCATCTGCTGGATGGCCAGCGAGCAGCTCGACAGCTGCTGGGTCGGCCTGGCCGGGATGCCGAGCGAGTCCAGGAGCCTAGCGGCCCGTTCCCTCATCCGTTTCCAATTGACGAAGGCGTAGCGGCCCCTGCCTATGAACATGTTCTCCGCGACAGTCAGGTTTGGGCAGAGCGTAATCTCCTGGTACACGGTGCCGACCCCGAAGGCCTGAGCATCCTGGGGCGACTTAAAATGGATGGCGTTTCCTTCTATCGCTATCTGGCCGGAGTCCTTCTCGTAGACGCCGGTCATCACCTTGATCAAGGTGGACTTGCCGGCGCCGTTCTCCCCCATGAGGGCGTGAACCTCTCCCGCCCGAAGGGTGAAGCTGACGTCGTGCAGGGCCCTGACCCCGGGAAACGACTTGCATATGCCCCGCATCTCAAGCACATTCTGCGTTCGCACTCGTTCCTCTCCCTGATGCATCGAGAATAAAAACGTGCGGCGCGGCAAGTCTGACTATACCCAGCGCCGCGCCGCACGCCTCAAGCGGTTCTATGACTATATACGGTTACTTCGTGATCACGCCCTTGCCTGGATCGGCATTGATGCCCTTGCTCAGGATGAGCTCGTCGGTGATCGTGGCCGTATCGGCGTAGATCTCTTTCTGATAGACGATGCCGGTGGGGCTCTTCTTGCCGGATTCCAGGGTCTTGATCCAACCGGAGATCTCGGCCGCCTGGCGGGGGCTGCACTGGATGTCGCAATCCCAGTAGCCGGCCTGTACGTTACGTAGGGCGAAGCGGTTGAAATCGAAGCCGATGATCTTGACCTTGCCGTTCTTGCCGTGGCTGATGCCGGCGGCGTCGAGGGCCTGGACCGCGCCCTGGGCCATACCGTCGTTCTGCGCGTAGATGACGTTGAAGTCCTTGCCGGCGGCTATCGCGGCCTCGACTACCTTGCGGGCCTCTTCGGGGCTCCAGCTGTCGCCGCCGGTCCCGTCCGCGACGATCTTGACCTTGCCTGAGTCGCGGGCCTTGAGCAGGGCGCTGCTACGGCCAAGCTCGGCCGCTGAACCCATCTGCCCCCGGATGAGGATCACATTGTAGGCGGGTAGCTTCTGGCTCAGAAGCCAGTTGACGGCGGTGGTTCCCTCGGCGGCCATATCGGAGACGAGGGCGGCCTTATAGTTCGAGGCGTCGGTCTGGATGAGGCGATCGAAGAGGAATACGGTTACGCCGGCGGTCTTGGCGGCCTTCAGTACGTTATCCCAGCCGGACGCGTTCGCCGCCGAGATAAGGAGGTACTTGACTCCGTCGCGGATATAGCCCTGGGCCGCCGCGATCTGCTCGCTATTGTCGCCGGTGTTGGTCTGCTTCATGTCATAGCCGTTGGCCCTCGAGAAGACGGCGTTCATGTCCTCGACGTTGGCCTGGCGATAGCCGGATTCTTCGGGCGGCAGGTTCACGATTCCCACCCGGATCAGGGAACCCTGGGCGCTGACCGAGCCGGCGAAAGCGACCAGGAGTACTAGGGCCGTACAGAATACTTTCGTTAACCGAGATTGAGATGACATTTCATGCCTCCGATACTACGGAACAACTTCACGTTCTCTGGCGGCAACGCCGCGCATTCGCTTGACTTTCGAAGCCCTCGGGTAGTAACAACGCTGAAACCGGAATCCTGAGACCGCTCGCTCCTCCTTCCATCGTCGATACCGAGTCGGACGATTCTGTCCGCTCATCGGGATTGGGTGTATGTACGAAACACTCTGTTCTCTGTAGCGTGTACGTACACGGTGCTACTCGTATGGTACTATCATTCGTATTTCTGTCAATCTTTTTTTAGTTCGGATAGGTTTTTCGGCGGTACCGCGCACGCAGTCCTTATCGATCTTGGCTTCCGGCGAATGCTTCGATGTACGAAGATGGCCTAATAGAAATAAACTAATACCGCCAAGGGATGATTGAGGCATGGCTTTTCCGGGGTGACACTATAGCACCCGGGAGGAGCTCAACGCTTTGGACCAGAACGAAACCGCTCGAGAGTTGCTCGCCCTAAACATGAAGCGGCTCAGGGCCGCTGTCGGGATATCGCAGATGGTTCTGGCGCAGCGGGTCGGCTGCTCCACCACGCTCATAGGCAATATAGAGATACAGAAGCGGTTTCCCTCGGCCGAGAACCTGGATCGTATAGCCGGCTCCTTCGGCGTTCCGGTCTACGAGCTGTTCATCCGGGACTCCCCGGCTATCGATAGGGTCGCTTCGAACTTCGAGGTCAAGGAAAGCATCGAGCGCAAGGTGCTCGAGGCCATCCACGGCGTGCTCGACGAGAAAGGGTTCTACTACCAGTGACGCCGGAAGGCTCCGTATAGAAGTGTCGTAGCGGCCGGTAGCTTACTCCGTCTCGCCGCTTGTCGCCCATAATCCCCGGCCGCCTCGCCTGGCTTCCCGCTCCGCGGTGGAGAATTCGTCCTGGAACGGGAACGGGTACTTGAGGTACGCGAAGCCGTAGCCGTCCGATACGATCGCCAGGTTGACGCAGGTTCCGTCGTCCAGGAATACATAGGCGAGCAGGCGCCCGTAGTAGTCGCGCCCCTCCGGCCCGAAGGCCAGGCGGACGTCCCGCCCGAGGAGGCGCCGCTCCGCGTAGGCCGCGGCCTCCTTACTGAAGCGTTCCACCGGCTTGCGCGGGTCGACGCTCTCCGGGGTATCGACGCCGATCAGCCTGACTTTCTCCTGGCTGCCGCCCGGCAGCTCGACGACGAGGGTGTCGCCGTCGACTATCCTGGTAACGGTCGCGCTCGTCATGTCGCCGAGGCGGCGCGCCAGGGCCTCGAGCGAACGGAGCCTGTCCGGGACGGTGTAGAGCTCGGAGTCCGCGGACGCCGTTGCCCGGCGCGCCGCCTCGTCGGCTGACG
>JAKQKE010000272.1 GCA_029560805.1 Spirochaetota bacterium
CCCGTCGGGCGCGGCAGAGTACGAGGAAAAGGTGCGCACTGCCTGTGGTATGTTCGCGTCGGCCGTCTCGAGGGCCGCGGGCGCGCCCGTGCCGAACCCGTATCCTGCCGCGACGATAGACGGCCTCGGTGCCACGGGACCGGACGCGGGGGTCAGGGCGGCTCGGCGAGTGGCCGCGGCCCTGGCCAAGGCGTCCGCCGCGAATCCAGGCTCGGATCGGCTGCGGAGGGCGGCCGATGCGTGGCGGCGGGCTTCCGAGGCCCTGTACGCCGCGTCGCGGGCTTGAGCCCTCGGCGCGCCTGCGCGTATTCCGGATCAGGCCCGCGCGTGGGCCGTGCGGGAGATGATCTCGTCCTGGTGGCGCTCGTCCAGATCGACGAAGTAGTCCGAGTAGCCGGCCACGCGAACGAGGAGGCTGCGATAGTCGCTCGGGCTCCGCTTGGCCGCCCTGAGCGTGGCCTCGTCGACGACGTTGAACTGCACATGATGCCCGCCTTGCCTGAAGTAGCCGCGAACGAGCCTGGCCAGGCGCTTGGGGCCGTCGGCGCCGGCCAGGGCGCTCGGCGAGAAGCGCAGGTTGAGCAGGGTCCCGCCGGTCTTGGCTTGGTCCAACTTTCCAAGGCTGTTCATCACCGCCGTGGGGCCGAGCCTATCGGCGCCGTGCGAGGGGCTCGTGCCGTCGGACAGCGGCTCGCCGGACTTTCGCCCGTCGGGCGTGGCGCCGGTCTTGGTACCGAAGTAGACATGGCAGGTCGTCGACAGAAAATTGGCCCTATACGGGGCGCCCCGCCTCGATATCCTCGGCTTCCCGCCGTCCCGTTCGACCGTGTCGACGAAGGCGTCGAAGACCCGCGCCGCGATCGCGTCGGCCTCGTCGTCGTCGTTGCCGAACAGCGGCGTTCGGTTCCTGACCAGGGAGCGCA
The DNA here is from genome assembly GCA_029560805.1 of Spirochaetota bacterium. Classification (GTDB taxonomy): domain Bacteria; phylum Spirochaetota; class Spirochaetia; order Treponematales; family UBA12059; genus SZUA-370. The sequence continues at coordinate 924 of JAKQKE010000272.1, forward strand.
GTGCGTCGCTACCAGCCCAGTCAGCGTGGAGCGCCTCGACGAGGCCGGCCATCGTCGCTTTGCCGGCCCTGAAGACCTGGGTCTTGATGGCCGACAGCGAATCGGTCACGGTGCCGAGGCCGACACACTGGATATAGTCGCTATTGTAGCGGGCGCCGCCGCGATAGTAGTCGAGGCCCCGGGAGACGCAGTCGGCGATGTACAACGACAGGAACGGAGCGGGCGTGCTCCGGCCGTACAGGTCATCGAGATAGCCGTCGACGCGGGCCTTCCAGTCGACGGCGTAGCGTAGCTGGGCGACCCAGGCCGCGAACAGCTCGTCGGTCGAGCGGAACGACTCGGCCGGGCCGGTCGCGGACCCGACGCGTCGGCCGCTGGCCGGGTCGATACCGTCATTCAGGGCCAGCTCGAGGAGCTTGGGCCCGTTCAGGTAGCCGTGGAGGATGTAGGCTTCCTTGCCGAAGCAGCCGGTCTCGATGCAGCCTGAGGTGCCGCCCTCGCGCGCGTCGCGCAGGCTCTTCCCGGAGGCGACCTGGGCCAGCGTCACCTCGTCGGCGTTGAACAGCGACGGATAGCCCATGCCCTCGCGGACGACGGCGCAGGCGGCCTCGAGCACGCGATCGGGCGTCCTGGACGAGACCTGCAGGTTCGCCTGCGGTTGCAGCAGCCTGAGTTCCTCAAGCACCTCGAGGGCCAGGAGCGTCACCTCGCCGGAGCCATCGCGGCCGTTGGGCGCGAGGCCGCCGAGGTTGATGTTGGTAAAGTCGTTATAGGTGCCCGACTCTGCGGCGGTGATGCCGACCTTTGGTGGGGCTGGAGTGTTGTTCACCTTGATCCAGAAGGCGGACAGGAGCTCCTTGGCCCGCTCGCGGGTCAGGCGGCCGTCGGCGAGGTCGCGCCGGTAGAACGGTTCGAGGTGCTGGTCGAGATGGCCCGGACTCATGGCGTCCCAGCCGTTGAGCTCGGTCAGCGTGCCAAGATGCACGAACCAATAGGCCTGTAGCGCCTCATGGAAGGTCCTCGGGGCCTCGGCCGGTACTCTGCGGCATACCGCGGCTATGTCCCGTAGCTCGAGCGCGCGGGCGGCGTTCCGTTCCGAGGCGGCCATCGCCTCGGCCCGATCGGCGTGGCGCTCGGCCAGCCTGATCATAGCGTCGCAGGAGGTGGCCATGGCCTCGAGTTCGGCCACCTTTTCCTCGAGCCTTGGATCCTCGGGCGATAGAGCCGAACGGGCCGCCGCGGCTTCGGACTTGAGCTCTCGCAGGCCCTTGCGGTAGAGGAGTCCGTCGAGCGCGGTATGGCCGGCGGCTCGCTGTTCCATGAACTCGGTAAAGACGCCCGCCTCGTAGAGGGCGAGCCACTCGGCCGGAAGGCCTGCGAAGGCGCGGTCACGGACGCAGCGGCCGCGCCAGTAGGGGATGACCCGTTCGCGGTACGACTCGATATCATCGTCGCCAATATCGTAGCTGGTCATCGGTCTCGAACGCAGCGTCACTAGGTCTTCGACGCTGTGGCAGGTTAATTCGGGATAGGTCGAGGTCCTCTTAGGGCCGCGCCCGCGTTCGCCGACGATCAGATCGTCAGCTCCGATGTAGATGTCCATATGCTCGCAGAGGTAGGCGAAGGAACGCGCCCGGACGATTGGGGCGGGTAGGCCGTCGGGCATCGAGGTGTAGGCTTCGGTGATCAAGAGAGCACGCTGGATATCGATGCTCGGCTTCGTCTCGACGCTCTCGCGTCGCAATCGCGCAATCCTATCGGTCATACTCGTCTCCATGCCGTATCGTCATGTATGCAATATAGTACACAAGCGCATTGTTCGGCCTGTCCTACGGCAAATTCATTAACAATATTATACATACTGCTAAAGCATCGGGCCGAGTGCGGCCTCCCTGGCGAAGTAGTAGGCCATGATATAGCGCTCCTGGACCTTGAACGACCAATGGACGTCTCGTACATAGGCCGCAGCCTCTTCGAATGATCCCGCCATCAAGAGCGTAGCCAACTTCTCGTGCTCCTTGAGGCTCTCTCGTTCCCATTGGCTCAGGTAGCTTTCCCTTCGGGGGAAATCGTACAACCTATCCTTGAGAATGCGGGCTAGGCGCTTGAGTTCAACGTTGGAGCTTCTGGCGATATACGAGTCGTGAAACGCGAGATTGGCGGAGTAGTAATCGTCGAAGTCGTTACGGTCGAGGGCTTCGCGCATCTGACTGTTCAAGCCGAACATCTTCTCGACGTCTGAAGGGGCGAAGGTCGGTGCGACTTCGATGATGGCGACCGCCTCGATCGCCCCGAGCAATTGGTACGAGTTGCGTATCGATTGCAAATCCAGAGGATTGAGCACGACGCCGCGCCTTGGATGGATGGTCACGAAGCCCTCGGCCTCGAGCCTAAGCAAGGCGTCGCGCAGAGGCGTCCTGGATAGCCCGAGCTCGACGCCGAGCGCGTTGAGGTCGAGGAAGGCACCGGGCTTGAGCGCCCCGTCATTCAGTTTCAGCTTAAGGTACGTGTAGACCCGCTCCCGTAGCGGGGGCTCCCTCGAGTCAGGCGGTGAGACGGCTTCGCTCTGGCGAGTGCTATCGTCCGGTTCGTTTGCGTGCATCATGCTGATATTATCTTGATATATCAGTCTTCGTCAATCTTTTAATCTTCAGAACACCAGGGATGGAGCATCGCCCCTAGCGTTCGGTGTAACCTCCGGCGAAGTCCTGGACGCAGACCGTGCGGTAGGTCGGATGGGCTCCGAAGGCTATGCCGACCACGAGGAACCCGGGATTGAAGATGTTCGCCCGGTGGCCGCGAGAGGCGACCCCATCGTCGACGATCAGCTGGATGACGACATCCCTGGCCGTCTCGGCGCCGTAGGCGATGTTCTCGCCGATGGTCCGGCTCCACGTACCGTAACGCTCGACCCGCGACTTCATGGTGCTGCGATCGGAGCCGGCGTGGCCGGTTTGGCCGGTCCTGCCCTGATCCGCCGCGTGGTCGGCGGCCGCGCGGCGGAGGCCCGCCGATGGCGTCAACGGCGGCAGGGCGGTCTGCCTGGATAGGAAGGCTATGGCCTCGTCGACGGCCCGGACGCCCTCGTTGAGCACGACGGTCGTCTCGCCTGGGCGCTCGAGGTAGTTGCCTCGGATATGGGTACGATATTCTTTAAGCACCTCGATGTACGCCGAAGGCTTCGTCCTGGCCAGGTTGAGCTCGGCGAGGATGCGCTCCTCGATGGAGGCCGACGCGTCGACTTTGGCCTGAGCGGCCGTTCCAGGCGCCGACGCGTCGACTTTGGCCTGAGCGGCCGTTCCAGGGGCCGGCGCGGCCGGTGCGACCGGTGCGACCGAGCGGCTATCCGACGGATAGAGGCCGAACAACGCTTCTACCGCCGTGCCGGCCTGGCTCGCGGACAGGCGGCCGAGACGGTAGGCGACGATCTCGCCGACCGGCGAGACGAAGATCCAGGCCGGCGCGGACGGGCTACCGAGCGCCCGGATCGCGGCTTTGGCGTCGTCTGTATCGGCGCTCAGTACTATGACGGCCGCGTCGGGCCGGGACTCGAGCAGGGCTTCTCGCAAGGACGCCGCGAGGGCCGGACCGTTTCCGGCAGGATCGTCGCGCGCGGACCAGATATGGAACAGCGCGGGCGAGCCAGCCAGGTCCTTGGAGCTCAGTGACGAGCCCGTGAGGCTCTTGACTTCGAACGAAGCCATGCGCTTACCGGCGGTCGCAATGAAACCTGCCTTCGAGGCATCGCGGGGCAACGCCTGGCTCCAGGCCGCGAGCGGTAGCATGGTCAAGGTAAACTGGATGACGGCTAGGGCCGTCGTGCGTCTAGTATGGATCATTCGTCGCCTCCTTGAGCGGTCGGCGCGTTCGCTTCTACTATAGCGCCGAAACGGCTAGCGCGGAATCCTCAATCGTCGGCTTGACGTCTTAAGATATTTAGAAGATATTCTAAATATCTAAGCGATAGGAGCCGCGAACACGGTGAACAAGATTTGGAAGGCTCTCGATGACCCGACGAGGCGACGGATACTCGAGCTCCTCAAGGCGGGTCCGAGGAGCGCCGGCGAGCTCGGCGCAGAATTCGATATGAGCGCTGCCTCGATGAGCCACCATCTCGGCATGCTGGCTGACGCTGGGCTCGTCGAGCGGGAGAAGAAGGGTCAGTTCGTCTACTACGAGCTCAATTCGACCGTGTTCCAGAGCCTGCTCGAGTGGATTATGGCGATGAAAGGACAGGATCGATGAAAGCTATCGACAAGGCGACTATCTGGATAGGCGCGCTTACCGCGGCGCTCTTGGCGGCGACCGCGGTCCTGTACGCGCGCCTGCCCGTATCGATACCGATACACTGGGACTCGGCCGGCGCGGCCGACGGCTGGGCCGCCAAACCCTGGGCCTTCCTGCTAGCCTCGTCGCCCGTACTGGCGACCGCACTGGTCCGGATCGCGGCGGCCGTCGACCCTCGCTACAGCAACATCAAGGCGCGCGAGGGGACCTTCGTCGTCGTCGTCGTATCGGTGGCCGCGCTGGCAGCCTCCCTGCACCTGATAACGATCGTGACCGCCCTCGGACTGCTCGAAGGCACCGACCTGAGGCTCGTGCCGCTCGCGACCGGCCTGGCCTTCGTCGCCATCGGCAACGTGATGCCGCGCCTCAAGTGGAACTACACGGTCGGCATCCGCCTGCCCTGGACGCTGGCCGACGAAGGCGTCTGGAGGGCTACGCACCGCTTCGGCGGCGTCGCCTTCGTGCTGGCCGGCCTGGCGACGGCCGCGACGGCCTTCATGCCAGAGCGGGCGGCTCGGTTTGTCGGTGGAGGCGCGATCCTATCCTGTGTCGCGGCGACCACGGCCTACTCGTACGCCGTACACCGATCGCGACGTGACCTCGGCCGGAACTACATCGATTCTGAAGGAGGGAATGATGAACATAGATCGTAAATCGACGCTACGCGGCCTCGTCATGGCGCTGTGCGCCGTAGCTTTGGCCGCGTGCCAGAGCGCTCCGGAGCGCGCCGACGAGGCAACCGCGGAGAGCGGTGCCTCGGTACCGGCAGCCATGCTGGGCGACTGGGACGGGGAGCTCGTCGCCGGCGCCCAGAAGCTGGCGCTCAGGCTCTATATAGCGGCCGGCGGCGTCTCGCTCGACGTACCGGCCCAACGCGTCGCCGGGGCCAAGGCTTCCTCGGTCATCTTCGCCGACGGGCTACTCGTCGCCGAGTTCGACGCGTTCAGGGCTTCGGTGGAACTGCGCGCTGCCGAGGGCGGCGGGCTCGAGGCGATCTGGGCCCAGAGCGGCGCTCGCTTACCGTTGACCTTCGCTCGGGCCGGCGACGGATCGGCGGCCGCGGTTCCGGCGGCCCCTGCGGTCCCGGCACGACGCGGCGAGAGCGTCCGCTTCAAGAGCGGCCAGGCCGGCGTCGAGCTGGCGGGCACGCTCAGGCTCCCGGACGGCAAGGGACCCTTTCCCTGCCTGATCCTGGTCAGCGGCTCGGGCGCCCAGGACCGCGACGAGGCGATCGGCACCATCATGCCCTTCCGCGACATCGCCGAGGGCATGGCCGCCAGGGGCTGGGCCACGCTGCGCTACGACGACCGCGGCGTCGGCGAGTCGGGCGGGACCTTCCCGGGTTCCACCTCTGAGGATTTCGCGCTCGACGCGGTAGGCGCCTATCGCTTCGCGTCGGCCGATGGCCGCATCGACGCGAGGCGCGTGGCGCTTGCCGGACACAGCGAGGGCGGCCTCGTGATCGCCATAGCGGAGAACTTGCTCGGCGGCGTATACGGCCTCGTATCGATAGCCGGCCCCGGCGTCGGCGGCTACGAGATACTCCTCGACCAGTCGAGGGACATACTCGCCGGCATGGGCGCCCCCGCCGAGGCGATCGAGAGCTCCCAGGCCATCAACCGGGCCCTCTACGATATGATACTCGAGTCGGACGAGTTCCCGCTCGAGGCGGTGAAGGCCGAGCTGTCCAAGGCGGGCCTGCCCCCGGATCAGCTCGAGGCCCAGCTGCCGATGCTTCGCGACCCATGGTTCAAAGCCTTCCTACGCTCGAACCCGGCCGGATACTACTCCAAGGTCAGGAGCCCGGTCCTCGCGATCAACGGCTCCAAGGACTCGCAGGTGCGCGCCGGCAAGAACCTGGCGGCCATCGAGGCGGCCGTCAAGCGGGCCGGCGTGCCGGTTAAGGCCGTCGCGATGGACGGGCTTAACCACCTGTTCCAGCAGGCGAATACCGGCATGCCCGACGAGTACATGGGCCTTCCGCCGGCTTTCTCGCCCGAGGCGATAGCGCTGATGGCCGATTGGCTCGACAGGCTCGGGTCGCGCTAGGTAAAACGCCGGGGCGCATGATCCGCGCGCCTTTGAACGCGCGACGCATCGCGCGACGCATCTTTGTTCGAGCGCCCGGATGGCCGACGCCGTCCGGGCGCTTTTTCGTTGACAGCGGCCGGATGCGACGGTTTAATCGATCACAGTTTCTATCGCTGAAAACAATCGAACCAAGGAGTCGTCCCCATGACCGACCCGCGGAACAGTCCGTTCATGTACGCGATCGGGGCCTTCGTCGCCCTGTTCGTCACGGTCCAGAGCCTGGTCTTCATGATCAGGGCCTACAGGGAGGGTAAGCGCCTCGGCCTGAGCGCGGCGACGATGCGCAAGGCCATCGTCGGCTCGGCCAGCTTCTCCGTCGTTCCGTCCATCGCCATCCTGCTCGCCGTGCTGACTCTGTCCGGCGCCCTCGGCCTGCCCCTGCCGTGGATACGGCTGTCGGTGGTCGGCGCCATAACCTACGAACTACCCGCCGCCGAGACGGCCGCCCAGGCCTTCGGCGCGTCGATCAAGTCGGCGATCACCGACCCGGTCGTCTTCTCGGCGATAGCCTGGGCCATGTCGATCGGCTGCGTCTTCGCCATGTTCCTCGTCATCTTCTTCTCGAAGGGCATCCAATCGGGCATCCACAAGGCCCAGCTCAAGGACTCGGTCTGGTCGGGCCTCCTCATCAGCGCGATGTTCATGGGCCTCATCTCCGCTTTCCTGGGCAGCGCCCTCGGCGGCGGGCTCGTCTCCATCCTGACCCTGCTGTCCTCGGCCGCGACGATGGGCGTCTTCGGGCTCCTGATTAAGAAAGCCAAGCTGACCAGCCTCGAGAACTTCGCGATGCCGGTCAGCATGATCGTCGGCATGGCCGCGGCCGCCGTCTATACCTCCATCGCGGGCGGGAGGACGATATGAACGAAGCGACGAAGGCGACGACGACCTATGACGAGGCCATCCACCGGAACGGCCGGGCCTGGATGGCGGTCGCCATCGCGATCATTCTCGGCGTACCGCTGGCCATATCGCTGTACCTCGACGTGTGGCCGCCCCTGGGCAGGCTCGCCGCGGCCCTCCTGCCGACCATCATGGTCTTCTGGCCGATCGCCATCGTCGAGGTGATCACCTTTACCCCGATGCTCGGCTCGGGCGGCACCTACCTCGGCTTCGTCACCGGCAACCTGTCGAACCTCAAGGTGCCGGCCGCGATAGCCGCGATGCAGTCCGCCGGGGTCGAGCCGTCGACCAAGGAGGGTGAGATCGTATCGACGCTCGCCATCGGCGCCTCGTCGCTCGTGACCAACGCGGTGCTCCTCGCGGGCGTGCTCCTGATGTCGTACCTCCTGCCCGTGCTCGAGTCGCCGACCCTGAAGCCGGCTTTCGCCAACCTGCTACCGGCCCTGTTCGGCGCCCTCGGCGTGGTGTTCATCTCGAGGAACTGGAAGCTGTCGATAGCGCCCCTGGCGCTGATGATAGGCCTGTTCGTCGCGATGCCGACCGCTCCCGTCGGTATCCTGATCCCGGCCGGCGCCATCGTCTCGATAGGCGTGGCGCGTCTCCTATATACAAGGCACCTGCTATGAACAATATGCCGAGAGTAGATCCAGACGGCGCGGCCAGGCGCCTGTCCGCCCTGATACGCAAGCGCACCGTCTCGAGCCGCGACGAGTCAGCTATCGACTGGACCGAGTTCGAGGCCTTCCGCGAGCTCCTCCCGGAGCTGTACCCCGAGACGCACCGCGCACTCGAGCGGACGGTAGTCGGCGGCCACGCGATGCTGTACCGCTGGAAGGGCAGGGCCACGGGCGAGCCGCTCGTCCTGATGGCCCATTACGACGTGGTACCCGCGAACGACGAAGGCTGGGAGCGGCCCGCCTTCTCCGGCGACCTTCACGAGGGAGCGGTCTGGGGCCGCGGCTCCATCGACACGAAATGCACGCTGGTCTGCGCCTTCGAGGCCGTCGAGGCGCTACTCAAGGCCGGCTTCACGCCTGAGCGCGACGTGTACCTGTCCTTCGGGCACGACGAGGAGACCGGCGGCCGGGGCGCGCCGGCCATCGTCGCCCATCTCGAGAGCCTGGGCGTCAAGCCTGGCCTGGTGCTCGACGAAGGCGGCGCCGTGGTCAGCGGCGTGTTCCCCGGCGTCGAGCGGCCGCTCGCGATGGTCGGCGTCGCCGAGAAGGGCGTCACCGACATCGAGCTGTCCGTGCGCAGCCGGGGCGGGCACTCGTCGACCCCGCCGCGCAAAGGGGCGGCCTGGCGGCTCGCCCGCGCCATCACCCGGCTCGAGGCCAGGCCCTTCCCGGCCAGCTTCCCGGCCGCGACGAGGGTCATGTTCTCGAGGATAGCCCCGCACGCGCCGGTCGGACTGCGCCTGGTGCTCGGGAACCTCTGGCTGTTCGAGCCCCTCCTCCTCCTCGTCTTCGGCCGGGCCGGCGGCGAACTCGGCGCGATGTGCCGCACCACGACGGCCGTGACGATGCTCCAGGGCTCCGACGCCGCCAACGTGCTACCCGCCGTAGCCAAGGCCGTCGTCAACGTGCGCGTCGCCATCGGGCAGAGCGTCGACGGCGTCGTCGAGCGCATGAAGGCCGTCATCCGCGACCCCCTCGTCGAGCTGCGCGTGCTGCTGCCCGGAGACCCGTCGCCGGTATCGGAGCTGTCAGGCCCTCGCTTTGACGCGCTGTCGGCGACGATAGCCGAGCTGTATCCCGACGCGGTCGTCGCGCCCTACGTGGTGATGGGTGGCACCGACGCCAGGCACTACGCCCGGGTCTCGTCGACCGTCTACCGCTTCTCGCCATTCGAGCTATCCAAGGCCGAGCGCGCCAGCATGCACGCGGTCAACGAGCGCCTGCCGGTCGCCTCGCTCGCCAAGGGAGTCGAGTTCTACCTGCGCCTCATCCGTCGGGCCGGATAATCGGGAAAACAACGAGGCGCGGCGGGACGACGGTGTGGCGGTTGCGCCGCTCAGCCCCGCCGTGCTATCGTGCCCGCCTCGCGGCCGCACGGCGCGCGGGGCGATCTATTACACGCCAGAGCTATAGGACAGTTCGAAACCCTCCTGTCGTTAAACAAAACTAGGTCCCCCGGCGGCGGTTGCCTACCGGGCGTACAGGCGCCATCCCGGCGCCTGTATAGTCCTCCGCGCCCGAGCCGGGCGAGGATGGCGGGCTCTAGCACGTTTCGTCGATCCGTCTGGCTCTGCGCGACACGGAGCGAACGCATGAGCAACGAGCTGTTACTGGTCATATCCATCGTCGTCCTGTACTCGGGGCTCCTCGTCTGGTACCGCCTCTTCGGAGAGCGGGGGCTGTACGCCTGGACCGTCTTCTCGACCCTGGCCGCCAACATCGAGGTGCTGATACTCGTCGAGGCCTTCGGCATGGAACAGACCCTCGGCAACGTGATGTTCGCTACCACCTTCATCGTCACCGACATCCTG
>JAKQKE010000285.1 GCA_029560805.1 Spirochaetota bacterium
AAGGTTCTTTACGACGCCGCCTATAGATATCTGCTCGAAGAAGCCGGAACCCGCCTTGGTTATTGCGCCGAGCGCGACGTTCGAGACGCTCCTGCCGCCTCCGTCGTAGGTGCCGGTGAATGGACCGACGATAGGCGCCCAGGTGCTGGTCATGGCGTTGGCGCTCAGGTCAATGTCCGCCGTCTGCCTGAAGTGGGCCGCGGGGAAGCGGCGCACGTTGTACAGGTCCATTGGCGTCGCGACGAGGTAGGGCGAGGCGGCCGTACCTCGTCCGCCGGAGAAGTAGCCGTCGGCGCGGATGGCCGCGATCTCGTCGGCCGCTAGGGCGCCCGCGTAGACGCGGAGGTCGTCGAACGAGCCCTGGAAGAAACCCGAGTTCGTCATGCGCGCGCCGATACGTATAGTCGGATCGCTTGGAATGCCAGAAAAGGCTAGCGGGCCGGCGTTCGGCGCGCCGTTCACGTAGATCGAGGCATAGCCCGATTCGCCGTCGATAGAGATAGCGATATGGTTCCACGCGCCGTATTCGTAGCCGTCCCGTGTGGTCGCGCCGGTCGCCGTACCGTCCGAGCACGAGAGCGTGACCAGGCCCGCGTTCACCGAGACCGTGAATCCTGGCGAGTCGGCCGACGGGTCGGCCTGGCTCGTGATTAGGACGCGATCGCTATCCTCGGACTCCGTGGTGGGATAGGCCCACATGGACAGGGCGAAGGATTGTCCGAGCTCCAAGCCGCTGCCGTCCGCGGCCGCGATGTCTATGTACGCGCCGTAGTCTTCAGGGTCGGCGTCGGCGATATAGGCGACGGCCAATCCGTCGACGGCCGGCTCCGTGAGGTCGGAGGAGGCGGCGATGACCGGATCGCTCGAGTAGAGGTTCCCCGGCGTTGCCGCGAGCCTGCGCTTATCGTCTTCGATAGCGCTGTCGAAGCTGAAGCGCGCTACCAGCGCCTTCTCGGCCCACTCCAGGGTCAGTTGCACGACGTTCTCTCCGTCACGGGCGACCGTTACGGTACGGGTGGCGGTGAATGCCTCGCCGCCGTCGGCTTCGTAGCCGCGTACGGTGATGGTCCAGTCGCCGACGAGCAGCTCGAGGCTCACGGTGTTGTCCGCGGCGGACACGGTCGCGGCGTCGAACTCCCAGCTATCGGAACGGCCGCCGGGGCCGTCGCCGTCGAGGACCCAGCGGGTCACGGTGCCGGCCAGGCTCGCGAGGCCTCCCGGTGCGCGCGAGGCGGCGCGCGAAGCGGGGCGCGAAGCGGGGCGCGAAGCGGAGGCTGCAGGCAGGACTATCGTTAGGGTGCCCGTGGCGTCCGGGGCGCCGAGTATCGGCGAGCGGCAAGCGGCCGCGAGCTATAGCAGGGCGATACAGACGGGCGCGACGAGGCGCTGGGCGGAGTGGCGTACCATGGGCGGTCTCCCAGTGATGAATTTTCTATCGATTAGATCGTCGATACGTGAAAGAACCTATCACGAGCTGCCTATTAAACCAAGCGCCGGAGCGACGAATCGTCGGTTTGGTTGTAT
>JAKQKE010000292.1 GCA_029560805.1 Spirochaetota bacterium
CCTCGCGAGGCCTCTCTCCTTGTATATCCATACGTCCGCATCGTCGTGTGGCGCATGCGCGCGCGGTGTTACCCCAGGGAAAGAAAAAGGTGCATTGAAGACTCGATAGGGTCACGCGACGGGAGGGCGCGGGGCGTTCGGATATGGCGCGTCTTGAAGGTAGCTATCTGGACGTGGTACCATCCAGGGGGATGAGATCCAGGATCAATAGCGATAAGTTCAACATACTTGTTTACTTCGTCTCGGTGATAGCCGTCGGGACGATGCTATTATCGTCGCCGCCAGCCTGGGCTGGCGAGGACAGGCTCGGGTTGCTCGATTCTCTCTTTACCGCTACGAGTGCCGTCTGCGTGACTGGGCTCGCTGTCGTCGATACGGCCGGGTTCAGCCTGTTTGGCCAGATAGTCCTGCTCCTACTTATACAATGCGGCGGCCTTGGTATCGTCGCCTTCGCCACCCTCTACGTGGCGATCCCGCGCCGTAAGGTATCTTTGGTCAACCGGGGCATCATCAAGGAAATGTACATGGACGAGGTCGAATCAAACCCTCGCTATATCGTACTCAACATAGCTGCGGTTACCCTCGCCATCGAGACGATAGGCTTCTGTATCCTCTTGGCGCGGTTCCGGTCGATCGGCATCGACGGGGCCGCATTCTCGGCCGCGTTCCATGCCGTCTCGGCCTTCTGCAACGCCGGCTTCTCGACCTTCAGCGACAGCCTGATTGGGTTCGCCGGGGATTGGGTCGTCAACCTCGTCGTGATGGCGCTGATCGTTTCGGGCGGTATCGGCTTCGTCGTTATGCAGGACATCGGGCGCGTGTTCATGCGCTCCAAGCGTCGGCTCAGCTACCATTCGCGCATCGTGCTGTCAATAACGGCGACGCTGATCGTGTTCGGGGCTGCACTGTACTATGCGCTGGAGTACAACAGCGCCTTCTCCGGCATGGGCTTGGGCGATGGGCTGCTCGCCGCGCTGTTCGAGTCGGTTACGACGAGGACAGCCGGCTTCGAGACTGTGCCTCAGGGCTCCTTTGGGTACGCGTCCGTCATCCTGACCATTTTCCTGATGCTCACGGGAGGGTCTCCCGGGTCGACGGCCGGCGGCGTCAAGACGACCACGATGTTCATGGCCTTCGCAGCCGCCTTCCGCGGCACGGAGGAAGACGGGTCCATCTCGTATCGAGGCGGAGCCCTGTCGACGACATCGGTGACGAGGGCGTTCTCGATCCTCGCCAAGGCGCTGCTGATCATCGGCGCGTGTCTGTTCCTGCTCCTCGCGTTCGAGGGGAGCAGGTTCGCCTTCGTCGACCTTCTGTTCGAGATAGTATCGGCTTTCGGAACCGTGGGCCTGAGCCGCGGGGTCACGCCCGGGCTAGGTGCCTGGGGCAAGCTCGTCATCATCGCGGCTATGTTCATAGGCAGGATTGGCGTGTTCGCCATGGCGGTATCGCGCCCGTCCGACAGGGTCGAGCGTTTCGCCGCGTATCCGCGAGAGAACCTGCTGCTGGGATAGGAGGGAACGATGGCAAGGCAATTCGCTCTCGTCGGCTTGGGTAGCTTCGGGCTGAGCGTCCTCGAGAAGCTCGCCGAGGCTACCGATCAGATCATCATACTGGACAAGGAAAAGTCGGTAATCGAGAAGTACAAGGATCTGGCGGCAAAGTCGTACATCAGCGACGCGCTGAACGAGGAGGCCTTGCGCCGTATCGTCCCGGAGGGGATCGACGTGGCGATCGTCGACGTCGGCGACCACCTCGAGGCGGCGATCATCGTCACCAACGCCCTCAAGAAGCTGGGAGCCAAGCAGATCATCGTGCGAGCCGACAGCGAGGACCGTGGCGAGATACTCGAGATGGTCGGCGCGACCAGGATCATCTACCCCGCCAAGGAAGCGGCATATCGTATCGTACCGATGCTCGTGTCCAGTTCGCTTTTCTCCTTCATGCCGATCAGCGCGAGCATGGTGATGGCCGAGTTCCGGGTACCCGGTCGCTATGTCGGCATGACCCTTATCGAGGCCAACCTGAGGCAGACCAAGGGTATCAACGTCGTCGCTCTACGCAAGACGGATGAGGATGACTACGTATTCTTCGATCCCAAGTATCGGATGCGCGAAGGCGACGTGCTCCTGTGCGCCGGCTCCGAGAAGGACGTGACCTCCTTTACCGGAGCGCGGGTCGTCGCCAGGAGAAACCTGGTCGGCGATATGTTCCGTGGCATCTTCGGCAAGTCCCGTATGCAGGCCGAGGACGAAGCGTAGCGACGGTTCTCAGGCCTTGTCAGGCACGAGCAGCCCGCTCTCCACCATGCTCGTATAACCGGCGTGCGAGAAGACGAGATGGTCGAGGAGGGGTATACCGAGCACCGAGCCGGCTTCTTTGAGCCGTGCGGTGATGTCCAGGTCCTCCGGCGACGGCTCGAGCCGACCCGACGGGTGGTTGTGGGCGACGAATATGGCGCAGGCGCGGTCGGCCACGGCTTCCGCGTAGATCTCGCGAGGATGGACAATGGTCCTGTTGACGAGGCCGACGGTTATGACGCGGACGGCGATTACATCGTGAGCGCCATTCAGCGTGCAGCAGAGGAAGCGT
>JAKQKE010000296.1 GCA_029560805.1 Spirochaetota bacterium
CAGGTTCCATCGTCGTTGGCGGTCAGGATGGCCAGGCCGATGATAGCCCGGGCGCCGCTATCGTCGGCGAAGGCTCGGAACGGGACGCTGGCGACCAGCGCCGGTCCGACGACGGGCCTGGCGAAACGTACCCGGGCGAACGACAGCGGGAACGCGTCGCCGAACCTGGCGCGGGCCAGGGCCGACGCCTCGGCGCCCATCGATCCGTACGGCGGCTCGCCCTCAAGGAGGCTTCGCTCCAGCTCGAGAAGCGCCACGCTCAGCGCGGCGTTAGCCGGGGCGCTCGCGCCCGAGCCGTAGAGCTCGCCGAGCTCGAAGTCCCCGGCAGCTAGCGCGTCGAAAGGCCGTTCGACGAGGCGCCGGTCGACTCCGGCTAGGTTCGACGAGACGATCGCCTTGGAGGCTTTCGCGTCCGTCTCGACGGAGGTCGAGGCCTTGGGCGACGCCTTCATCGCGACGGGTTTATCGGCGGGCTTCTGGCTAGGCTCATCGCGCGCGGCGTCATCGCGCGCGGCGTCATCGCGCGTAGCGGCGGCCGGCGACGATGCGGGCTCGGGCGTACGAGCCGTCTCGACCGCCGGCGTTTCCTTGCTCTTCGAGCAGGCTAAGGCCGAGACGGCTACTGCAAGCATGATAGCGGCGCTCGTAATGGCGTATAGTCGAGATCGGCTCCCGTGCATCGTGCTATAGTATCCCCAGACTGAGCCGGTCGATCAACCGGCTCCGACGGAGGCTCCATGTACGACATCTGGCCGCGCCTCGGCATCGCGTTCGACGAACCCGTCAGGGATCCCCTCTGGCGCGACGTGATGATGCCGACCGAATTCGAACCTATTCTGACGAGCCCGGATTTCGTCAAACTGTCGCGCATCCTCCAGCTCGGCCCGACGCACCTGGTCTATCCCGGCGCCACCCATACCAGGCGGGCCCACTCCATAGGCGTTTTCGAGCTGGCCAAGCGATCGCTCGCAACCGTGCTGTCGCGCTCAGGCCCCGTAGCC
>JAKQKE010000036.1 GCA_029560805.1 Spirochaetota bacterium
TCCGTCCGCTGGTTCAAGGACGGCCTCAAGCTCCCGCCGCCTCCGAAGACGGACGGAGGCGCCCAGTGAGCGAGCGCGCCTTCATCGTCGGCGGCAAGCCGATCGATCCGTCGCCCGGCTTGGACGTCCTCAACTTCAACGCGGCGGGCGTGCATCGCTTCCGCTGCCGCGACCGGGTGGGCAAGCCCGTCACCGAGCTCGTGATCCACGAGACGGTCACGCGCTCGGCCGAGGAGACCGTCGCGGTCCTCAAGAAGCGCAGGCTCAGTGTCCACCTCATCCTCGACGAGCACGGCCGCTTCACCCAGCACGGCGACCTCGCGAACGACAACCTGGCGCACGCGAGCCAGCACAACGTCGCCTCGGTCGGCATCGAGGTCGTGAACCCGTACTACCCGAGCTACCTCAAGCCGGGCATGGCCTGGTCCGCGGTCATCGACGCCCCCTGGGCCCACAAGAAGAAGTACGTGCTGCCAACGCCGGCGCAGGCCGAGGCGGTCGCGAGGTTCATCGAGTGGGCGACCTCACCCGCAGCGGGCCTCGCCATCCCTCGCACCTGGATCGGCCTCGCCGGCACCAAGCTCGCGATGGCCGAGGTGGAGAGCGCGGCGAAGCTCAAGCCCGGCGTCTACGCGCACCACTACTTCGGGCACGCCGACGGCTCGCTGCTCGTGCTCTACGCCTGGCTGCGCCTCGAAGCGGGCCTCGCGCCCGACGCCGCTTTCGCCGAGGCCGTTCGGCGCGGCGCGGGCGTGCGCTGGAACGTCGACCTCGCGGACCTCATCACGGCCGCCAAGAAGGAGTAGCCCATGGAGCCGACCGCCTTCACCGCCTTCGCCGAATTCCTCAAGGCCACCGGTCCCTACGGGCTCGTCGCAATCCTGGGCTGGGCCTTCTGGCGGGTGAACGAGAAGAAGGACCGCGAGCTGAAGGACCTGCACTCGACCGTCGTGAAGATGGCCGAGGGGCAGACCGCCGCCATCACGAAGGTCGAGTCCGCGCTGGTCGCGCTCAAGGAAGCGATCGACGGCATGCGGCACGTTCGCGGGTAGCGCGATTTCTGCCTTCGAAGGTCGCGTCGTCTACCTCTCGCCGCCACATTACCCGCCAGTTCCGCGACGTTGCGTGTCCATCGCAACATACCGGAATCGCTCATTATTCTGGTCGAATTGCCTTGAGCTTCCGGCCCGCCGACGCCTGTATGTCATTGACGATCGAGATGGCCTCGATCGCGAGCGCGGAGGCGAACGATGGCGAAGATTCTCGGAAGCACGACGACCTACCACGGAACGGAGCACCCGTACCTCAAGGGGTACAAGGTCCGCATCGTCGCGGTGCTCAAGAACGCGGCCCGGCCGGACATCGACGTCGACGGCCCCGACTACGCCCACATCAGCGACGAGGACGACCTCGCCCGCGCGGGCGGCATCACCGCCGACGACCGCATCGAGGTCCAGCCCTGGATGGAGAAGGAGGGCCGCTTCTCCTTCGTGACCAGCGATCCCCGGGCGGTGGACCTCGCCTGCTTCCGCAGGCTCGCCAAGGCCAAGAGCGCGAAGTGACCGACGGGAACCCGCCGACGCGGGTGGTCCGCGCCGGCCCAACCTTGAAGGAGAGGACCATGAGCAAGACGACGAAGAAGGCGATCGAGAAGCTGAGCACCATGAAGGTCAACGAGCTGCAGGCGAAGTTCGCCGAGGTGACCGGCGAGACCACCCGAAGCCCGAACAAGACCTTCCTGATCCGCCGGATCACCGACGCGCTCCAGGCCGCCGAGGCGGGGGCGAAGACCGCCAAGGCGAAGGCGCCCGAGGCCGAGGCCGAGGTCGAGGTCGAGACCACCGCCCAGACCGAGGCCGCGCCCGCCCGCGAGAAGCTCACCAAGCTCGACGTGCCGACCCTGCAGGCCCGCTACCTCGAGGTGGTCGGCCGCTCCACGGGCTCGGACAACAAGGCCTACCTGATCTGGAAGATCCGCGAGGCGCAGAAGGGCCGCATCCCGGTGGGCCCGCGCAAGAGCGCCCACCGCGAGGGCGTCACCTTCAAGGTGCTGCCCCTGCGGATGGAGTCGGACCTGGTCGACAAGCTGGACGAGGCCTGGAAGCGCCAGGGCCTGCACTCGCGCATG
>JAKQKE010000051.1 GCA_029560805.1 Spirochaetota bacterium
CGAGCGCTTGGTCGAGGCCGCCAAGATGTCGGTGCTCGGACGGCTATCGGCCGGCGTGGCCCACGAGATAAACACGCCGCTCGGCGCCATCGTGTCGTCGAACGGCTACCTGATCGAGTTCATCGAGGACGAGTACCGGTCTCAGCTCGAGTACTTTGCGGGATTGCCCGCCTTGGAACGCGAGGCCTACGAGCGGCTCCTGACCATCGGAGTAGCGGGCAACCGCGGCCTGTCTGCCAGCATGGCATCGTCCGCCGAGAGGCGCTCCTTCGCCGAGGCGCTATCCTCGGCGGGGGTCCCCGACGCCGAGGCCATAGCCGACGAGCTGGCCGACCTGTCGCTCCACGGCGAGCGTCTGGCCGTGGTCGACGCCTTGTCGCGATGCGGCGGGCCGCTCGAGCTAACCAGGCGCGTGGCCGGGGTAATCAACGCGTACAGGATGACCCGCGTGATCGAGGAGGCCGGCGGCAAGGCGGCCGCCGTCGTTTCGGCGCTACGCTCGCACATCGGCGCGTTCCAGGACGAGCCGCGCGACGTCGACGTGCACGATGAGGTACGCAGATCGCTGACGCTGATGCATGGCGCCATCAAGTACGGCATCGAGACGAGGATCGAACTAGCCCCCGGCCGGCCGATGGCGCGCGCGGTAGGGCTGGATCGCGTGCTCATCAACCTGACGAGGAACGCCGCCCAGGCCATGAGCTTCAGCGGCGTTCTGACCATCCGCACCGAGATTAAGGGCGATCTCGTGATACTATCTGTCATAGACACCGGCGCGGGAGTCCCGCCCGAGCTGGCTGACGATATCTGGAGGCCGTTCTTCACCACGAAGAGTAACGGCGAGGGGCTCGGCCTCGGGCTGGACATCTGCCGTAGGCTGGTGGAACGCTCCGGAGGACGGATCTACTTCGAGTCCGAACCGGGCCATACGGAGTTCCATATCGAACTGCCGCTCGTCGCCGGCACCTGAGCGCATTCTAAAATGGAGGGTACAGTGAAAAAAGGCGCCATCCTATGCGTCGACGACGAACCCATCATCCTGCTATCGCTGGTACAGGAA
>JAKQKE010000052.1 GCA_029560805.1 Spirochaetota bacterium
CGAGCGCTTGGTCGAGGCCGCCAAGATGTCGGTGCTCGGACGGCTATCGGCCGGCGTGGCCCACGAGATAAACACGCCGCTCGGCGCCATCGTGTCGTCGAACGGCTACCTGATCGAGTTCATCGAGGACGAGTACCGGTCCGAGCTCGAGTTCTTCGCGGGGCTACCCGCCCCGGAACGCGAGGCCTACGAGCGCCTGCTGTCTATGGGAATATCGGGGAACCGCGGGCCGTCGGTCAGCATAGCCACTGCCGCCGAAAGGCGGTCGTTCGCCGAGGCTCTTGAAACGGCCGGCGTACCCTACCACGAGTCTATCGCCGACGAGCTGGCCGACCTCTCGCTCCACGGCGAGCGCAGAGCCGTAGTCGATATTCTATCGCGCTCGGGGCAGCCGCTCGAGCTGACCAGGCACGCGGCGGCAGTGATCACAGCATACAGGATGACGCGCGTCATAGAGGAGGCCGGCGGCAAGGCGGCCGCCGTCGTATCGGCCCTACGCTCGCACATCGGCACGTCCCAGGACGAGCCGCGCGTCGTCGACGTGCATGAGGAGATACGCAAGTCCATTACGCTGATGCACGGCGTGATAAAGTACGGCATCGAGCTGCGGACCGAGTACGCTCCCGGCAGGCCGATGGCGCGGGCGGTAGGATTGGACCGCATACTCATCAACCTGACGAGGAACGCCGCCCAGGCCATGCGCTTCAGGGGCGTCATGACAATTCGTACCGAGATAAAAGGTGATCTCGTGATAGTATCTATCATAGATACGGGAACTGGCATACCGCCCGAGCTGACCGACGAGATATGGAAACCGTTCTTCACGACGAAGGGCAACGGCGAGGGGCTCGGCCTGGGCCTCGATATCTGCCGCAGGCTGGCGGAACGCTCCGGAGGGCGGATCTACTTCGAGTCCGAGCCGGGCCATACGGAGTTCCATATCGAACTGCCGCTCGTCGCCGGCACCTGAGCGCATTCTAAAATGGAGGGTACAGTGAAAAAAGGCGCCATCCTATGCGTCGACGACGAACCCATCATCCTGCTATCGCTGGTACAGGAA
>JAKQKE010000055.1 GCA_029560805.1 Spirochaetota bacterium
ACCCAGAGCCTCCCGAGCGAGTCTACGTAGACGTCGCGTAGCGACCGGGACGGTAGCTTGGAGCGGTCCGTCTTCGAAGCCTCGTAGCGGACGAAGCGCCCGTCGCCCTCGTAGCGGCACAGGCCGGCGTTCGTCGCGGCCCAGAGCCGGCCGCGCCCGTCGTAGGCGATCGCGTACACAAGGTTGTCGCTCGGGGTGGAAGGGTCGCCCGGCACCGACGGATAGCGCTCCACCGTGCCGTCCACCGGGTCCCAGAGCTCGAGGCCCGAGGTGTAGGTTGCTATCCAGTATCTGCCCGTACCGGGCTCCTCAACCATATCATAGAGGATACGGACGGCGTCGCCCTCGGTGGAGGAACGATCCCGGCGCACCCGCTCGAACGCGTCGCGCCCCTCATCGTACCTGGCCAGGCCGTCATTGGTCAGGAACCAGAGCCCGCCCCGGCCATCCTCGTAGATATTGACGACGATGTCGTTCGGCAGGCTCCGCTCGTCATCGGGATCATGGCGATAGCGCCTGAAGGACGACGAGCCGGGATCGAGCCGGTCTACGCCGCCGTTATAGGCGCCGACCCAGAGTCGTCCCCGCCGGTCCTCGAGCACGGAGATGCTCTTGCCAGACGATAGGGAGCCGGGGTCGGACGGGTCGTGTTCGTAGAGCGACATGCCGGCCTCGTCGTGTAATAGCATCGAGAAGCCGCCGCCGTTCGTACCGACCCAGGCGTCTCCGGCCCGATCGACGAGCATCGAGTACATCGTGTCATGGGGGAGCGACCATCGGCGCTCCCCGTCGCTGGTGAATCGACGGATCGCCCCGTCGTCCAAGCTCAGCTCGAAGAGGCCGCCGCCCCAGGTACCGACATAGACCAGACCGTCGAGGTCGGCGTTGACGAAGTAGGCCCGGCCGTCCTCGAGCCTTCGATTCTCGAAGGTCCCTCCGACGGGGTCGTAGCGCGACAGCCCATAGAACCAGAGCGCCAGCCAGAGGCGGCCCTCGCCATCCTCACGAATCGAGAACACGTAATCCGAGGGCAGGCCGGACGAGGCCGAGCGTACGGACAGGAAGGAGTCGGTCCCGGGCAGGTAGCGATACAGGCCGCCTCCCGACGTGCCGACCCAGAGCCAGCCTCGGGAGTCCCGGTACAGTGCGCGTATCACGCCCGAGGCCAGGGCGCCCTCGGCCTCCGGACTCGCCTCGTAATGGACGAACGAGTCGCCGTGCATGCGGTCGAGCCCGCCGAGCGTACCGACCCATAGCCGTCCCTCGGCGTCCCTGGCTATCGAGACGACCACGTCGTTCGCCAGCGAGCCGGGATCGGCCGGGTCGTGCGCCCAGGACGAGAAGACGCCGGTCCTCGTGTCGAAACGCGAGAGGCCGCCGTAGGTGCCGATCCATAACGTTTCGCCATCTTCGTCCAGAAACAAGGTCTGGATCAGGTTGTGCGGCAGCGACTCCGGGTCGAAGGGCTCGTTCTCGTACAGGGTGAACGATAGCCCGTCCCAGCGATGGAGCCCGCCCTGGGTGCCGATCCAGATGAAGCCGGCGGCGTCCTGGACCATGGACGAGACGCTCGCGTTGGCCAAGCCGTCGCCCAGGCCGAGGTTGACGAAGCGCACGACGTCCGCGGCCGCCGCGGGGCCTACCGCTCCCGCGGCCAGGGCGGCGAGGCAGGCCAGCGAGGCGAGGCCCCGGGCGCGGCACCCCCTCGTCATAGTCGAGCGTACTCCATCGCCAGCGCGGCGGCGAGCCTGGCATTGTTCATGACGAGCGCGATGTTCGATTCGAGGCTGTCGCCTCCGGTCAAATCCTTAACCTTGGCCAACATGTAGGGCGTGACGTCCTTGCCGCGGACGCCGGCGGCCTTGGCCTCGGCGAGGGCGCGCTCGATGGCGGCGTTTATGACCTCCGGCCGCATCTCGTACTCGGTCGGGATCGGGTTGGCTATCACGGCGCCGCCCGACAGGCCGAGCGACCACTTGGCCTTGAGCATCGCGGCTATCTCGGCCGCGGAGTCCATGCGTAGCTCGGCGCGCAGGCCAGAGCGGCTCGTGTAGAAGGCCGGGAATTCGTCGCCCCTATAGACGACGACGGGCACGCCCTTGGTCTCCAGGTACTCGAGCGTCATCGGGATATCCAGGATGCTCTTGGCGCCGGCGCAGACGACGGCGACATCGGTGCGGCCGAGCTCGTCGAGGTCGGCGGACACGTCCATCGTCAGCTCGGCGCCGCGGTGTACGCCGCCTATGCCGCCGGTCGCGAACACCTTGATACCGGCCATGGCGGCCACGATCATCGTGCCGGCCACCGTGGTCGCCCCGTCCGCCTTGGCCGCGACGATACGACCTATGTCTCGGCGGCTGACCTTGGCTACGGCGTGGCCCCGTTCGCCGAGGAGGCCTATCTCCGACTCGGACAGGCCGGCCTTCAGGCGGCCGCCGATGATCGCGATGGTCGCCGGCACGGCGCCGGCGGCTCGCACCTCGGCCTCGACGGCGATGGCCGTCTCGGCATTCCTCGGGTAGGGCATGCCGTGCGATATGATGGTCGACTCCAGGGCGACGACGGGGGCGCCTCGGCCCATCGCGTCGCGGACTTCCTCGCTCAGGTCAAGCAATGCGTTCACAGGTTACTCCTCGTATCAATGCAGACAGTCTATCGGCGCTCACTCCAGCCGCTACGGCGCGCTCGTCCGCAGCGCAGACGGACGCGGCCGCCACGGCGTAGCGCGCCTTGGTTTCGGTATCCAAGCCTTGGGAAGCGGCCCAGGCCAGGGCCGCGGTGGCCGCGTCCCCCGCTCCGGACACGTTGACGACTGGCATCGCCAGGGGTCGCGCGAAACCGGCTCCAGCCGCCGAGGCCCAGAGGAAGCCCCTGGCGCCGAGCGAGACGAAGGCCTCGCGCACGCCGAGCGCCAGGAGCCCCCGTGCCAGGCCTACCGCCTCGGCCTCCGGGTCGACTGGTCGCTCGGAGGGGTCGAGCGACAGCAGGACCCGGGCCTCGGCCCGGTTCGGCTTGACGAGACCGAACAGGCCGACGACTGGCGCGACTCTGCGGGCCTTGGCGACCGAGACGGTATCGAGGATCAGCGGCTTGTCCTTCCAGCGGCCGGCCGCGAGCGCGACGGTTTCGGGTGGTAGGTTGGCGTCGACCACGACCACCTCGGCCGCGTCGCCTGGCCCGAACCTGGAGGCCAGCTGGTCGGGGCCGAAAGCCTCGAGCGAATCCATCGCGGCTACCGCCCCGACCAGCGT
>JAKQKE010000072.1 GCA_029560805.1 Spirochaetota bacterium
TATTCTTTTATATATTTACAAGCGATCGGCACTCGAGTATGCTGGTAGCGCGGCGTAAGGAGCCGCCGAGGCCGTCGGCCCGCTTAACGACTCGCAAGGAGGTTCCACAGTGAATAAGGCGACCTCAAGGCGGGCGATGCTGATGATCGCGTTCCTCGGCGCGGGAGCGCTCACCGTATACGCTACGGGCTCGAGCTGCCTCTCCTGCCACACGAACCCGGCCACCATGTAAAAGCTCGTCATACCGCCCTCGGGCGAATCCGCCGAAGGCGAAGGGTGAGCGGGAACTCCTCCCCCGGTTCGGGCGGATTATTACATGGGGTACGTAGTATCCCAGGACGTTCTCGATAGCGACCCGCATTTCTATCTCGGCTGTACCGACTGCCACGACGGCGACTCGACCAAGGCGACCCAGGCGGAGGCCCATACGGGACTCGTGGCCAGGCCGTCCGACGACCCCGTGGCGAGTTGCGGCCAGTGCCACGAGGAGACGGCCAAGACCTACACGCTGTCCCTTCACTATACCGCCGCCGGTATGAAGCACGGCGTATCGCCGCGCTTCGACGAGAAGGGCAAGCAGCTGTTCGACACCAAGGTCTTCGAGCAGTCGTGCCGTAGTTGCCACGCCTCGTGCGGCGACTGCCACGTCAAGAGTCCCGTCATCTCCGGCGTGAACACGGGCCTCCTCGACGGCCACCGTTTCGTGGCCAAGGCCGAGGATAAAACCTGCGCGCTGTGCCACGGAGGCCGCGTCTGGCCGGAGTTCACCGGCGATTACGGCGGTACTCCCGACGTGCACTACCGCAAGGGCATGACCTGCTCCGACTGCCACGGCCCGCTCCAGTTTCACGGCGACGGCAACGCGTACGCGAGCCGTAAGGATGTGGCGGTCAGGCCGCTGTGCTCGGATTGCCACGATGTGACGACGATGGGCAAGGCCTCGACCAAGGAGACCCACGCGACGCACGCCGACACGGTCTCGTGCTCGGCCTGCCACACCGCGAGCGCCTACCGCCAGTGCGCCGATTGCCACGTCGGAGCCGGAGCGACCGCCACACCGGCTATCATCCTCGGGCAGAACCCCAGGAAAGAAGGCCAGCTGACCACGCTCAGGCTGATACCGACCGTGCGCGACACGTTCAAGCCGGCCGGCGTAGCCATGCAGAGCTTCGACGCGCTGCCGAACTACTGGGACACGGTGCCCCACAATGTAGCCAAGCGCACCGACCGCACCCGCGACTGCAACACCTGCCACGAGGAAGGCCTGTACTACCTCGAGGCCGAGCGACTGCCCAAGGGCGGCTCGACGAAGAACCTGGAACTCGTGCCCTGATGGGCATGAAGCACCATGAAGGAGTTTTCGATGAAGAAAGCGATCCTGATCCTGCTGGCCGCGGCGCTCGTCGCCCGGGCCTTCGCCCGAGACGTCGACGCCGTCGTCGGCGTCGCCTGGCTCGAGGCCAACCTATCCAAGCCCGGCCTCGTCATCGTCGACGTGCGTAAAATCGACGAGTACAAAGCCGGCCACGTGCCCGGAGCGGTCAACCTGCTCGGCCTGTACGTAACCAAGGACGGCCTGTCCAACGAGGTGCCCGAAGCCGACGACCTGTCCGAGATCATCGCCGAGGCGGGCATCGACGGTAAGTCGACCGTGGTCGTCGTCGAGTCGGGCGGCGCCCGCTTCGCCTGGGCGACCAGAGTGGCCTGGACCCTCGTCTACGCCGGCGTGCCCAACGTGACGATCCTGGACGGCGGTTACGAGGAATGGGTCAAGGCCGGCAAGGCCGTAGCCACCGGCTTCGAGTCCAAGGACGAGACCGACTTCGAGGTTACGTTCGTCGACTCCTACCTGGCGACGAAGGACTACCTGGTCAAGAACCTGAAAAAGGTCCAAGTCGTCGATACGCGCGTCTACGACACGTACTTCGGCCTCTCGAAACAGGCCTTCGTCGATCAGTACGGCCATATCCCCGGCGCCTACGCGCTTCCTGCTGCCTGGATCACGGTGAACGGACTCGTGCGCCCCAAGGCCGAACTCGAGGAGTTGGTCAAGGCGCTCAAGCTCGATCCGAAGAAGGAAGCTGTTATCCACTGCGATTCTGGCGTCCTTTGCACCGCCTGGTGGTGGATCCTGACCCAGCAGCTCGGTTGGACCAAGGTTCGCTCCTACGACGGCTCGGCCCAGGAGATCTCGAAGGATCCATCGGTCAAGTTCGTCAAGGCCGTCTGGCGCTAAGCTAGAGCGTTACGCACGGCTCGGCCGCTCCCTCACGGGTGCGCGCCCTCGCGGGGGCGCGCCCTCAGGGGGGCGGCTTTTGTATCAGTCCGTCGTCGACTCGACGAAGTCGAGGACCGCGGCCTCGATCTCGTCGCGGACCGACCTGACGCGCGCCATGATAGCCTCGTCGCTCCCCGTGAACGACGAGGGGTCGTCGAAGGGCCAGTGGCGGCGCTCGGCGAGGCCGGGAAAGATCGGGCAACGCTCGGCCGCTTCCTTGGAGCAGACCGTGACGGCGACATCGTAGGAACGACCCGTCTCGCGGAGAACGAAGACGCTCTTCGTCGGGTTACCCGAGATGTCGAGACCGACCTCCGCCATCGCGCGAACGACGAACGGATTGAGTCCCCCGGGTTCGAGGCCGGCGCTCTCGGTGATGAAGCGATCGCCTCCATGCTTCTTGAGGAAGGCCTCGGCCATCTGACTGCGGGCCGAGTTATGGACGCACAGGAACAGCACGCGGGTCATTCAATTAGCCTCCGCCCGAACACTAGCCGATCCGTGTTAGTGTTCCGTTAAGCCGCCGTCAGTATGCGGTCAAGGCTCCCGGGAGGCCGCGAATCGGCCCCTGGTAGCCTTGGCGATGCGGACGAGGCTGAGCATCACGGGCACCTCCACGAGGACGCCGACCACGGTCGCGAGAGCCGCTCCCGAAGACAATCCGAAGAGGCTGATGGCCACGGCTACGGCCAGCTCGAAGAAGTTGGAGGCGCCGATCATGCCGGCGGGAGCCGCGATCTCGTACGGTACCCGCATGACCTTGGCCGCCCCGTAGCCAATAAAAAAGATCAGGTAGGTCTGTAGTACGAGCGGTACCGCTATGAGCACTATAGCCAGTGGGTTGTCGAGTATGACTCTACCCTGGAAGGCGAACAAGATGACGAGGGTCAGGAGGAGACCCGCCTCGGTGATGCCGTCGAAGCGTTTACAGAAGACGTTCTCGAACCAATCCTTGCCGTGCTTGGCGACGAGCCTTGACCGGGTTACGACGCCCGCCCCGAGCGGAATGACCACGAAGAGGCCGACCGACAGGAACAGGGTATCCCAAGGCACGCGCACGTCGCTGACGCCGAGGAGGAAAGCCACGATAGGCGTGAAGGCGAACAGGATGACGAGGTCGTTGACTGCGACTTGTACCACGGTATAGCCGGGGTCGCCGTCGGATAAGTATGACCATACGAACACCATGGCCGTGCACGGCGCCGCACCGAGCAGCACGGCGCCCGCCAGGTACTCGGTGGCGAGCGCTTCCGGGATGAGCGCCTTGAAGACGATCTTGAGGAAGAATGCGGCTATAAGGTACATTGTGAACGGCTTTATGAGCCAGTTCACGACCAGGGTGATGATGAGCCCCTTGGGCTTTTTCCCGGCATTCTTGATGCTTGAAAAGTCGACCTTGAGCATCATGGGGTAGATCATGAGCCAGATGAGTATCGCCACCGGTATCGAGACTCTCGCGTACTCGAAGCGGCCCAGGAACGCTGGCACGCCCGGCAGGAAGTATCCTATGGCCACGCCGAGCGCTATACAAAGTGCTACCCAGACGGATAGGTACTTCGCGAAGGCTCCAAGCCCCGCTTTTTGGCTGTCGCTCATGTATCCTCCACGTTGTATCGTTGACACGGAGTTCCACTACACGTATTATTATTGGCGTATTGGCCAACAATGTCAAGAGTTATCGATGATACCATAGCTGGATAGGTCGGGAGGACCGATGACCGAAGGCGACAAGGCGAGACTGACCCGCAGGGCTACGATCCTTAAATCCCTGGCCCATCCGTCGAGGCTACTCATCATCGAGATGCTCGAACAGGCTCCGAGATGCGTCGGGGAGCTCACCGAGGCCGTAGAGGCCGATATAACGACCGTATCGAAGCACCTGGCGCTACTCAGGCGCACGGGCCTCGTACGCGCCGAGAAGCGAGGCACCTATAGCGAATACTCGCTCGCGTGCGACTGCATCAGCCATCTGATCGACTGCATCGAGGATACCCATGACGGCGGACTCGGGGCGGCCGAGGACGGGCTGAACGAACGATGAGCCGGAGATTCGGACCGTCTTCTATAGCTTTCCGGCTTTTCCTATATCAGGGATAGTTCGAGGAACGAGATACGAAGTACAGCGTCGCGGCGCGCCGCTGCAAACGCTGGAAAGGCGCTGCGAAACGAGAGCGAGCGCGGCTTAGCGATCACCTTTCCTCATCAGCGGGTTGATTCCATCGCGGGTCTTCATCTTGCACGCGCACTGGCCGCCCAGCTCGTAGCCGTCGTCCTTGCGCACGGGTAGGCCTTCGGCGTCCCAGTCGATCATGCCGCCGGATAGCTTGGCCACATTGACGTAGCCGGCCTCGGTCAGGATGCGGGCGGCGGCTCGGCAGTAGATGCCGGACGCGTCGGCGAGTATCAGGGCTCGGCCGCGCGGCACATGCGCATAACCCGAGAGAAAGCTCGTCCAGGCGACGTACAGCACCTCGTCGACGTCGAAAACGCGGTAGTTGGTCTCGTATGGTTCTCGTAGATCCACGAGCATCGCGCCGGCGCGCAGGAATCCATAGGCCTCGGCGGGGCTCAGGTTGAGGATCCCATCGGTCCTCGGCAGGCTCCCGGCGATCATGGCAAAGTTTATTTCTTCTGGCATCGGCATCTCCCGGTCGGTCATGTTCCGCCTACCCGCAGCATGATGGCGACGCGCCTCCGCGGAAGAAGCGCACCAGGTTGTCCGGCAGCTCGGCTAGCGGCCGCGGCTCCACCATGGGTATGGCGTCGATATCGAGCATGGCCCTCATGATGGCCTCGAGGAGCATCGAGAGTGGGGCGGCCGAGTAGACCGTACCCTTGTAGTGCCACTCGCGGCAGTCAATCGCCGCTCCGCCCCCGGCTATCTCTCCGCACGACTCGCAGCGCGACTCCCGAATATCCTGGGCGATGTCACGACCGTTTATTCGTATGGTGGGCGAAGATACGAGAGCCCGCCGCCTGGCTTCCCCGGGCGTCCCGACGAGGGTCATCCTCTCGACCAGTTCGATGCCGAGCGACTCGGCTATCGGAGTCAGTAGCCGCACCGCCTCGGCGAGTCGCGCGCCCGTCGGTACGCAACGGGTACAGGTTTTCATGTCTATCACGAGCAGTTCTATGGTCAGCGTGCGGCGCGACGGCGCCATGGGTTGGAGCTTTCCTACGAACGAGGGCCTTTTCTTCTCATCCACCTTTCGCTCCCCCTTCTGTATGCCAACGATTCAGCCTAGCATCTGCGCGACGCCTACAGCGCTGCGGCCCCGAAGGCGATCACCGAGGGCGTTCCGAAGGCCGCGCTTATCGAGGCGACGATGGAATCGATCATGGCGTGACGCCGCCCTTCACGCGGGATACTCTCTTCATAAGGTTGCTCCTAATTTCCGGCTTAAGCCCAGGCTCCGAACGCCATGCCGGCGACAGTCGACAAGATCACGACGAGGGTCACGTAGGTCAGCGTCTTCTTCCAGCCGAGTTCCCCTCCTATGACCAGGATGGACGGCAGCGACAGGCTCGGCCCGGCGAGTAGGAGCGCGAGCGCCGGTCCCTGGCCCATGCCCGCGCCCAGGAGGCCCTGGATTATGGGTATCTCGGTAAGCGTCGCGAAGTACATGAGAGCGCCGGACAGGGCCGCGACGAAGTTGGCGAACAGCGAGTTGCCGCCCAGGAGGCCGGCTATCCAGGCGCTCGGAATGAGCGCGTCGTGTCCCGGTCGACCGAGCAGGAAGCCAGCGACGAGCACACCGCCGAACAGCAGGGGGAGGATCTGCAGCGAGAAGTCGCGCGTCGCGACCACCCATTCCACGCGCTCTTCTTTATTGAACCACCGCATGACCGTGTAGGCGAGGACGACGCCGAAGGCTCCGGTAATCCAGTACTTGGCGCCATATATCGCGTCCCAGGCGGCGCTACCGCCCTTGGAATTGGCCCAGTTCACGAACACGAGGATGCCTATCATGCTGGCCATGTAGACGATCATCTGGGCGAGGCTCCGGGCCGGCTTCTCGTCCGGGACGGTGAACAGGCGGGCGTCGGCGGCACGCTTCTCGTCATCCTTGCGGAAGATGAGCGCCATGACGAGGCCTAGTATTATTGAAAACGCTACGGCACCGACCGCTCTCGCGACGCCGAGCTTCCAGCCGAAGACCCTGGCCGACAGTACGATGGCGAGGATATTGATGGCTGGACCGGAATACAGGAACGCCACCGCCGGACCCAGTCCGGCGCCCTTCTTGTAGATGCCCTTGAAGATGGGCAATACGGTACAGGAGCAGACCGCGAGTATCGCGCCGGAGACCGAGGCCACGCCGTACGCGGTGAACCGGTTGGCGTCGGGCCCGAGGTAGCGCATCACCGCCTGCTGGTTCAGGAACACGGTGATGGCGCCGGCTATGAACATCGCCGGTACGAGGCACAGGAGCACGTGCTGCCTAGCATACTCGCCGAGCATCATGAACGCCTCGTTCGTCGCGCCGAGGACGCGCGCCGCGCCCCACGGTATGAAGTACGCCGCGAGGAAGACGCCGAAGACGATGAGCAGTTTCTGGTTGGGGGAGATTTCCTTGGAGCTCATGCCTTGACCAGCCCCTCTATACGCTCGGCCACGGCCTCGGTCAGGTCGCCGGTTATGGGCGTCTTTCCCTTCTCGACGTCGTAGTCGGTCATGACGTAGTGCTGGTACGCTAAGCCGTTCTTCTCGAATATCCTCTTGCCGCAGGATACCTTGCAGCCGTCCAGCACGATATTGCGCGTCGCGTTGCGCGCCGACTCAAGGAAGCCCGAGAGGTCGGCGCCCATCGCGGCCAGGCAGGTGCTCGAGCCGACCTTGTTCCGACTCAGGATCCGCATCACCTGGTCGGCGAGCAACCCGGTATTCGCCGCTCCCGAGCACGCGTAGATCAAAGTGGTTTCGCAAGTACCGTCGCACTTACAGGGCATGAAACTTAACGACTTTCAGGTACGAGGCGACTTGGTCCTTCGTCAGCACCTTGCCGACGCTCTTGACCTCGCCGTCTATCGCCAGCGCGGGCGTCATCATCACGCCCATCTCCATGATGTCGTCGGTATTCGTCACCTTGACGATCTCCGCGTCTACGCCGAGCTCGGCTACCGCCTCGCGGGCGTGCTGTTCCAGTAGCTTGCATTTGGGACAACCGGAACCAAGAATCTGTACCTTCATAGAATCCTCCATTGCAACCTCATGTTGCAAATTATTGAAACAATGCACACAATTGTCAAGTACCTTCTTGACAATTGTTTAGAAACATTGCAACATTCAGTCTATGGACGATATAGCATTGCGACGCTATGAACTGAGGACGGAGATGTTCAAGGCTCTGGCCCACCCGATGAGGATATACATGCTCGAGAAGTTGCGGGAGCGCCCCTGGTGCGTCTGCGAGCTGGCCGCCATCGTTGGTGTCGACAAGTCAGTGGCGTCCAAACACCTGTCGCAACTCAAGGCCGCCGGCCTCGTCGACGACGAACGACGCGGCACCCTCGTGGAATACCGGCTGGTGGCGCCGTGCGTACTCGATATGTCCGAATGCGCCGAGCGCACGATACTCGGCAACAAGCGCGCGCGGCTGGAGGCTATAGCGGCCGTAGCTTCTCCGGCGCCGCTTCTCTGACCAGGGCGCGGGCGAGCGCCAGCACCGGGTCGACGAGCGGCGCGCCACCCAGATCGGTACCCGGTAGCGCGAGCGGTAGTTCAGTACAGGCCAGGAGGACGGCGGACGCGCCGTCGCCTATCAGCCGGGAGGCCATGTCGGCCACGATCCGGGCCGCTCGGTCGCTGACCGGCGAGACGGCTTTAATGCCCCAGGACGGGTCGTAGATGGCGGCGTGGAGCGTCTCCTGCTCGCCCTCTGGCACGTAGATCGCCTCGTAGCCCGCCCGGGACAGCAGCTCGTCGTAGACGCCCGAACGCCTGGTACCGGTCGTCGACAGCACGCCGACGGCCTCACCGCCGCCGCGGCCTTCGCGCCCGAGCCTGGCGCCGAGTAGCACTATCGTCTCCTCGAGCATGTGCACGATCCGTATGCCCGGCGCCCGGCGGGCCGCCTCCGCGGCGAAACGATCGAAGATGGCGGGGGCGTGGAAGGTGTTGCATGGCACGCCGCCGACCGCCGGGCGCCCGCGAAGGGCCCTGGCCGCGTCCT
Organism: Spirochaetota bacterium; assembly: GCA_029560805.1. GTDB lineage: Bacteria > Spirochaetota > Spirochaetia > Treponematales > UBA12059 > SZUA-370. The sequence continues at coordinate 8,452 of JAKQKE010000072.1, forward strand.
GGAATACCGCCGCCATGCCGGCGGCCGGGTCGGCCGAGGGCGACTCGCCGCGGGCCAGAGCCAGCAGGTAGGCCGTCCTGTCGGGGACGCCGGACGAACAGGAATAGTGGTGCACCGACAAGTGAGACTGGTCGGTGCCGTCGGTCAGGGTATTCTCGACTATCTTGGCGTGCAACGCCACGCCGGCCATCGGCCCCACTCCGCCGCCTATGACCACGACCTTCTCAGCTTCCATCGTCGCCTCCGATCCCATAGCGGCCTCCGATCCCACAGTAGCCTCCGAGAAAAAGCCGGGCACCCATGATCGGGCGCCCGGCCACTATACGCTTCTACGCGACTCGGCGGATGGACCTTACTTGCCCCACTTGGCCAAGTCGAGTTCCTTCTCGCTCTTGGCGACGATAGCCGTCCCGACCATGTCGCCGGCGACGTTCAGGGCGGTGCGCCCCATGTCGAGCAGGGCGTCGATGCCGAGTATCATCGCGTAGGCGGCGGCGACGGCCGAGCCCTCGGTGACCTTGAGGCCGATCGACTCGAGGACCATGAGCAGCATGATGGCGCCGGCGCCGGGCACGCCGGCCGTGCCGATCGACGCGAGCGTGGCGGTGATGACGACCGTGAGCTGCTGGTTGAAGGTCAGCGGGTTGCCGGTGGCGTAGCCTATGAACATGGCGCAGACGCCGAGGTAGATCGCGGTGCCGTCCATGTTAATGGTCGCGCCGAGCGGCAGGCTGAACGAGCTGATCGTGCGCGGCACGCCGAGGTTCTCCTCGGTGACGCGCAGGGTTATCGGCAGGGTGCCGCCGGACGAGCGGGTGACGAAGGCGGTGATGATCGCCTCGTTCGCGCCCTTCCAGAAGCGGATGAAGCCGAGCTTGTTGACGGCCAGGATGCCGCCGTACACGCCGAACAGGTGGACGAGCAGGCCGATGTAGACGGTGAGCGTGACGATCAGGAGCGGGCCGATGGCCTTGGGACCCTGCTGGGCGAATACGATCGAGATCAGGACGAACACGCCGACGGGCGCGTACTGCATGATGCCGCCGACGATCTTGTACATCGTCTCAGCGGCCGCGTTGCATACGTCGTAGAGCGTATCGGCGCCTTTCGCTATCTTCTCGTTCTTCGAGTCCTTGACGAACGAGATGCCGAGGCCGAAGACGACAGCGAAGAAAATGATCGGCAGCACGTCGCCCTTGGTCAGCGACTCGACCGGGTTGGTGGGGACGATGTTGAGCAGGATCTGGGAGATGGTAGGGGCCGCGGCCGCCTTGCCGGCCACGCCGGCCGCGCCGACGATATTGAAACCGAGGCCCGGCCTGAAGATGTTGGCGAACACGAGGCCGATGATCACCGCGAAGGCGCTCGTCGCCAGGTAGTAGATCATCACCTTGACGCCGACGCGCCCGAGGCGCGACGGGGCGATGCTCGCGGCGCCGGTAATCAGCGAGAACAGGATGACCGGTACGACGATCATCTTGAGAAGCCTGATGAATAAGTCTCCGAAGAACTTGATGGCCCCGACGTAGGGGCCGACCGCGTCGGGGAAGAAGCCGAGCACGACGCCGACTATGGCGCCGAGCACGAGACCGATGAGGATGCGCCTGAGGAGATTGGTCTTGAAGTACCAATCGAGCGCGCCCTTCTTCTTGGCGTTTTCTGTAGCCATGGATGCCTCCGGATACGTTTGGTACGCCCCCGGCAAGGAGGCGTGGATCGATACGCGAAGTGTAAGCCCTGATTTCGGATCGCGATATGCACCAAAAGGAGTATTTTACGCCTAGACCAGGTGCTCGCTCAGCGCCTTGCGTACGATCTCGGCCTTGGACGATACGTTCAGCTTCTGATAGATATGGAGCATGTGCTTCTTGGCCGTGGAGCCGGCGATGTGGTGCTTCTCGGCCAGCTCCTTGTAGGTCAACCCGTCGACGATGTCGCGGAGCACCTCGCGCTCCCTGGCGGTCAGGCCGTAGTCGGCCGAAGCGCCCTCGTCGGCGTCGCGGCGCAACTCGTCGAGCAGCCGCCTGGCCACGGTGGGGCTGATCGGCGAGCCGTCGTCGAGGGCGCTCAACACCTGGTCGAGCAGCGCCTCGGGGCGGGTATTCTTGAGAAGGTAGCCCCTCGCTCCGGCCCTGAAGGCCGCCAGTATGGTATCGGGTTCCTCGAACACGGTCAGGATCAGCACGACCATGTTCGGACGGGCGGACCGCAGGACGCGGGTCGCCTCGATGCCGTCCATGCCGGGCAGATGGATATCCATGAGTACGATATCCGGCTCGTCGCGCTTCTCGGCCCCGGCCATCCAATCGAGCAGCCCTTCGGCCGCGTCGAAGCCGCCGATTACCCGCACCCGCCCATCCAGCCCGAGCAGGTAGGTCAGGCCTTCACGCACCTCGCGCTGATCCTCGACGATGGCTATGGTCACAATCGCGCCGGCTCCGAGGCTCATGATCGCGCCTCCGGCAGGCCGTCGACCGGCACGACGATGCGGTAGCCGGAGCCTTGGCCCTCGGCCGTATCGACGCTCAGCGTTCCGCCCAGTCCTTCCACCCGATACCGAATATTCCCGAGGCCCGAACCGGAGGACCTGGCCCTCGGGTCGAAGCCGACGCCGTCGTCGGAGAACGCCAGATGCAGGGCGCCGGCTCTCAGGTGCAGACGCAGCCTGACCGAGCCCGCCTCGGAGTGCTTGAGCGCGTTGCTGACCAGCTCGTCCAGGATGCGCTCCAGTTCGTCGCGCAGCCCGGCGGGCAGTGCATCTATGGCGCGCTTGTCCTTGATGACGCAGTCGAACGCCATGCCGCGAGCGGCCAGGCGCTGCCTGACGCCCGCCGATACGAATAGGGAGAACGAGCCGGCATTCGCGTCGTCCTCGCCCATACCCAGGATCACGCGCTTGAGGCTGTCCACCGCCTGTAGGCAGTTCGACTCGACTCCCTCCAGCATGGCCTTGAGCCGCTCGGGCCCATCCTTGGCCAGGTCGAGGGCCACGCCGTTGCAGAAGAATATATTCGTCAGCTTGGCGCCGATGGTGTCATGAAGGTCGCGGTAAATGCGTCTTCGCTCCTCGATCACCTTGAGCCTCGTGTTCTCCCGCTGCAGCCGCCCGAGCTCCGCGGTGCGCAGCCGCACCTTGCCCTCCAGGCTCGACGAGTTCTCCTCGACCGCGTCCAGGAGGCGGTTGAACTCGGTGGCCAAAAGGCCGAACTCGTCGGAGCTCGCTACCTGAGCCCGTAGCCCCCGCTGGCCGGCCTCGACGCGGTTGATGACCGATACGATGTGGCCGAGCGGGGAGACGATGAGCCGGCTCGATATGCCGGCCAGCGCGACGACGAGGGCGACCATGAGCGCTAGCTCGGTTACGCCTATCAGGTTCAGGAGCGCCTTGACCGATTCGCGTATCGGCTCGAGCGGCATCGCGACCATGACGATCCAGCCGAGCCTATCGACACGTCGGTAGACGTACTGGGTGTCCATGCCGTCCACCGATCCGACGAACGACCCGGCGTCCGAGCCGAGCGCGTCGCCCGCCGCGAAGCGCTTGAGTATCATGCCCTCCGGCCTATCGCCGTGGAACTGGCTGGCTATGATCTCACCGTTGGAGCCGAGCACGATGGCCTTGCCGTCCTTGGGTATCTGGAGTCCGTCGAGCACGGCCGCCAGGCTCGACAGCAGGATGTCCAGGCCGAGCACGCCGACGGGGGAGCCATCCCGACCGGTCACGGGCAGGACGCAGGTGATGCCGATGTCGTCGACGCTGGCGTAGCGGTACGGCGCGGATATGGAGAAACCGTCACGCTCCAGGGCGCTCAGGTACCAGGGCCGCAGCCTGGGATCGTAGCCGGGCGGGAAGCTGGGCTCATAGTCGACGAATTCCGCCCCGACGCCCCATTCGTGCATACGGCCGTCGGAGCCGCCGAGGTAGATGGCGCGTAGATAGCCGCGCCGGGCCAGCACGGACGACACGAACAGGTCGCGCATGCCCGCCCGGTCGGCGCTCCTGACCACGGCGGTCGACGCGAGGCTCCTGGCCAAGGCTTCGAGCTCGGAGAAGAACGCGACGAGCCGCTTGTCGGTCTGGTCGAGTATCAGCTCCGCGGCCTCGTCGGAGGCCTCGAGGGCGTAGCGCTCGAGCATGGTGCGCGTCAAGAGGAAGGCCGACAGCATGAATGCCGCGACCGCCGCCGACACGAGCGCGATGAACTTGTGGCTGATCCCCCAGCGACCCTTTTCCATGCTAGGCGCTCTTGAGTCCCGAGCCGCACAGCGGCAGAGCGACGCGGCCCTCGTCGACGCCGCGAGCCCTGCGATCGAAGTAGGCGGCGAGGCAGGCGGCGCTCGTCGTCTCGATATAGAAGCCGCGCGCCGCGGCGGCCTTTTTGGCCGGGCTCAGCCCGGCCTCCGGTGCGATGGCGACCTCGCCGCCTAGCTCGCGGATCGCTGCCAGGACCTGACTGCCGCGAAGCGGGGCCGCGATGGCGATACCCTCGGCCTCGGTACCGTCGTTCCGGACCGGGTCCACGGAGAGCCGGCCGGCGACGGAGGCGCGGTAGACCGGAGCGCAGCGCTCGGCCTGCACGGCGACGAGCTTAGGATAGGAGACGATGAGTCCGAGCGAACGTAGCTCCTTGAGCGCGTGGTACATCCCGAGCACCAGAGTCCCGTTGCCGAGCGGCGCGTAGAGTGTATCGGGTAGGCCGCCCAGAGTCTCAAATAGCTCGTACACATAGGTCTTGGTCCCCTGATAGAAGAGAGGGTTGTAGACGTGGCTCGCGTAGAAGGCCGAGCCGTCGCGAGCGCCGAACTCGGCCGCCTCGAGCGCCGCGGCGGCCGTATCCTCGCGGCTACCGGGTACGAGTACGGCCCTGGCGCCGTACGCCTCGATCTGAGCTATCTTGCGCTGAGAGGTGGAGGCAGGCGTATAGATGTCGCAGCCGAGGCCCGCCCTGGTCGCGTAGGCGGCCACCGCCGCCCCGGCGTTGCCCGAGCTATCCTGGATCAGCCTGCGCGCCCCGGCGACGAGGGCGGCCGCCACCAGCACGGCGGCTCCGCGGTCCTTGAACGACAGGGTCGGCATCGCGTAGTCAACCTTGACGAGCAGGCCAGGCTCGGCCGGGCCGAAGGGTACGGTCGGCGTGAGCCCCTCCCCCATGGTCACGCGGCTCCGGGCCGATTCCCAAGCCTCCTCCAGGCCGGAGAAGGGAGGCATGGAGGAGGCATAGCGAAAGATGGACCGCTCGCCGCCGGAAGATCGCGGGTCGAACCGAGGCTCGAACGGCGCCAGGTCGAGGAGGCCGCCGCAACGGCACCTGAAGGTCATCGATGCCAGGGAATAGGTCTCGCCGCAGGCGGGACAGACGTACATATCGTCGCTCATGCCGTCGATTATCGCCGATCACGGCGACTATAGGCAATCGAATTACGACCGGCGACGTTACGCCTCGGCTATCCTGTCGAAGGGGATGCCGCGCTCGTCCAGCAGGACGCGCATCGCCCGCTCGGCGCCGCCATCGTCGGTCCCTGCCAGATCGAAACGGAGCGAGACGCCGCAGTCGCTCGACAGCGCCCTCGGCGTCGGGACCAGCCTAGCCCCGGACAGCGTATCGGACGCGGACGCGCAGGACTCGCGGGAGGCCTTCTCGGCCCTGAAGGCCGCGGCGCTCGTATGGAACAGCACGTAGCCGTAACGTCCGCTCACGAGCGGCCGCCTTCGGACGCCAACTCGGCCAGGGCGCCGAGCGCGTAGGCCACGTCGGCTTCAGTCGTAAACGGCCCCGGGGCGAACCTGGCCGTGCCGTCCGGGAAGGTACCGAGAGTACGGTGCGCCCTCGGCGCGCAGTGGAGGCCAACGCGGCACAAAACGCCGAAGCGCTCGTCGAGCGCTAGCGCCAGATCAGAGCAGCTCCAGCCGTCCAAGGTGAACGACATGACGGCGCATCGGGGCCTACCGGGCTCCGGGCCATAGACGATGGCGCCGGGCAGCGCGGCGACGCCGGAGACGAGGTTCTCGGTCAGACGACGTTCATGTTCCCGGATCGACTCCCGGCCGCCGTTCGCGCCGATCCAGGCCAGGCCGGCGGCGAGCCCGGCGAGCCCCGGCGCGTTCGTCGTGCCCGCCTCGAGTCGGTCGGGCATGAAGGCCGGCTGGTCCTCGCTATCGGACGCGCTGCCGGTACCGCCCCGGATGACCGGACTGACGCGCTCGATATCCGCGCGGCTCGACAGGGCCAGCCCGCCCGTGCCGCCCGGGCCGAGCATCGCCTTGTGGCCCGTGAACGCGACCATGGCGTCTCCCAGCGAGTCGAGCCCGATATACTCCACCCCGGCGGTCTGCGCCGCGTCGACGAGCAGGGTCGTCCCGTGGCGTGCGCATATCGCGGCCAGCTCTCCGAGCGGGGCCAGCGAGCCGCAAACGTTCGAACCGTGCGTGACGATGAGCATCCTGGCCGCGCGGCCGCCCCGACCGCGGACAAGCGCCTCCGCGTGGCCGAGGTCGACCGAGCCGTCTCGGCCGCAGCGTATCCACTCGACCGCCACGCCGTTCCGTCCTAGTTCGGTCAGCGGGCGCGCCACGGCGTTATGGGCCAGGCTATCGGCGACGACCCTGTCTCCCGGCCGTAGGACGCCGAGCAGGGCCGCGTTGATCGCCGCCGTGGCGTTGGCCGCGAACGCGACGCGCAACGGATCGCCGGCGCCGAGCGCCTCGGCTACCGCCTCGCGGGCCTCCGCCACGACGCGCCCGGCGGCTATGGATAGGCGATGGCCGGACCGGCCCGGATTGCCGCCCGACTCGCGCATGCACGCGGCCATGGCGTCCGAGACGCAAGCTGGCTTCGGCCAGCTCGTCGCCGCGTTGTCCAGGTAGACGATCCGACCTTCGCCGCCCACGCTACGCCTTCTTACCGCTTATGCGGACGATGATAGCCCCGCCTTCAGCGAGGGTCACCACGTCGCGGCCCTCGCGGCCGGCCAGGCGCACGATGTTACCCTTGGCGGTCTCCGTGTCGACCGTCACCTCGACGGTCTTGCCGC
>JAKQKE010000076.1 GCA_029560805.1 Spirochaetota bacterium
AGCATCGCCCGCCTTGAGGTCGCCTTATTCACTGTGGAACCTCCTTGCGAGTCGTTAAGCGGGCCGACGGCCTCGGCGGCTCCTTACGCCGCGCTACCAGCATACTCGAGTGCCGATCGCTTGTAAATATATAAAAGAATAGCAATATATTATTATTCTAGTAAAGTTGACAAAAGCGCCTCCAAACCGTAGTCTCCCATGCCGGGTTCGAGGCGGCCCGCCGGGGTAGTATCCGTGGCTCAGCCGCCATCATCTAGGTTCGGAGGCTGGCAGACGTGAAGAAATTCTTGGATTGGATCACCTCGATGCGGCTGGCCATAGGCCTGATCGCGTACTTGGCCGCGACCTGCGTGCTGGCCACGATAGTGCCGCAGGGGCTGTCCGACGACGCGTACCGGGAGATGTACTCGAGGATCGTCGCTCAGCTGGTCGTGCAGACCGGGTTCGGCTCGTTCTTCGGGTCGATACTGTTCATCATCCCGGCCTTCCTGTTCTTCGCCAACCTGTCGGCATGCACGGTCAAGCGCCTGGTCCGCGAGCTGCGCAAGAAGAAGGGGCGGCGCCACGGACCGGACGTGCTGCACCTCGGGCTGATGGCACTGGTCATCGGCAGCGTCTGGTCGTTCTCCGGGCATCAGCAGGGCTCCGTCACGCTCGCTCCGGGCGACGGCGTCAACCTGCCTGACGGCTCGGTGATGCGCCTGGACGATTTCCGCTTCGACCGCTACGAGGACGGCCGGCCCAAGGACTGGGTCTCGGTCTTGTCGATAGAGAAGGACGGCAGGTCGGTTAAGGAGGGCGTCGAGCTCCGGGTGAACGACCCGCTGCGCTACGGCGGCCTGACCTTCTACCAGGCCAGCTACCAGGAGGTGGCGGCGCTGGCTCTCGGCGGCCCCGGCGGCGAGGAGTACCTGCTGTCCCAGGGCGAGGATCTCGTCGTCGGCGACTCTACGTATTTCTTCATGGCGCCCGACCAGGACGGCTCGCGCGCCGTGATGCGGGTCTCGTCGGGAGCCGACGGGCGCACCGTCAAGGCCTCGCCGGGCGAGGCGGTCGGCGGCCTAACCGTGCTGGGCCTGCGCGGCCGCTACGCCGCCGGCATCGAGGCGGTGTCCGACCCCGGTTTCCCCCTGGTCCTCGTCGCCATGGCCCTGATAGCCGTCGGCACGACCTGGACCTTCGCTCAGAAGCTCAAGGAGGGCGTATGACACTCGATACGTGGATCGCGAACGGCGCGTTCGCGGCATTGCTCGCCTCGGCGGCGCTGCAGGTGTTCTTCCTGTTCAAGCGGCCGGCCAAGCCGGACAAGGTCGCGCCGGCGCTGATGCTCGCGTCCGCCGCGGCGCTGCTTGCCGTGATCGCGATGCGCAGCGTCCGTATCGGCTTCATCGCGCTGACGAGCACCTACGAGTCGCTGGCGTTCTGGGCAGCCGTCGTATGCGTCGTCTCGTTCGTCTACGGCCGCCAGCGGCGCCTGCAATACCGGCCGGGCGTCGTCTTCGGCGCTACGATGCTGTCCGTCGTCATGCTCGCCGTCGCCAGCTCGCCGCTGATCCCCAAGGAAGCGCTACCGCCTATCCCGGCGCTCCGCTCCGCTTGGCTCATCCTGCACGTCAGCTTCACCTTCGTGGGCGAGGCCTTCTTCGTCGTCAGCTTCGTGACGGCGCTGATCTTCCTGGCGGTCAAGGACGACGACCGCCGGCTCGAGCTCGACCGCCTG
>JAKQKE010000100.1 GCA_029560805.1 Spirochaetota bacterium
AAGGTGCACGCCGTCGTCGAGATCCTGCCGTACCCGTCCGGGCTGACGCGCAACATCGTCCAGTGCCTGCACGACTTCGGCATCCCACTGTACCTGTCGCACCTTACCACCAACATCGTCGGGCGCGAGCGGGTCGAGGGCGTGGAGATCACTCCGATCGAGAACGGCGCCACGCGCTTCGACAAGGCCTTCACGATACCCTGCGACACGGTCCTCTTGTCCGTCGGCCTCGTGCCCGAAAACGAGCTGTCCAAGATGGCCGGCGTCGAGCTGAATCCGATGACGAACGGCCCCGTGGCCGACTCCATGCTGATGACCAGCGTGCCGGGCGTGTTCGCCTGCGGCAACGTGCTGCACGTACACGACCTGGTCGACTACGTGGTCGAGGAGGCTAGGCGGGCCGGCGCCCACGCCGCGCGCTGGCTCAAGGGCGAGCGACCCAAAGCCGAGGCCAGGGTCAAGGCGGGGCCGAACGTGCGCTACTGCGCGCCGTCCCGCGTCGACCTGCACGCGGCCAACAAGCTGTACATGAGGACCCTGATCGTCAAGAACGACGCGACCCTCGAGGTCAAGGTGAACAACCGCGTCGTCAAGAGCGTCAAGAAGAACCATATCCAGCCGTCGGAGATGATCGCGGTCGAGCTGGGGCCGAAGGACCTCGAATTCGCGGTCGGCGCGCCCGACCCTGTCGTCGAGCTGTCCATCAGCTGACGCTGAAGCGGAGGAGACCACCATGAGCGAAGAACTGATATGCATCACCTGCCCGCTCGGCTGCCACCTGAGCGTCGACAGGCAGTCCGACGGCGGCCTGGCCGTCACCGGCAACCGCTGCCCTCGCGGCGTCAAGTACGCCAACGAGGAGTTGCTCGCGCCCAGGCGCGTGGTCAGCGCGACCGCGGCCGTCGAGGGCGGCGCCGCCTGCTCCGGCAACCCGGGCGGCTTGTGCGCCGTCTCACGCCTGCCGGTCCGCTCGAGCGCCGCCTACCCGAAGCAGGGCGTGCCCGAGCTGCTCGAGGCCATCTACGCGCTACGCGTCAGCCTGCCGGTCAGCCGCGGCGACGTACTGATCAAGGACTTCAAGGGCTCAGGCGTCGACGTCATAGCGACGAGAACCCTTAAGAAGGCCTGATAGCGGCTCGGCCGCCGCCTCCCGCGGCCGCCCAGGGCCGCATCGGAATACCGCTCGACAGAGCCCGCCGACTTCGGATCGAAGATCCGCAACCGGCGGGCTATTTTATGGTCTATATGTCAGTGCCCCGGGAGTACGCGGGCCCGATAGTGTATACTTGCGATACGGAGCGCTTATGGAAAACGGAGTGTCGGCGGCGTCCAAGGTGATCATCTCGATCATCCCCATCGTGGGTATCGTGATGGGTTGCACCGTCGTGTTCTTTTACATCCTATGGAGCCATAGGGAGAAGATGTTGATGATCGAGAAGGGCAGTTACGCGCCCAAGCCGCTCGACGTCGACGTGTTCAGCCTGCTGGCGGGGATACTCCTCGTGGCAGTCGGGATAACCCTGACGGCGGTCTTCCTGGTCATGGACACCGCCGGCTACACCCTGCTCGGGGGACTCATACCCCTTTCGGTCGGCCTCGGCTTTCTGTCCTTCTACTCGCTACGCGCCCGCCGACGGGCGACATGACGCCGAGCGGATCGGAAGCCGCCGACGAGGATATCATCGCCAGAGTGCTCGACGGGGACGCGGACTCGTTCGGCGCGCTGGTGCGCAGGTACCAGCGGAGAATACTGCGCCTCGGGTACGGCTTCTTCAAGGACGCCGACGAGGCCGAGGACTTCGCCCAGGACGTGTTCGTCAAGGCTTACGTCGGCCTGGCCGGCTTTAAGGGGCGCTCCAGCTTCTCGACCTGGCTGACGCGCATCGCCTACAACGCCGGCATCAACGCCAAGCGCAAGGCCGGGCGCTACGAGCCATTGGACTCGGAACCGGTGGATTCGAGGACGCTATCTCCCGAGGATGCCCACATCCGCGCCGAGACCGCGGAGGCGCTCAGGGCCGCCATGGCCGCCCTGCCGGAGAAATATGCCGTCTGCCTGGACCTGTACTTCAGGGAGGGTATGCGGTACGAGGATATAAGCGCGTCGACCGGCTTTCCGGTCAACACGATCAAGTCGCACGTGTTCAGGGCCAAGCGGGACTTGAGAAAGGCGCTCGGCGCCGAGGAGGGGCCGCTATGAATTGCAGGAGCTTCAGGAACCAGCTCGACGCGCTCGATAACGATGACCTGCCGATCGAGATGCTCGTCCACGCGCGTTCGTGCCCCGAATGCGCGGCCGAGGCCGCCGCCCTCAAGGCGGCGCTGAGCCTGTACCGCCTGCCCGACCTGGTCGGCTCCCCCGATGTCGCGCCCAGGGTCATGGCCCTCTTGCCCTTCGTGCCGGCCCCGCGCCGCTCGGTGTCCATGGGGAACTGGCTGGTGACAGGCTTCGTCATCGTTTTCTCGATGGTGCTCGTGCCTCTCCTCGCCGAGTTCCGTGCGCTCAAGGCCGTCTACGGCAACGTCTTCACCGTGTCTTTGTCGATGGCGCTCGGCCTCTTCGTCACCCTCTATGCCGGCGCCTTCATCATGAGCCACCTGGACGAGTTCACCCGGCGCCTCAAGGAGCGCGAGGCCCAGCACGGACGGGCTGCCTAGAGGCGCGGGGTAGCCCTGATTATCTGATATTCCGTAGCCAGGTACAGGCGCCTCGCCGAGTCGACGGCTATCCCCCTGGCGCATAGGTCGACCGTCCGTCCGTCCAAATGGAAGCGTAGCTGCTCGATCCGGCTCTCGGCGTTGACGCGTAGCACCGCGTCGTACTGGTGCGCTACATAGAGGCACCCGTCAGCGCCATACGCGATCTGCCTCGGCGAGCCGCGTATCGAGGCTTCCCTGGCCTTCATGAATTCATCCTCGATCTCGAACGAGTCGAACCAGACGCGATCGGGACTGGTCTCGGTCCAGATGCCGCCGGCGATGCGTGTAACCACGCCAGTGGGCGCGACGGCCAGAATCCGCCGTTCTTCCTCTGCGAGGTAGAGCGTCCCATCGGGCCCGAAGCATATCGCCCATACCGCCCCGATGGGTATAGCCGTGGAATAGCTACCGTCAGGGTCGGCATACGCTATTGGCGTGCCGTTCCCCACCCTGAGTATGGAGTGCTCCCCGGACACGCGTTTGACCAGGCCTGTAAAGTAGGTGAATCCTCCGGACGGTGAAAAGGTGAACGAGGCGGCGAAGACCGCCCCGTTCGGCGCTACGGCCACGTCCTCGAGCGGACTATCGTACGTGGCGATCAACGAGTAGCTACTCCCCGAAAGCCTATAGATATTCGAGTCACCGTTATTCGAGAAGACTATTTCCCCACCCGGGCCGATGGAGACCCCCTTGGGCGATCCCGGAAGGCCGGAAGCGACGAGGGTCCCCTGGCCCGTCGAGACGTTAACGCTGCGTACTATGGTCTGGCTAGTATCCGTATAATAGAGTTCCCCATCCTCTTCGTCCAAGGCCAGGTGCCAGGGTTGGATTCTGTCCGTCGGGTCGCCGGTGGGAACCAAGGAAGCGATCCCGGCGAATACGGCTGGGGCGGTCAGGGGGGCGGTCATCTTGGTTATGACGTGTTGGCCTAGATCGCACCAAACGTTGTAGCGGTATAGCACGCCGGAGCTATTGATACAGAATACAGAGCCACCGTCTTCGTCGGTACGGTTGGTCACGGAGCCGTCCGATGGATCGTAGGCGATAATCTCGTCTTGATCTTTGTAGGCGAGAACCTTGCCCGATGAATCGAAGTCTATTGAATCCGATGCTCCATAGTCGAATTCGCGCATGACCTCGAATTCGGTCGAGCCGCTCGCTACTCTGCCCAAGACCCGCTTCTGGCTCTCATGTAACCAGGCCGATAGCCATAGCGCTCCGCCGTCGTCGACGCCGAACGAATTCGGGTCACCCCCGATGGTGCCGAAGAAATCGGTGGCGGGGTACTCGACCGCGCTGACCGAACCGATCGTGCCGCTTAACCGGTAGATGCGATGGTAGTGATACACCAGGATGTCGTTCTGCAGCCGGGCCATGCAGCCCCTGTTCCAGTCAGCCTGCATCCAAAGGTCCGCTTTCTCGCCCGTCAGCGCGGCCAGGTCGGCGTAGGTGCTGATGACGCCGTCCGCGCTCACCCTCCTGACGGCGTCGTTCATGGCGTCCAGTATGAACAGCGATCCGTCGTCCCAGGCCAGCACGGCCGTCGGAGCGAAGAGCCTGGCCGAGGCGGCCGGGCCTCCGTCGCCGGAATATCCCGGGACGCCGGTCCCCGCTATCGCCGATGCCGCGCCGCTCGTCTCGTGTATCCTAATCACCCGGTGATGCAACGAGTCGGCGACGTACAGATAGCCGCCCGACGCTTCCAGGTCGGTGACGTGGGACAGGCGCAACGTCGTCGCGTCGGTCGTCTCCGGAGAAGGGTTCGAGCCTATGCCGGCTAGTACCTCGATCGTGTAGTCGGCGTACTCGGTGGTGCGCGGGTCGTTCGGACTGTTGAAGTCGCCAAAGATGGTGGTCTTAAAATCGCAGGATATAAAGAGCGCGATGCAATACAGGCCGACGAGTATGAACGGCTTAGTTCTCATTCCTGGCTCCTCAGCTCATCGATCATCCGCTCTAGGCGGTCAATCTCATCCTGCGCGTTGCGCAATTCCTCCTGTTTTCCGAAGCGTACCGTCCAGAGCAGGAACGAGGCTCCGCTACCCGCCAGCCCGAATACCAGGTAATTCTGATCGAGGACGAGTCGTTGCCTGAGCAGCAAGGCTTCGGCCGGGGTGGCGGCGACTTGGTACTCGGGGTAGGCGCTCGTGCCGTCCACGATACCGTAGACCGCTACGCCTAAGCCGGCTAAACCTATAACCGCGCCAAGGTTAGAAATCGCCGCCCTGGACTTCCTGGCTTTCTGGATGGCTACGAGGCGATCGAACGCCAGGCTACGTTGGATTGTTAAATCCGATATCTTCCATGAGTTCGAGAAGTCCAGATGCGGTATCGATAGCGATTGCTCGCTCCCGGGTACGATTTCGATTTCCTGCTTGAACATCCACTCCCAGTCATTGCCGAGCTTTGCCTCTAGGACGTATCGGCCGGCTGAGAATAGATTGGTTTGCTCCAAGCTTATCGGAAGGCTATCATCCTCTCCCTCTTTTGTTATCCGCGCTACGACTTCGTCGCTGGATCCCCATAGGTACTTGACCCTGAGCCCGCCGAAGCCCGAGCCGCCCGAGTAGCCTCCCGAGCCGGAGGCGGCCGTTCCCGACGGGGTCGCCTGCCCGCCCGACGAGCCGGGCCGCATCGTCATGCTGGCTGTCACGCGGACCGTGGCGCCGTGGGCCACGCTGGCGGTCGAGCGCTGCTGGTCCCAATTGTCGCCCGTGAAGGACACCGAGTGCGAGCCTTCCGGAAAGAGGCCCAGGTCGTACTCGTCGCGGAGGCCGTCGCCCCTGGCGACGACCTTGCCGTCGACGGCTATCTGCACGTTCCTCGGCACGGACAGGGCGACGATGCGCCCGCCCTTGAAGGCTGCCGTGGCCGTGGACCTGGCGGCCGCGTCGACGGCGACCAGGTACGGAGAGGCCCACGATTCGTGGTACACGCTGAAGCTGCGCGGCCCCGGGGCCAGGCCGCCCGCGGTGAAGCGCCCGGCCGCTATCGTCCCGAGCTCGCGGCCCGCGGAGTAGATCACCGCGCCGTCCGGGAAGCCCTCGAACGCCACGGACGCGAAGCTCTCCTGCCGGTACGCGAAGGACACAGCGTTGGCCGTATCCGGGTAGACGACCAGCTTGCGCGTCTCCTGGTTATCGGAGTACTGCAGGGTGACGACGCGCTCGCCCTCGGCGACGCCGGGCAGCACGAGTGTCGAGCCGGCGGCTATCGAGCCGACCGGCTTGCCGTCGACCAGCACGGTCGCCTCGGCCTGGGCGCTGACGGTCAGGCTGCCGAAGCGCGGCGCCCGGTAGTCGAAGCCCTCGCTCGAGGTCTCGCCGGAGCGCACGAGTATCGAACGCCGCTCCTCCGAGTCGCCGTAGATCACGCGTAGCTCGTGGATGCCGGCGCTCAGGTCCTTTAGGAGGAGCGGCTTGCCCGGTTCCGCGGCGCCGAGGCCCCTGCCGTCGACCTCGACGTTGGCGCTGGTGGCGACGGCGACCGACACGGAGCCGTAGCTCGGCCGTAGGAAGAACGCGAAGCTGGCGCCGGCCTCGTTGCCGGGGATGGTGCCCAGGAGCGGCACGGTCTTCGTCACGTTGGACCTGATGCGGTCGTAGAGGCTATGCGGGTCGAGTATCGGGTCGGCGTTGCGCTCGAGCGTGGTGACGAAGTAGCGGCCGAACTCGCTCTCGTCCGGTACGGTCTCCGAGGCGCCGGAGGTGAGTACCTGCCTGGCCTGCAGCTTGAGGGCCTTGGCGAAGTAGGCGCTGTCTATCGTCGGCCCGGCCCCGCGCGACACGTTGAGGAAGTCGCCCGAGAAGCACGCGTCGGCGACGACGAGGACGCGCTGGGCCTTGAGCAGGGACAGGTAGTTGCGTATCTGCTGGTTCGGTATCCAGCCCCGCTGATCGAACACGTCCTTGACGCCGTCCGAGGCTATCCAGAAGCCGGTGTTCGACGAGTCGAGGTAGCCGTGCCCTGCGTAGAAGATGAACAGCGAGTCTTCCTTCCGGATCTTGCGCGGCAGGGTTTCGGCGAACAGCTTGCGAATACCGGCCGCCGTCGCGGCGCCGTCATACAGCTCGATGAACTCGTCGATGTAGTAGCGCGACTCGAGGATGGCCTTGACGTTCCTGGCCTCGGAGACCGCGTTGCGTAGCGAGTTCCATTCCTGGTAGCGGTCGATGCCGATGATCACGGCGTACTGGCGGCCGATGTCGAAGGACGGGTCGCCGGTTACCTGGCGTGCCTGGACGGCCAGGCCGCGATCCTGAGCGACGAGTAGCTGGGCGGCGATGAGCATGACCGGAAGCATGACCGATAGGCGGCGGGAGACTGACGGTCCGATCAAAGCAGGGTTGCGCATGGGAACCCCCACTTTTATCAGAGTCATACTATAGCCCCTTTATAGACTCCTATAAAGGAAAATGTAAAAAAAAGCGGCCGGGATGAGTCCCGGCCGCCTCGTCGATCTCTATCGCCGGATACTACCGGCCCGAGCGACTACTCGCCCTCTTTCACGATCTCGATCTTGATGCCCTCGTTTATCTCGTCGGACTCTTTCGGGGGCACGGTGACGCGTAGGATGCCGTTCTTGAACACGGCCTTGACCATGGCCTGGTCGAACTTCTCCGCGGGCACATAGTACTTCTGCTTCTCGATGTCCTTGAGCTTGAGCCGGCGCTTGAAGTAGCGCACGCCCTCCTCGGGGGCGGCTTCGAGCCCTATGCGGGCGGAGAAGACCATGTAGTCGCCCTGGAACGATAGGCTGATGTCGTTCTCGTCGAAGCCGGACAACGCGAATTCGAAGACCATCGAACGATCCTGGGTGAGGAAGATGTTCATCGGAGGGTAGGAGAAGCTCGGGTACCAGTCGGAGTTCTCGTCCTGATCCATCATGCCGAACCAGGGGTTGGAGCGCTGGCCGCCGGGACCGGTGGCGCATCCGGGCCCTCCCGGGCCGAAGTTGTCCTTCATCTGGTCGCCGAAATTCTTGGCGGCGTCGAAGATCTCGTCGAGCATCGACCCGATGTCGACGTACATGCGATTGCCTTTCATAAGTATCCCCCTAAGGCGGTATCGTCTGCCCCTCCGTACGGAGCGGGCGTTGCGGACCCGAGGGCGTCCGCGGGCCGGTGCGGCTATCGCCGTGCCGGTATACGTACATGATACGAACGCTTTCCTTAAAAGGCAAGCCCGGATCCCATGGCGGGATCCGGGCTTGCCTGCCGACGGGGCTACAGCCCGCCGGCCGTTCGGGAGACCGTTACTTCTTGGGCGGGTACATCAGCGGGTAGGAGTTGGCCTTGCCGGCCTCGGCCCAGTCCTCGGGGATGACCTTCCAGTTGTCGTCACGGGTGACCGTGATGGGGCCGGTCTGCTTCTCGAACCACTTGAGCATATAGAAGCGCAGGTCCTTCGTGGTGCTCGAGGTGACCAGTTCCAGCTTCTGGAGCTTCTCGGCAGGGAGGCCGACGCCCTTGGTCAGGTGGCCGCCGCCGCCCGAGCCGCGGTACGAGTTGATGGCGACCGAGTAGGTCCTACCGAGCTCGAAGGGCGAGCCGTCGGCCATCGAGATGACCTTGATCCGGGAACCGGCGGGCTTGGACACGTCGACCGTGTACTTGATGCCGGCGACGGCGTCGTAGTTGTAGGGCCGGGTGATCGTGTCGTAGTTGTTGTAACGGGCGTTATAGACCGGCTTGCCTTCCTTGTCCTTGACGAAGGCGATGAGCTGGTCCTGCGGTCCGGTCATGGTGTTGAACTGATTGCCGTAGTTGAATTCCATGAACTTGACGATCTGCTCGCCGGTCAGGTCCATTGTGTACATGAAGTTCTCGTACTTGTACAGGCTGAACATGTCGCGCACCTTGATGGTGCCATCCTGCATGGTCGGCAGATAGGCGTACTGGTCGAGGGGGGCGGCTATCGATATCTGGGCCGGCTTGAGACCCATGGTCGCGTCGGCGCATAGCTCGAGCTGAATGCGGTTGATCAGGTCGACGAAGGCCGAGTCGCCGAACATCGCCTCGTCGCTGTTGATCGAGCCGACCATCTTGCCGATCGGGCGCTCGACCCAGTCCATCAGCTCGGCCTTGGCGGGCTCGAACTTGGCGAGGAACGCCGGGTCGGCGGCCACGCCTTTGAGCGGCACGAGCGAGCCGGCGATGTCCTTCTTCCAGGTCTTGGCTTCCTTGTCCCAGGTCATGGTCACGTCGACGACGGCCACGTTCTGGGCGCCGGAGAGGGCGCCGTAGATCGGCACGACCTTGCCGGTCGGGTCCATGACGGCGACGTCCTTGGCCTTGGTCTCGGGGTTGTAGCCCTTGCCTTCCCAGCCGGCGTGGTCGTGGCCGACGAAGACGAGGTCGAAGCCCGCGACCTGCTCGATGATGAGCTGGCTGGCGCTCTCGTTCTTCGGGGTCGCCTTGGTCTGGCCGCCGTAGGTGTAGTCGACGCCGGCGTGGAAGAGGCCGATGAGCAGGTCCGGCTTCTCCTTCTCGAGGATGATCGGTACCCAGCGCTTGGCGGTCTCGACCATGTCGAGCACTTCCATGCCTTCCCAGAAGGCCTTGGGCAGCTGCTCGGTGATCTTGGGCTCTATCATGCCGAGAACGGCGATCTTGACGCCCTGGCGGGTGATGATCGCGTACGGCGGGAAGTACGGCTCGTCCGTACCTTCTTTGTTGATGTTGGCGCAGATCATCGGCGCCTTGACTTCCTTGGCGAGCTTGTCGTAGACGGCGTGGCCGGCCTCGATGTCGTGGTTGCCTATCGTCGCCACGTCGTACTGGAGGTAGTTAAGCACCTCGCTCCAGATGTGCGGGACGTCGGTCTTCTCGAAGTTGTAGTAGTAGACGGTCGGCTGGCCCTGGAGCACGTCGCCGTCGTCCATCAGCACGATCTCGCCGCCCTCGGCCCGCTTCTGGCCCACGAGCGTGGCGACCTGCGCCATGGACGTGTCCATCGCCTTGCCGGTGATGAAGTTGTACGGGAAGATCGCCCCGTGGATGTCGGTGGTCTCGATAAAGGTGATCTTGAGCGGCGTTTCGGCGAACTGCTCGAACGGGTGGGCGCACGAGCCGAAGGCTAAAACGATCGCGAGCGCGGC
>JAKQKE010000130.1 GCA_029560805.1 Spirochaetota bacterium
CCATCGTCGTCGAGTACGAGGTGCTCAAGCCCGTCCTGTCCATCGCGGACGCCAAGGCCGAGGGAGCGCCGGTCGTGCACCACGGCGACGTATCGTACGTCGTCGGCGAGGCCCCGAAGGGCAGCTCCACGAAGGGCGACGGCCGGGACGACCCGATCATCTACCAGTTCCCGCTCCACGCCGACCCCCACCGCAACCTGGCGGCCAGCGTGGCCGACGGTATCGGAGACGTCGATAAGGGCTTCGCCGAGGCGGATGTCGTCATCGAGCGGACCTACGTGGCCAAGCGCGTGCAGTGTACGCCGATGGAGCCCCACGTGGTCTACGCCAAGGTCGATGCCGACCGCCTCGTGATCCACGCCTCGACGCAGGTGCCCTGGCACGTCAGGCGCATCGTCGCCACGGCCATCGGTATACCTGAGCACAAGGTCCGTATCATCAAGGAGCGCGTCGGCGGCGGTTTCGGCGCCAAACAGGACATCGTGCTCGAGGACGTGGCCGGTTACCTGGCCTGGCGCACGCGTCGGCCGGTGCTGTTCCGCTACGACCGCGCCATGGAGTTCATGACGAGCCGCACCCGGCACGGCATGGAGGTCACCGTCAAGCTCGGCGCCAAGCGCGACGGCACGTTGACGGCGATGGACATGCGGGTCGAGGCCGACACCGGCCCCTACGGCCAGCACTGCCTGACCGTGCCGATGAACGCCGTGTCCAAGAGCCTGCCCCTACTCCTCTGCGACAACGCCCGCTTCTCGGTGCGCACGTACTACACGAACCTGTCGCCGGCCGGAGCCTACCAGGGCTACGGAGCGCCCAAGGGCTCGTTCGCGCTGCAAGGCACCCTAGCGGAACTCGCCGCCGAGCTGGGCATGGACCAGCTGGCCCTGATCGAGAAGAACATGGTGCGCTCGGGCTCCAGGCTCGAGATACTCAAGAGCCTCGGCGAGGGACGCCCCGGCGCCGTGGTGACGCTTGGCGAATGTGGACTGGACCGGATGACGGCGCTCGGCCGGAAGGCCTTTAACTGGGACGCGCCGAAACCCACCTCGGACGACCCCGACTGGACGATAGGCCGAGGCGCAGTGATCATCCAGCAGGGCTCGGGCCTGCCTGGCATCGACGCGGCCAACGCGGAGATACGGCTCCTGCCCGACGGCTCCCTCCTGATGCTGTCCGGGGGCGCCGACCTCGGCACTGGTCTCGATACGGTGACGGCCAAGGCCGCCGCCGAGATCTTGTGCGTCGACATGGGCGACGTGACCGTCGTCTCCGGCGACACCGATACCACGCCCTTCGATTCGGGAGCCTACGCCAGCTCCGGCACCTTCTTCTCCGGCAACGCCGCAGTCAGGGCCGCGGAGGACCTCCGCGACAAGTGCCTCAAGATAGCCGCCGGCCTGCTCGGAGAGCCGGTCGAGGACCTGGAGCTGGTGCACCGCGGCGTCGTACGCGGCAAGAAGGGCGAGATCACCCTCGCCAAGCTGGCCCACATGGCCACCCAGGGCGAGGGCCACGGCGACATCGTCGGCTTCGGCGGCTTCAAGACGGACCATGCCGCGTTCCCATACGGGGCGCACTTCGCCGAGGTCGCCGTCAACCGGCGCACCGGCGAGGTCAGGATACGTCGGTTCCATGCCTACCAGGACTGCGGCACGCCGATCAATCCCGGCCTGGCCAAGGGCCAGATCTACGGCGGCGTGATGAAGGCCGTGGGCCACTCGCTGTACGAGGAGCTCCAGTTCGACGAGCTGGGCAGGCCGCTCAACCTCGGGTTCACCGACTACAAGATCCCGAGCGTCTACGAAGTGCCCGAGGACTTCCACGTGGAGCTCGTACCGGTCGAGGACGAGGTCGGCCCCTTCGGCGGCAAGAGCGTATCGGAGATATCGCTCAATTCGGCCGCGCCGGCCATATCGATAGCGATCCATGACGCCGTCGGAGCCTGGTGCCGGACCTGGCCGTTCACCCCCGAGCGCGTCCTTCGCGCGATGGGTAGACTGTAGAGGATAGGGATTTTGAACCACGGAGACACGGAGAAAGGGGGAGATGCATGGGTTATGGATTAATGCGAGATTGGGTTTCTCAAATACTCCTTTTCCTTCTCGACTCCGTGGCTCCGTGCCTCCGTGGTTAGTAGTTCGCAAGCAATGAAAAGCCGGCTCAATAAGGGCCGGTATGAATCGTAGGGAGGTTACGCATGGGCGTTAACGAGATCAAGGCACTGATCGACCAGCTGTCGAAAAAGAAGATCGACATGTACCACAAGGACTTCTTCCTAACCTGGGAGAAGAGCCGCGACGAGATCGACGCGACGTTCCTCGTCGCCGACGTCCTCCGCTCGATGCGCGAGGCCAACATCAGCCCCAAGATCTGGGACACCGGCATCGCCGTCTCGAATTTCAGGGACAACTCGACCCGCACCCGCTTCTCCTTCGCCAGCGCCGCCGACCTCCTCGGCCTGTATGTCCAGGACCTCGACGAGGGCAAGAGCCAGATAGCCCACGGTGAGACGGTGCGCGAGACCGCCAACATGATCAGCTTCCTGTCCGAGGCGATCGGCATACGCGATGACATGTACCTCGGCGAGGGCGACAAGTACCAGCGCGAGGTAGCCCAGGCCCTGGACGACGGCGTCGCCGCCGGCGTGCTACCGGACAGGCCGACCGTCGTCAACCTGCAGAGCGACATCGACCACCCGACCCAGTCGATGGCCGACTTCCTCCACCTGGCCCACCACTTCGGCGGCGTCGACAAGCTCAAGGGCAAGAAGATCGCTATGACCTGGGCCTATTCCCCGTCCTATGGCAAGCCGCTGTCGGTGCCCCAGGGCATCATCGGGCTGGCCAGCCGCTTCGGCATGGAGATATCCCTCGCTCACCCCGAGGGCTACGACCTGATCCCCGAGGTCGTCGAACTGTCCAAAAAGCAGGCCGCCGCTTCGGGCGGTTCCTTCAAGCACACCAATTCGATGGACGAGGCGTTCAAGGACGCCGATATCGTCTACCCGAAGAGCTGGGCGCCCTACGACGTGATGCTGCAGCGCGTACCGCTGCTCCACGCCGGCAACCAGGGCGGGCTCAAGGACCTCGAGAAGTCGTGCCTGGCAAACAACGCCCGCTTCAAGGACTGGGAGTGCACCGAGGAGAAGATGAAGCTGACCAAGGGCGGCAAGGCGCTGTACATGCACTGCCTGCCGGCCGACATCACCGACGTCTCCTGCGCCGCCGGCGAGGTCGCCGCGACCGTGTTCGACCGCTACCGCGACGACACCTATCGCGAGGCCAGCTACAAGCCGTACATCATCGCCGCGATGATACTGCTCGGCAAGCGCAAGGACCCTGCCGCCACGCTCAGGGCCCTGCTCGAGCGCAAGCAGATCCGCGAGGTCATGTAAGCGAGGGCCGGGCAACCCCGGCCGCGATGTAATAAAAAAGGAGTGGGCGAGGACGGAGGCGACGGATGGCCGGTAACGGCTATCCGTCGCCCCGCCCGGGTCCAGTAGCGGGCGAGCCCGGGTCCAGTACCGGGCGAGCTCGGCTCCGTAGGCGCGCCTATTCCACGGCGTACGAGGCGGGCACCCGTATCGCGAACCGGCATAGCGGATCGCCGGCCAGCACTGACGACAGGACCTCGGCCTCGGTCTCCTCGCCGAAGGCCACGTCGAACATGAATTTAGTAAAGCCCGCGGAGCAGGCGCACCAGGCCGCGTCGACTCCGGCTCCCGCCGCGGTTATAGACGACGCGGCGAGCGGGCAATGACAGGCCAGGCGGCGTCGCTCCAGCGCGTCGCCCGACCTCAGGAAACGGTCCGGGTCGTAGGGTATCTTCGTCACGAAAATACTGTCGCCGACGCGTACGCCGCCCTGGATCTCCTGGTTCGCCCGCACGAATTCAACCACCTCGGGTGTAATCCTCTGCTCGAACCACAGCGTGCCGTCAGCGGCGTGCCGCGCCAGCTCGACTACCTGCCGGTCGTGGTAGTCGCGAAGCCATGCGTCGATCGAGCCGAGGCTCCGCAGCCTATCGCGCTCCGCGGCGAAGGCCGAGACGGGTATGCCGTGGACATTCCAGGCCAGCACCCTCGTCGCGGGTCCAGCCCCCAGCTCGTCGAGCAGGGCCGATACGAAGCGAGCGGTCGCCGCCGGATAGGCCTCGGGCGGCGAGCCGACCGGTGGGATGGACAGCCTGGACATGACTCGCCGGGCCCGGTCGTCGCCCTCGAGCGAGCCGAGCCGTTCGCCCATCGCCTCGAGCACGCCGACCGGCAGGAGGTACGCCAGAAGCCGTATCGACGCGTCGTCGTGCCCGATCACCGCGAAGTACCGGGCCAGGGCCATGAGCGCGCCCTCGTCGAGCTGGCCGATCATACTCGCGATGGCCGCGTCGAGCTCAGCCAGCCTTAGCCCAGGCAGGCTCGATCCGCGCGGAACGGAGCGTTCGAAGGTCCTGACGGTCTCGAGCGCCCGTTCTATCGCCGCCTCATCCAATCCGCGCGCCCTACACCGATCCTGGAATTCGGCTTGCATCAGCATCGCGTCCCCCTCGGCTAGGCGATAGCTGAAGTATAGGCGATCTAGGCCGGCGCGCAAGCCGAATTCAGGGCTATGAAGGCGCGCAATCGGGCGATCTCCTCGCGCGTACGGTCGGGCGCCGGTCCGCCGACGCCGTCCCGACGGCCGACGCAGGCCTCGGGCCGCAGGTACGCGGTCAGGTCCGAGGCCCTGATCCCGGCTTCGGCGAAGGCGCCGGACGCTGCCGCGAGGTCGGCGTCTGAGAGCCCCGCTAAACCGACTCCTTCGGCGGCCGCCGCGGCGACCGCTGCCTTGGTCGCCGCGTAGCCTTCCCTGAACGGTACGCCCTTCGCGACGAGGAGCTCGGCGAGGTCGGTAGCCTCGGCGAAGCCGGTCTCGAGGGCGGCGGCCATCGCCACGGGCCTGGGTCTCAGAGCCTCGACGAGGGCGACGAACGCCGGCAGAACGCCGGCCAGGGTATCGCGTAGGTCGAATAGCGCGGCCTTGTCCTCCTGGAGGTCGCGGTCGTAGCCGAGAGGCAGGCCTTTCTGAATCGTGAGCAGCGCGACGAGGGAGCCGAAGGCCCTCCCGGCCTTGCCTCGTATCAACTCGGCGACGTCCGGGTTGCGCTTCTGCGGCATGATGCTCGACCCCGTCGAGTAATCGTCGGCTATGTCCATGAAGCCGAACTCGGCGCTCGACCACAGGATGATCTCCTCGCAGAAGCGCGACAGGTGCATGAGCAGGGTCGACGCCGCGGCCGCGTACTCCACGCAGGCGTCTCGGTCTCCGGTTGCGTCCATCGCGTTGCGGCTCGGTCGCGCGAAGCCCAGAGCGGCGGCCGCCGCCCTGCGGTCGAGCGGCAGTCCCGAGCCGGCTACGGCCGCGGAGCCGAGTGGGCACTCGTCGGCGCGGCGAGCGGCGTCGGCGAAGCGGCCGTAATCGCGTTCGAGCGCGGCGCACCACGCGAGCAGGTGGAACGCGAGCGTGGACGGCTGGGCGCGCCTAAGGTGCGTGTAGGACGGCATGTACGTCTCGACGTTGGCCGACGCGAGGTCGCAGACGGCGCCGATCGCGTCGAGTACGCCGTTACCGGCCTCGGCGAAGGCGCGACGCAGGTACAGCCTCACATCGAGCGCTACCTGGTCGTTGCGGCTACGGCCGGCGTGCACGGTCTTGCCAGCGCTCCCCAGCCTACGCGTCAGTTCCTGCTCGATGAAGCTATGTACGTCCTCGGCCGGCTCAGCCGGCGTCAAGGCTCCCGCTCGAGCCTCGTCGAGCATCGCGCCGAGCTCACGCACCAGCGCGGACGCGGTCGCCTCGGGGACGACGCCCACTCGCCCCAGCATCGCCGCGTGGGCCGCCGAGCCCTGGAGGTCGTCCTCGAACAGGCGAGTGTCGACCGATAGCGATGACAGGAAGCGTTCCACGCGCGGGTCGAGTCCGGTCGGCGACATCTCCCAGAGCTTCAGCACGCCGGGCATCCTAATATGCCGCCGCGACTTTGGCGGCCTTGAGCCCGGAGCCGCCGGAGCCGTTGGCGCCCGCGGGGACGGCGCCCGCGGGGACAGCGCCCGCGGGGACGGCGCCTTTGCCTGACTCGGCCTCCAACCTCGCCTTCATCAGGCTCCTGGCCTTGACCGGTAGGGAGTATAAGTTGATGAAGCCGGTAGCGTCGCGCTGGTCGAACAATGGCCCGGTCGCGAAGCTGGCCAAAGAGTGGTCATACAGCGAGTACGGTGAACTCATACCGGCACAGGACAGGCTTCCTTTCCAGAGCCTCAACTTGACGACGCCGCCGACTGCCTCCTGGGTGGAGTCGACGAACGCATTGACCGCATCCATCAGCGGCGAGTACCACTCGCCCTCGTACATGAGCTCCGCGAAGCGCTGCGCGACCGTAGCCTTGAACGACATGGTCTTGCGGTCGAGGCAGAGCTGCTCCAGCTTCTGGTGCGCCTCCATGAGGATCGCCCCGGCCGGCGTCTCGTACACGCCGCGGCTCTTCATACCGACGACCCGGTTCTCGACCATGTCGAGTATGCCTATCCCGTGCCGGCCGCCGAGCTCGTTCAGCCTGGCTACGAGCGACACGCCGTCCGTCCGTTCGCCGTTCAACGCGACGGGTATGCCCTTCTCGAAGGTGAGTTCCACGTACTCGGCCTCGTCCGGCGCCTTGTCGGGCGGCACGCACAGCTTGAGCATGCCCTCGAGGACCGGCTCGTTCATCGGATCCTCGAGGTCGAGGCCCTCGTGGCTCACGTGCCATAGATTGTCGTCGCGGCTATAGGAGTCGCCTTTCTTGAACGGCGTCGGGATGCCGTGCGCCTCCAGATAGGCAATCTCCTCCTCGCGGCTACCCAGGTCCCAGATCCGCCACGGCGCGATGATCTCCATGTCGGGAGCGAAGGCCTTGAGGCCCATCTCGAAGCGTATCTGGTCGTTGCCCTTGCCGGTGCAGCCGTGCGCTACCGCCGAGCAGCCCTCCACTATAGCCGTCTCGGCCAGGGCCTTGGCGATCAGGGGCCTGGCCGCGGCCGTGCCGAGCAGGTACCGCCCCTCGTACAAAGCACCAGCCTTCACGAGCGGCCAGAGCGTCTCCTCGACGAAGGCTTTCTTGAGGTCGTTCACGACGAGCTTCGAAGCGCCGGACGACCGGGCTTTCTGTTCGAGCCCGTCCCAGTCGCAGGCCTGCCCTACATCGCCGCAGACGGCGACGACGTCGCAGTCGTAGTGTTCCTTAAGCCAGGGGACGATGACGGTGGTATCGAGTCCGCCCGAGTAGGCGAGCGCTATCTTCTTCATTGGTTACTCCTTACGGTTCGCCCGACCGGGGCTCCGGTGGCCGAGGTCACCGAGGCTCCGCCGGAACGAGCGGATACGCGGCCGCTCGTCGCCGCGTCCATGACGGGGCTATGACGATACGGCTATCCTGCTTCGGAGCCATAGCGGCCCCGACCATTCACATTCGATTACGCTGTACGGGAAACGGTTGGATTAACGACGACGAAGGCGGAGACGGAGGCGGGGAGAGACGAAAGGCGAAAAAGCGGCTACGACGGGCGATGATAACGACGATTGGCTACTACACGGGCCTTGCGGCGACCAAACTACTGGTACCTTGTTCATGGTACATCCTCCACTCGTTTGTTACTCCGAACAATAACGGCAAAAACGATTGCGCGTCAAGTACTCTCAATTCATGACGGCAAGCGATACGAAAGCTAGCCGAATATGGCAGAATATAGCATCGCACGGTATAATACCGCAGACACGCATCGATTCTGTAGAGTCCTCAAGAAAAGCAGTACCGAGGTATTCCGTCTATGCCACGAACGATAACGGCACAGAGTTCCGCCACCACGATCGACGCCCCACCTGAGGCGATCCAATATCGCGATCCCGACTACCAGGGCCTCGAGGCCGCCCTCGACCGTCGAGCGGCGGCCGGGGCGAACCCATCGGAACTCGGCGCCTTGATCGCCAAGGAATACTCGCGCCGCAACCGCGCCATCAAGGACCCGGGCATCCACCGGCTCGACCCGTCGTCCGTGGCCGACGACTACCTGTACCCTCGTAAGGACCTCAACCGCTTCGCCGTCGAGAACTGGATCCGCCGCGTCTTCCTCGGCGGACTCAAACCGCGCATCGTCGGCTCGAGCTTCGTCTTCGGACTCGGCAGGCTGTTTTCGACCTACAACGACCTCGGGGCCCAGCACGCCACCGACGTCGACTTGAACATTATTGTCGACGACGCGCTGCCGGCTCGGTCGTACGCGGAGCTGGGCGGTAGGCTCGGTGACCTGCGCGTCGAGTTGCACCAGCGCTTTGGCATCCTGCTCGACCTGCACCCTGACTATACCCTGCTCAGGGAGTCGGAGGTGCTCGGGGCGCTGTCGGCGGACGACGAGACGAGGCGCTTCCAGACCGCCCTGTTCTACCGGACGAATGAGCGCAGCATCAGGATCATGAGCGACCATCCGGCCATACGAGAGCGGGTGTTCGGCCCCTTGCGGCGCCTGCCCGACGCAGCGATGTTCGAGCATTTCCTGGGGCTCGGCTCCGGCAAGCCGACCTTCACCAAGATACGCTCGGACGCGGCTCCACTGCCCATCGGGCTCGACGGTAGCTGCGACAAGGTGGAGGTAACGTCGGTCATCGGTAGCCGGGCCTTCGGCCTCTACTGCCGTAGGCGCTTCCCGCTCGGGCTGTTCGTATCGCCGCCGGAGTGGTATTTCTCGATGAAGTACTTCGTCAACCGCGTCTACGACTACGTCTGCGCCATGCGGGTCCACGGCCATTCGCTCGCCGCGATCGGCTTCGACGCGCCGCGCGCGGTTGACGGCGTTGACCCGGACTACCGCTTCCTACGCAACGCCCATAAGCTGATGCTCCACCTACAGGAGCTCATCCGCACGCGCGTAGGCGCCTACGGCGTCGAGGTCGACTACTCGTGGATGTCCGCCACCAGGTTTAAGCGGCTCGTCGACATAGACGGAGACGGGTTCCGACGCGACTTCGATGCTATGGTCCTGGACGGGGGGCTGCTCATGCCGAGCGAGGCCGAACGCTATCGCGTCCTACGCGGGCGCGTCCTTGCCAAATCTGGCGACAGAGTCATGGAAGGCAGGGCGCAGGACCTTGCGAGCCTGCCCGAAGGCCTACGCTACGAGACTATCTACCAGGACGCGGACCGCTTCAAAATCAGGATACCGTACTCCTGGTCGGACCTCGCGTTTTTCGCGTTCAGCGCGATAGGCTCCAGGATGGCCCGCATCGTCGAAGGACGACTCATGAAAGCCCTTCCGGCGCTCGGCATGCCTCCCGCCGACGCCAGACGCTACCAGCTCGTCATGCATGAACAGGCGCGCAGGCGCTGATGCTGAGCTGGCCGTTCCATAGCCGATCTCGTTGACTACTATACATTCGTATAGTATCATGCTCGGGAAAGGTCCGGGCATGGATGCAACGGGGAAGCTATCGATACTAGCGGACGCAGCCAAATACGACGCCTCGTGTTCATCGTCCGGTAGCGCCAGGGACAACACACCCGGAGGGCTGGGTAACGGGGCGGTCGGGGGTATTTGCCATAGCTGGGCCGCGGACGGCCGCTGCGTCTCCCTGCTCAAGGTGCTCCTGTCGAACGCCTGCGTCTACGACTGCGCCTACTGCGTCAATCGCCGATCCAACGACGTTCCCCGGGCCGGGTTCGAGCCCGAGGAGCTCGTACGCCTCGTCATCGACTTCTATAAACGCAACTACATCGAAGGCGTCTTCCTCTCGTCCGGCGTCCTCGGCTGTCCCGATCATACGATGGAGCGCATGATCCGCGTCGCCAAGACCCTGCGCGTCCGGGAACGCTGGAACGGCTACCTCCATCTCAAGGCCATCCCCGGTTCGTCCGCGGAGCTGGTCGAGGAGGCGGCCAGGTGGGCCGACAGGGTCTCGGTCAACGTCGAGCTCCCGAGCCAGGCGAGCCTCGCGCGGGTGGCGCCCGATAAGACGCCCGCGGCCATCTTCGGCGTCATGCGCGCCCTGGCTCGCGCGAGCGGCTTCGAGCCGCGAAAGGTACTGCCCGCTGCCGGAACCCCGGGCCGGCTTGCTCTGCCCGCGCCGACGGAATCGGCGGCCGAGCCGGCACCGATCTACGCCGCCCGCCTCGAACCGCCGGTCGGGCGTTCCGTCATGGCCGCCAGGAAAGGCCGACCGCGAGAACCCGGCTCCGCGATCCTGCCAGCCGGCCAGACGACTCAGCTCGTCGTCGGCGCCAGCCCCGAGTCGGACGCCACGATCCTGACGCTGGCCGAGAACCTCTACCTGGCCTACGACGTGAGGCGCGTCTACTACTCGGCGTTCGTGCCCGCGGGCCTCGACCCGCGCGTGCCCGCCCTACCCGGCCCACCGCTCTTACGGGAGCACCGGCTGTATCAGGCGGACTGGCTCTTCAGGTTCTACGGCTTCCGTGCCGACGAGATACTCGGTCCCGATCGGCCTAACCTCGACGCGGATCTCGACCCGAAGTGCGCCTGGGCCCTCCGCCACCTCGACCGTTTCCCTATCGACGTCAACCACGCCGACTACCTCGAGCTACTGCGCGTACCGGGCATCGGCCCGCGCTCGGCCTCCAGGATAGTCAAGGCGCGGGCCGGCGCGAGGCTCATGCCAGAGTCGCTCAAGGCCCTGGGCGTCGTGATGAAACGGGCCGCGTTCTTTATCACCTGCTCGGGTGCGGTCCCAAGCCTACCCGGTTCCTCCAGGCGGCCGGTCCCCGACGCGTCGTACGCCAGGGCCGCGCTGACCGACGGCGCGAGGCGAGCGCTGGCACCGCTCCAGATGGAATTCGACTGGGGCGAGCCTTGACCGAGACGGTGGACTATCGGGCCGAGCCGGCGACGCTGGCCCACGACGGTAGCTGGCCGGGCTTCCTCTGCGCGTGCGCCGAGGCGCTCAACGCGTCCGAGCCGGTTCCGCGCGTCGTCGATGCGGACGCGCCGGTGGGGCTGTTCGAATCGCGTATCGCCGTGGCGAGGGACGATGGGCGAGCCGCGGCCCTGTGGGACAGGCTGACGATCAAGGCGGGCGCCCCGGCGATGCGTATCGTGCTCGAGGCCTTTCTGTCGGAGCGGCCCGACGCCCGGGCCGACACGGCCTCCGTCCTGCGGCGCCTTCGCCGCGAGGGCGCCGCTGCCCTGCGCGACCTGGCCGACCCCATCGTCCTGTCGGTCGACAAGGCCGCTACCAGGGCGCGCAGGGAGGCCGAACGAACGACGGGCATCGCGCGCTTCTCGGAGCTGGCCGACGGCTCCTGGTACGCGCCGCTCGAGCCTGGATGCGACGTCCTACCCCTCGTCGCGGATCATTTCGCGGCCCGCTTCAGGCCGATGCGATTCGCTCTGCACGACCTGCGCAGGGGCCGAGCCGTGCTACACGAGCCGGGCCGCCCCTGGTTGCTGACGGACGGCTTCTCCCTGAAACGGGTAGAGCCCGACGAAGACGCCGGGCCTGGCGCGATCGATTCGGCCATGCTGGCTTCGGATGAATTGCGCATCCGCGACCTCTGGCGGCGATACTTCGCGGCCACGGCCATCGAAGGGCGGCTCAACCCTGGCCTTCAGGCCGCCCATATCCCGAAGAAGTACTGGAAGCTCCTTACCGAGATGCGCCGGGGATAGCGGCTACGGACACTGACTTGGGGCCGATCTTGACGCTCAGGAATGCCGGGTCGCTCCAAGCTCGGAGCCCTCCGTCCTGAAACCCCGCAGGGCTTCGTCCATGCCGCCGATAGTCGCCTCGGTATCATGGGCTATCGTCGATATCATCGCGGCGCGCTCCTAGAGACGCCTGACCCCACCGGACATATCCTCGACGCTGGCTATGATCTGCCTCGTCGAGTCTTGCAGCCTCGATATCTCCGACAAGACGATGCCGTTCCCGGCGCTCATCTCGGCCGAGCCCGACTTGACCTGATGCGTTATCTCGTTCATGGACTGCAGGGCCTCGAGCACCTTGGACGTGCCGGCCTTCTGCTCGGCCATGGCTAGGTCAACCTGGTGAACCAGGGAATCGAGGCCGACGATACGCGACGCCACCGTCGAGAACGACTCGGTCGACTCGTTCGACGAGACGACCACCGACTCGATCACGGCCTGCACCGCGCCGAGATCCGACGTGATGGCCTTCGACTGAATCGCCGAGGTCTCCGCGAGCCTGCGGATCTCATCGGCCACGACGGCGAAACCCTTGCCCATGTCTCCGGCATGGGCGGCCTCGATCGCGGCGTTCATCGCCAGCAGATTGGTCTGCGACGCGATGGTCGCGATAACGGTATTGGCCTCGAGCAGCGACTTGGAGCGATCGACGATCAGCTGGATACGCTCGCGCGCGGTTTCCTGGGTCCTCTTGCCGTCGTCGGCGGACCGTAGCAGATCCTTAAATCGGTCTGCCATGGTATCGATCGACGAGGAGATCGACCCGATATTGCCGAGCATCTCCTCGATGGCGCCGGAGGCCTCCGCCATGCTCGACGCCTGTCGGGAGATCAGCTCGTCGAGCGACTCGATGCTCCTGGCTATCTGCTGGACCGCGCCCGAGGATTCCTCGACGCTCGAGGACTGAGCCGCCGTCCTATCGCGCACAGTCTCGACACCGGAAGCGATGCCCGCCACGGCGGCCTGAGTGTCCGCGGCGTCGTCGAGCAGCCCCACCCCCAGTCGGTTCAGCGTCGCCTGGGCGGCCTTCAGCCCGTCGACGCTCACCTGGAGCGAGTCGCAGAATTCGTTGACCATGCCCGATATGGTACCGAGCTCGTCGACCGAGCCTATCGTCACCCGCTTCGTCAGATCCTTTTCAGAAGAGGATAGAATCTCCACCTGGGATACGATCGATCGGTACAGCAGCATGGTTCCGGAGTTCCAGACGAAGACGAGCGCCAGGACCGCGGCGAAGAACCCGGCGGTGATAATCGCTAGGATGGCGCCATCGAAGATCGAAGACGCGGCGTAGGCGAACAGCATGGACATGATGGCCATGAAGGACGGTATGATCAGCATCTTGCGCTGCTGCCGCCACTCGCGCAGGTCATGCGGATAGGCCACGAGCCTGGCCGCGAACAGCGTGACCGACACGAGCTTAATCGGAGAAGACGAACACCATGGCGGCGTGGAGCATGCCGACCGCGAGCATGAGCAGCATCACCTCGTTCCGGATGTCCTCGCCGATGCCTATGCCGTCCTTCGCGAAGGCCATGAACAGGATGGGAACGAGCGTCAAAGCCAGAAACCGTAGCATCGTGCTGAGCGGGATATTCCCGATGCCTAGCAGGCGTCGCCTGAGTAGCTCGGGCTCGCCGAGCATCGCCTCGACGTCGACGATCAGTAGCTTAGCGGACTTGAGCGCCAGCAACTGAGCCAGTAAGACGATGACGAGTCCGTTGATAGCCATGGTCCCGAGCGTCCCGCGATCGAGCGGACCGCTCTCTCGGAAGAAAGCGAGCATCGACGAGGCGATCAGCGAGTAGGTGACGGAGCCCGCCAGGATGATGTACCTGAAGATAGCGCAGTACTTTTCATGCAGACCGCTCCTTGGGTGGGTATGCGATAATCAACTATACTACATGCCGTGCGGCCGCGCACGACGGGAGTAGCGGAGAGCGTCGAAGCCGACGCCGTAGCTAGGATCGGCTGAGCGCGCGACGTGAAGGGGCGCGGCGGGTGGACGATCGCCCCTCCGCCTCCGTATCTTAGAGTCGCCGAGGAGCTACCAATGCAAAAGAAGAGAATACTCGTATTGTCCGCCAGCGCCGGTAGCGGGCATATCCGAGCGGCTCAAGCGATAGAGGAAGCCTGCAGGGGCGACGAGCGCGTCTCCGACGTGCTCCATATCGACACGCTCGAGTATACGAACTACCTGTTCCGGCGCTTCTACTCCAGGGGCTATCTGAACGCGGTCAAATCGGCGCCGGACCTGTGGGCGATGGCCTTCGAGGCGACCGACAAGCCGTGGCAGACGCCCGAGGCGGTCAGCGCCATCCATCGCCTCAACTCCAAACCCCTGGTCAGGAAGATCAAGCAATACAACCCCGACATCTGCATCTGCACCCACGGCATGCCCGCGGAGGTCATCTCCCACCTGATCATGGAGAACAAGCTCCAGACCAACCTCGGCATCGTCGTCACCGACTACTACGTGCACGCGTTCTGGTTGACAGACGTGTTCACGCGCTTCTTCGTCGCCAAGGACGAGAGCAAGGCGCAGTTGACCAGGCTAGGCCTGCCCTCCGACCGCGTCGTCGTATCAGGCATCCCGGTACTCCGAGCCTTCGCGGAGAAGGCCGACAAAGGCGAGCTGCGCGCCCGCTACGGCTACGACGTGAGCAAGCCGCTCGTACTCCTATCGGCCGGAGCCTTCGGCGTGATGACCGGAGACGACATCATGCAGATCCTGGACCAGATCAAGACGCCCTGCCACATGATAGTCGTCTGCGGTAGCAACAAGCGACTGAAGGACTCGCTTGACGCGTACATAGTCAAGAACAAGGGCGCGAACGCCTCCGACTACACCATACTCGGCTATACCGACGCGATGCACGACTACCTGAGGATGGCCGACGTATTCATCGGCAAACCCGGGGGGCTTTCGACGAGCGAATGCCTCGCCGCCGGCGTACCCATGATCATTTGGGACCCCATCCCCGGCCAGGAGGTCTATAATACCTACCATGTCCTGGAACACGGGGCCGGCGTCATGCCGAACAACGCCATTACGATAGGATACAAGGTCGACCGTATCCTGTCCGACCCGGAACGCCAGAAGCGCATGAGCCAAGCCGCGCTGGCCCTGGCCAGGCCGGACGCGGCCCGTGTGATCGTAGACGAGATGCTCGCCCATGAGGACGAGACGCCGGTCAAGGCGTTCAAGAAACTCGTATAAGCTATCGCGGGCGATGGGCCCCCTCTCAGGTCAGGCACGTCCAAACCGGGCGAACGACGAGCGGGCGCTTTCCCGTGACGACTGAAAGGGGATCGATGCAAAAGGGACTAGGCATACGGCTCAGGACGCTGCTCGTCCTCGGGGCCATCCAGCTCGTCATTCTCGGCGGGCTCGTGGCCGTCGTGACGATCCGGTCGAGAGACGCGATCGCGTCCCTCTCGTACTATTCGACCGAGTACCTCTCCAAGAGTTACGCCGCCGAGATCGAGCGCCGGCTCGAGACCGCCCAGACCGTCGCTTCGAGCGCCTCGGCGGCGATATCGGGCCTACAGGACGCCGGCCTATCGAGGGCGGACTCGATAGACGTGCTATCCCGTTTCGTCTCGGTGAGCGACTCCCTATTCGCGGCCTGGGCGGTCTTCGAGCCCGGCGCCTATGGTGACGCGGACGCTACCTACGCGTCGTCTCCCGGCCACGATGCCGACGGCAGGCTATCACCGTACTGGAGCCTCGAGGACGGGGAGCCGTCGCTATCGTCCGCGCTCGGACCGTCCGGCGGCGCGAGCGCTCCGTCATTCTACGCCGAGCCCGGGCGCTTCGGCGCGACTCGCTTCAGCGCGCCTCATATCCGTATGCAGGGCCAGCGACAGGTCACGCTCATCTCGGCCTCCGTACCCATAGTCAGCCGCGGCTCGGTCGTCGGCGTCGCCGGCGTTGACCTGAACCTCGCGTCGCTATCCAGATTGGTGCAGACCCTGCGGCCGTTCGACTCGGGCAAGGCCTTCCTCGCCGACGCGTCCGGCCGGATACTGGCCCATTACGACGCCGCCCTGACCGGTTCGACCATAGCTTCCATCTACGGCGACGATATGATGGCCGAGGCCGCAGCCGCTACCGGGCGCGCCCAATCCTTCTCGACACTCGCCTCCGACGAGAAGGGTCTGCCCGTATACGTGCTGATGACGCCGGTACGGCTCGGCTCGTCCGGACAGGCCTGGAGCCTCGGCACAGCCATACCGATGTCCGTCCTCCTCGTGGCCGCGAAGAACCTGATGCTGTCTGTCCTTACCATCAGCATAACCGCCCTGGCCATCCTGGCCGTATCGCTATGGCTATCGCTCGGCCCCATCCTGAAACCGCTCAAGGCCGCGGGCAGGGCGATCAGGGACATAGCCGAGGGCGACGCCGACCTTACCCGATCGATCGAGCTTAAGCGCGACGACGAGGTAGGCGAGCTGGTCAACGATTTTAACCGCTTCATAGCGAAGCTGCGCGCCATCGTCGTCAACCTCAAGCAGGCGCAGAGCCAGCTCGTCTCGATCGGCGATAGCATGGCCGCCTCGTCCATCGAGTCATCGAGCGCCACCTCACAGATCCTCGCCAATATCGAAGGCGTTCGCAAGCAGACCGTCCACCAGAGCGGCAGCGTCGAGAACGCCTCCAGCGCCATCGAGGAGGTCGCCAAGAACATCGAGTCGCTGGACCGGATGGTGGCCACCCAGGCCGCCGGCGTCACGGAGGCCTCGGCCGCCATCGAACAGATGCTCGGGAACATCGGTGCTGTGACCGCGACCATCGGCAGGATGGCCGAGCGCTTCGAGGGCCTGCGCCTCTCGTCGGAGGAAGGCAAGGAGAAGCAGTCGGCCGTCGAGGCCATAGTCCGCGAGATTTCCGGGCAATCCGAGCTGCTCCTCGATGCGAACGAGGCCATCGCCTCGATAGCCTCTCAGACGAACCTGCTCGCGATGAACGCCGCGATCGAGGCCGCTCACGCCGGCGACGCCGGCAAGGGATTCTCGGTCGTCGCTGACGAGATACGATCGCTCGCGGAGACGGCCGCGGAACAGTCCAGGGGCATCGGCTCGGAATTGGCCAAGGTCAAGGCGTCGATCGAGGCGGTCGTGGACGCGTCCGGGGCCTCGGCGGCCAGCTTCGGCACGGTCGCCCAGGGCATCGAGTCGCTGGGCAGCCTGGTCAAAGAGATCGAGGGGGCGATGCTCGAGCAGAAAGCAGGCTCGAACCAGATCCTCGAGTCGCTAGGCGAGATGAACAGCATCACCAGCGAGGTTCAGGCCGGGGCCCGCGAGATGACCGCGGGCAACGAGCAGGTGATCGGGGCCATGCGCGAACTCGCCGAGATATCCCAGACCATAGCCGGCAGCATGGACGAGATGGCGGCCGGCGCCCAGGAGATAGGAACGTCAGCCCAGGACGTCTCGGAGATAGCCGAGCGTACGAGGGACAGCATCCGCGCGATGGAGGACGAGATAGGTCGCTTCAAGGTTTAGATGCACGCCGAACAGTACATAGAATTCATACGCCCGCGGGGCGCATGACGAGGAGCTAAGGAGATAGTATGAAGATAGCGTACCTGCTGGTCGTACTCGTGGTAGCTATACTCGCGGTCCTATTCGCGGCCCAGAATAGCGCGGTGGTCGCGATCAGCTTTTTCTCGTGGTCCACCTCCGGATCCCTGTCCCTCGTGCTCATACTGACGTTATCGATAGGCATCCTCATAGGGGTGCTGATCATGGCGCCATCGGTCTTCAGGCGCGCGTTCCAGTCATCGGGGCTCAGGCGCCGGCTCAAGCGGCTGGAGAAGGAGAAGACCGCGCTCGGCGACATGGCGGGCGCGGCTGACGCGAAGGCTACCGCGAAGGCTGACGAGGCGCCGACCGAGCCCACGGCTCCAAAGAAAGGGAAGCTTACAACCGGAACCGACCTGGGCTAATCCTGGTCCCTGACGACCGCCTCGGGCGGTCGCTCAAGCTGGCTCGGGTCCTTGAAGTAGCTTAGGAGCAGCTTGAACGCGCTGGCGTAGTAATGGCCGTCGCAGATGCGCTCGTCGTTGACGACCTTCATGCCGATGTAGCGGCGCTCTACGATCGTACCATCTTTCAGGATCTCTCGTTGCCTCTCCTTAGCTCCGAAGGCGACGAAGATAGACGTGGTGCCGAAATTGTACAGGTGATGGTAGATTGGCTTGATACCGAGCGAGCCCAGGTCGGTTATGAATACGCTGGTATGGAATGGGCTGGCCCGGTGGATTACCCTGGGCATGATCCCGTAGAAATCCAGGACGCGTAAAAGTCCTATCAGCATGCTAACGAGGAAGCCAGGGCAGAGCATGATCAACCTGGCGACCTTGTCGGTGGCGTTAGTCGCGGCGGTTTCCTTGTTCTGACCTATCGCCTCATTGACGGTCCGCATCACGTCATAGATGGTGTCTTCTGGGTTGAAGCGCATCTTTACCGTGGTTTCCGGGCTGTCCTCGTGGAGCCGCTTCTTGAGAGCCAGCGAGAAGGTGATCTCGTTGCGCGCGAAAATCTTCTTGCCGGCTATGAAGCGGTTGAGCCTCGGCTTCTGGGAGATCATGCGCACGTAGGCCGCGATAAAGACATGCAGATAGCCCATCTCTGGATATCCGGCGTCGCGCTGGCGCCTCAGCCAGGCCTCGGTGTGCGATATCTCAATCCTATCTTCGAAATAATCATGGGCGTCGACCCTGGTGGGCATGATATAGGGCGTGATCTGGTAGAACGGATTGAGGGAACGAACCCTCCTGCCGTCGTATCGGTCGCCGAGGTGCCGCTTGGTCCGTCTTTGGCGCTCTTCAATAGATTCCATCGATCCTCCGAAAGAGGCCATTCTACTCGCTCGGAGGCTCGTTTACTAGATGGCGACCTTGGTCAGGCCAGCCATATCGCGATAGAAAGCCCCGCGAACAACACAGCCTGGGCGGCCTTGGACGCGACGAGATGCCTCTTGAAGAAAGATCTCAGCGCTTCCTGGCGCAGGCCCAGGAGCGAGGCGGCGAGGACCGCCAGGAGGGGCAAGACGAACGCCAGGTTGTACAGGGTCAGGTACAGGAGGCCGGAGCCCGAGACTCCCGCCTGGACCATGGCCGATATGGCCGGGAAATATATCTGACCGGTACAGGCGAGCTCGAGCACCGAGACGACGACTCCCGAGACGAACGCGCCGAAGATCAGCGCGCGGCTCCCCGTTCCGGCGCGGATCATCGCATTGATGGCCGTGCGGAACCGGGCGGGCAGCATCATGACCGGCGAAGCCGAGCGGTCCCGCAGTAGCGCTGCGATATCCCTGACGGTCACGGCGAAGAAGGCCGCGGTCAGCACGCTGACGGTAAGCTTGAGGGCCAGGCGGAATCCTTGAAGCCTGCCGCCGAGCCTGAACACGTTGAGTACGCCGTAGCCGATAGCGAAGTACGCCAGGAACACGCCCGCGGCGAAGGCCAGCCCAGCGGCGGCCGCTCGCCAGCGGGAGCCGGAGCGCAGCCCCAGGTACGACATGAAGAACAGTAGCGTCGTGAAGGCGCATGGATTGACGCCGTCGATCAGGCCGGCGGCGAGTATGGCCGGAACGGTCCAGACCGGCGCGCCGCGACCTGCGTCATGCGCCATTCCGTCGTCGAACCTGGGCCTGAACGAGCCCGTCTCCGCGTAGCTGGTCAGCTCCGGTAGCAGGTTGGCCTCGATGGCGGCGTTACCCTGATAGGCGGACCGACCGACGATCAGTACCGGAAAGATGCGGAATCCGTAGCCCAACTCGGCGAGCCTGGCCTCGCAACGGGAGTAGCCCGCTTCCGACAGGATGTCGAACGCTTCCAGCTCTACCCGCACCCCGCTCGCAGCCTCGGCCGCCGGCAGGTCCCTATCCATGAAGGTATCGCAGTGCGAGCAACCGAGCTCGCCGTAGTACTCGAGGCGAGCGGGCGGGCTTAAGGCCGACGCGGTGACGGCATCGGACTCGGGCGACGGTCCCTGGGCAGCCGAGACGGCCGTGGCCGACAGAAGAAGCCCCAGATAGCCGAGAGCGATGACCGTACGTCGATTCACGGCCGCCTCAGCTTGAACTCGAAACCGAGGCGACGTTCAAGAGCCTGTATCTCGGAACGTACCCGCCTCGCCTTCTCCTTGAGGTCCAGGTCGCCGGATAGGCTTCTGGCGCTATCGATCAGAGTCTCGAGCTCGTCGAGCGGGGCGTCGTTCGCGACGATGCAGTACAGGTTCTTGGAGCGCCCGTCATTGTAATCGCGGAGGAGCTCCCCGAGGGCCTCTTCGCGACGGGCGAGCTCGGCCTCGTACGCGGCCAGGTCGGCCGCGGCTTCGTCGAGGTTATGCTGTACCCGCCTATACGATATGAACGAGTCGTACGCCCCCTGTTCCAGGTACTTACGGCAGGGGTACGAGCCGCATCGGAAGCAGAATTCCACGTCGTCGCGCTTCTTGTTGCAGGTGAGGACGGCGCAGGTCGGGTGGATATCGGAAAAGCCTGGACCACCGCAACCCGGGCAGCGCGACGCGCCTTCGGTAGTGTAGCGCGGGCAGAGACAGCAGTTGAGGCCGCAGAGCGCGAAGCGCGGATTCGTTCGTTCGAAGCTCGCCATGCTCCCTCCTCGGAAACCGCAGACGGTGTACTCGGCCCGTCGCCTCGACCTGTCGCCCCGGCCTGTCGCCTCGACCTGTCGCCCCGACTTGTCGCCTCGATGTGTCGCCCCGGCCCGTCGCCCCAGTCCCTCGTCGACCTTGCTGCAAGGAGGCCGGGCTGTCAATAGGCGGCGCGGGATCCTGAGCTATTCCCTGCCGTACGCGATGCGCGGGTCCAGCCAGGCGTACGCTATATCGAGAAACAGGAAACTGAGGCAGTAGACGGCGGTGACCATCGCCAGGACGCCGGTGAACAAGGCCGTATCGTTCGACGATATGGCCGAGAATAGGGTCAGGCCGAGCCCCGGGCGCATCATGATCTTTTCGACGAGGATGTCGCCGACGATGGACTGCGCGAAGGTCTGCGCGGCCATCGTCGTCAAGCCCGGAGCGGCCACGCGTAGCCCGTGCCGGCTCACGACCCGGCCCTCGGGCAGGCCCCTACCGCGAGCGGCGAAGACGTAATCCTCGTGCAACGGCAGGATGACCATGGCCCGCGTCAGGTAGGCGAAGCTGAACAGCTTGATCAGCACGAGCGTGATAAGCGGCAAGGCCAGGTATGCGAGATAGTCGAGCGCCCAAGCCAGCCGGCCGGGCGCGACCTCCGGAGAATGGAGCGCACCGACCTTGAAGACCGGGAACGTATAGCCGAGGAGCAGGATCATGAACAAGCCTATCCACCAGGACGGCGCCCCGTAGAGTATCATCGCGGTCAGGCTCGAGGCCCGGTCGAGCCGCCCGCCCGGCTTCCTGGCCATCGCCGTGCCCAGGGCGATGCCAACGACGATGCTGATCGTCGTACTCAGCGTGAACAGGGCCAGCGTATGCGGCAGCCGCTCCAAGATGATGCGACAGACCTCCCGGGAATTCTCCGGATACGCCGTCCGGTCGAATCGGGCCTCGCCGAGATCCAGTCTCAGAATACGGCCCGTCTGCCTGACCACCCGTAGCCACGAGGGGGCATCGAGGCCGTACGAACGTTCGAGGCCGGCGCGGATCTCGGCCCTGAGCGCCAGTATCGCCTCGGGCGACGACGAACCGCTGGCCATCACCGCTCCCATGGCGGCTTCGTCAATCTGAGAGCGCACCGTGGCTTCGAACGAGGCGTTGACCACGGCCGAGAGGCAGAGCATCGAGGCCGCGAAGGCCCCGAGCGTCCGTATGGCCCTCTTTACTATGAACCTGAGCCGGCCCGGCAGGGCCGAGCGGCGAGACGGTCTTCCTACCATCCAGCTTCCGCATGGGCTAGACGGACTTCCGCGTCGCATCGTCCCCGTCCGAGCGCCTCGCGAGGCCGGTCAGAAAGCCGCGCAGGTACTGGTCGAGGCACTCGACGTAGTTCCGCTGCCCCCTGCCCCGGAACAATGCGCGCAGCTCGCCGGCGCTCAGCTCCGCCTCGCCGAGCCTCATGACCGACAGCATATCGTCTTCCTTGAGCGCCAGGGCTATCCTGAGCTTCTTGAGTACCATGTTATTGTCGAGCGGCTCGACGGTAGCCGGCGCGGCGCCCTTCGGCCCCGGCCCCCTGAATTTGAGGATCATCCCGTCGAGTAGCGACGACAACGCGGCTTTCGGGCACTCGGCGTAGCCCGGCTCGTCGTCGCGCTTGAAATACGATAGTAGCCGGTCCTTGCCTATCGGGGAGCCGGCCAGGGAGAGCATCTCGAGCATCGCGTCGTCGCTCAACCGGAGGGAATATCGTAGGCGCCTGAGTATGTCGTTGGTCATCATGGTAAGGCGATGGTATACCGGTTCAGGCTCCTCGAGCAACCGCGCTCAACGCGAAGATTCTTGTTGCGCAAATCGAAAAATCGTGGTCTAACTAATCGAGCGAGCATTCGCTCGATACGTTTCATCGAACTCGAGGGGGGCAAAACGTATGGTCGATCCAACGACATCGGCGCGGGTGAACCTGTTCGCCGTGCTCAGGACGCTCGAGGGCCTTCCGGCGCTCGACGCGGAGGCTCGCGCCATAGCCGCGGGCAGGAGTGAGACGATCCAATTCATCGTCGGCGGCGTCGGCCGGGCCAGGCTGACGATTGGTGGAGGGGCTATAACCTTTTCTCCGGGAGGCGGCGCGTCGACCATCTCGCTCTGGTTCCCGAAGCCGGAAACCCTGAACGCCATGTTCGCGGGCACTGGCAATCCCATCCCGCTCAAAGGCCTTACCAAGCTAGGGTACCTCAAAGGTCCGTTCACGAAGCTGACCGACCGCCTGAGGCACTACCTGCGCCCGAGCCCCGAGCTACTCGCCGACGAGGCGTACCGCGGGGCCAACGCCGAGCTATCCCTCCATACGGCCTTCTACGCCCTGTCGGAGATCGGCAACTCGGATCCTGACGGCAGGCTCAACGCCGGGCGCATGGC
>JAKQKE010000145.1 GCA_029560805.1 Spirochaetota bacterium
CGCTTCTT
Organism: Spirochaetota bacterium; assembly: GCA_029560805.1. Taxonomy (GTDB): domain Bacteria; phylum Spirochaetota; class Spirochaetia; order Treponematales; family UBA12059; genus SZUA-370. The sequence goes on from JAKQKE010000145.1 coordinate 9, forward strand.
CGACGGCGGAGACCTGGCCTCGCTGCTGGCGGCCGCCAGGAACCTACGGCGGCGCCACGGCGGCCTGGAAGCGGCCTTCCTGGCCGGCGATGACCCGGCCGAAGGCGACTATATCGGCACGGCCTCGCGCTTCGTAGCGCTGCTCGCCGCGGCCGCCCCGAAGCCATGGCGCATGAACCTGCTGCCCGACCCCGCGCGGGGCTCGGCCGCCAAGCGCGTGTTCCTGTACCTCCGCTGGATGGTTCGCCGCGACTCGGTCGACCCGGGCCCGTGGCGTCGCTGCGACCCCGCCCGGCTGGTGGCGCCGCTCGACACCCATATGGCCGCCGCCTGCAGGCGCCTCGGCCTATTGTCCCGCCGCGGCACCGACCTCAAGGCGGCCGTCGAGGCGACCTCTCGACTCAGGGCGATACGGCCGGACGACCCGATACGCTACGACTTCTGCATGACCAGGCCGGGTATCCGTCCCGACCTGGACCCGGACGCCTGCTTCGAGCCGTTTCATTGACACGCCTTCGGCCAGCGTGCTAGTATCCTCGGGCGCCGACGCGACCGCTCGGCGCGATATCGGGTATAGTTTTTTTGGTCGGGCAATAGCGCAGTTGGTTAGCGTACTAGTCTGGGGGACTAGGGGTCCCCGGTTCAAATCCGGGTTGCCCGACCAAGAAAACTAAAGCGATACCCTATTGATGAGTGACCGTCCACAGGACGGTCACTTTTTTTGCTCGCCCCGGATTTGAACCGAGCGAGCGCCGACCATCCCTAGGCTCGGCGGCCGCAGGCCGGGCGCCGGACGGCGCCTTCGGTAGCGGCGTATCGTCGCGCGGGGCCGACGGCCCCGCGCCAGGTCCTTGACCGGCTCCGGGACGCGTCGTAGTATCGCTATAGCGCCGGTTTGCTCCCGCTTGCGGGGCGCTCTAGAAATAACCGCTAAAGAGGAGGCTCGCCTTGGTATCCGTGCCGTTCGCGTACGACCTCGATCACGACGGAGTCCGCCTAGAAGCCGTCGTCACGCAGGTCAGCCCGTCCGACGTGACCGTGGAGCTCGTCTCGCCGTTCCCCGGCGTCCGCTACGGGCTGCACGTGCCGTACTTCGCGATGTACGAGAGGAATCGCAACCTGGACCCTGACGGAAGCGTCTCCGCGAAGGGATGGGGGACGATCCGCGCCTGCGCGATAGGGGCGTACGAGCGGGGCCTCGGTTCCGCCTAACCCCGACCTAGGACGGAGGCGACGACAGGTACAGGCGCGGGGCCCGTCGCCGGATCCGCCGTCGCTTCCGCGTCGGCGATCCCGTCGATTACTATTCGCTTGTGGACTTCCGATTTCGAAGTATACTTCCGTTAATGCCGTAGTCCCTGTCGTTCCGGAATGGAGATAACCATGGCAAAAACCGAATGGATCCGTCGCGTGCCGGCGATCCGCCTCTCCGCCCGCCGCGGGAGGACGGGTCCGTCGCTCCGCTGCCTGGCGCTGGCGGCCGCCTGCGCCTTCGCGGCCTGTCAGGACCCGGACGGAGCCGGTTCCGCGCCGAGCGTGTACGCCGGCGGGTACGCGAAGGACGGCTCGTCCGTCTCCGTCGCCGGCTACTGGAACGGCCTGACCTGGCATCCGCTGCCGAACCCCTTCGGGGAGCATCACTCGTTCGTCAACTGCCTGGAGGTATCCGACGGCGTCGTGTTCGCCGGGGGATCCGTACTAGACGACGCCGGGACCTACTATCCGGGATATTGGGCCTACGGGACCCTGGGCTTGCTGCCCAAGCCCGGCGATCACTCGAATAACGACATAGTCAGCGCCATAGCGGTATCCGACGGCGAGGTAATCGCCGGGGGATACTCCCTCGACCTCGGTGCCAGCGTCGCGATCGCGGGCTACTGGCGTAACGGGATCTGGACCGAGGCGGTCAACGGCGCGGGGGAGTACGATACCCACGTGGACGCCCTGGTAGTGTCCGACGGCGTCGTGTACGCCGGGGGATACGCGGTCGACGCCTCCGACGTCGCGGTCGCCGGCTACTGGGCCGACGGGACCTGGCACGCGCTGGCCAATCCGGCGGGAGCCGGCTACGGCGCCCTGGTATTCGCCCTGGCGATATCCGACGGCCACGCGTACGCCGGGGGGCTGGCGATGAACGCCTCGAACGTAGCGGTCGCGGGCTACTGGGTCGACGGGACCTGGACGGCGCTGGCCAATCCCGCCGGGGCGGGCCGCATGGCCATGGTTACCTCCATGGCGGTATCCGACGGCCACGTGTACGCCGGGGGATACGCGGCCGACGGATCGAACGTCGCGGTCGCGGGCTACTGGGTCGACGGGACCTGGACGGCTCTAGCCAATCCCGCCGGCGCCGGCTATTCCGCTACGGTCAAGGCGCTCGCGGTATACGACGGCGAGGTATACGCCGGCGGGTACGCGATGGACGCCTCCTCCGTCTCGGTCGCGGGCTATTGGGCCGATGGGGTCTGGACCGCGCTGGCCAATCCCGCCGGGGCTGCGTACGACGCCGTCGTCAGCTCGCTGGTAGTCCAGTAGGCGGCCGGAGGCCGGGCGCCGAACGGCGCCTTCGGTAGCGGTATATCGTCGCGCGGGGCCGGGAGGCCCCGCGCTCTCCCTTTGTATCTATACGCCTATATCCGTTCGGTCGCTTGACGGCCCGACGTAAGGCCCCGATAATCGCTACCCATGAACGACAACCCACTACTTTCTACATGGACGACGCCGCACGGCCTTCCGCCGTTCGACGCCATCAGGCCCGAGCACTACGCGCCCGCGTTCGAGGCGGCGATGGCGGAGCATCGGGCCGAGGTAGACGCCATAGCGGCCGATCCGGCCGAGCCGACCTTCGAGAACACCGTGGCCGCCCTGGACCGGGCGGGGCAGGGCTTCGCTCGGGTGGCGGGCGTGTTCTTCAACCTGACCGCGAGCGAGACGAGCGACGCGCTCCAGGCGGTCGAGCGCGAGCTGATGCCCAAGATAGCCGCGCACCAGAGCTGGCTGAGCCTGCACGAGGGCGTCTTCAAGCGGGTCGAGGCGTTGTACGAGAAACGCGGATCGCTCGGGCTCGCCCCGGAGCAGCTGCGCCTGCTCGAGCGGGTGCGCCTGGATTACGTGATGGAAGGCGCCTTGCTCAAAGGCGCCGCGCGCAAGCGCTACGCGGCCATCGCCGAGGAGCTGGCCGGCCTGTTCACCAC
>JAKQKE010000147.1 GCA_029560805.1 Spirochaetota bacterium
GCCCACCTGCGCGTGCAGGAGGTAGCGGCCGCCGTTGGCCTCGAGGCGCTCGACGCGGTGCGAGCCGACGATGGACGCGATGCGCTCGACGATCGCCAGCGCGAGCGCGTCGGTACCGGCGTCATGGCCGAAGCGCCCGGCGCCCGCTGTGCCTCGGGAGGCCAGGTCGTTGGCGCACTCGGCCAGCCCGACGAGGCCGAACATCGCGCTGAAGCGCTCCTTGCGCACGAGGCCCTCGGCGACGAGGAAGCTCGACTCGAAGAAGCCCGACTCGTCGACCAGGAAGCGCACCCGCTCGTCCATGTACGAGAGCTGCCGCTCGACGGCGTCGGGCAGGACCCGGTCCATGAAGTCGTCCAGGCCCTTCGAGCGCGGCGACAGGGCCGCGAGGTTCATCCTGACGAGCGTGCACGAGCCGCCGCCCTTGGCAAGGCCGTTGTAGCACGAGGCTATCGCGTAGTCGCCCAGGCCCATCGCCTCGAACTCGGAGGCGAACAGGCGGTGGTTCGCGAAGCTCGGCTTGGCCACCTCGAGCGCCGTCGCCGCGGCGAGGATCGCGAAGTCGTCCGGCGTGCGATCGGGATCGTACTTGAGGCTGAGGTTCGGTACCGCGTTCTTCTGCTCCCGCGACAGCTCGAGTATCAACCGCCCGGCCGTCGTCGCGTCCGGCCCGATGTCGGCGTGGCAGAACGAGTCGTTCAGCGTACGGTCGATCGACAGGAGGAACAGCCCGATGGCCTTGCGGGCCTCGGCCTCGTCGCGCACGAAGGGCTCGAGCAGGGCGTCGAGGTCGCCGAGGTAGACGGGGAAGGTGGTGATGCTCGGCACGTGGCGGTACAGGACGAGGAGGGCCGTCGTCGCCTCCCAGAGGTCGCGGGGCGGCTCGAGCCCGAGGAAGGCCGAGCCCCGCCGCATGAAGCGCTCGTAGTCCGGCACCACGTAGCGCGGCCGGAACGGCGCGGAGCCCTCGAACAGGTCGCAGATGACGCCCGCGTCGCGTAGGGCCTGGGTCTCGGGGTCGATGGAGAGGGGGCGGGCGGTCTCCTCGCCGACCTTGGCGAGTGCCGCGACCTTCTGCTGATAGGTAAGGGTACGATCGGTAATGACCGACAAAGACGCGCTCATGGCTATACTCCCGTATCGAGTCGTTGAAGCTCTGGAAGTTTAACCGCGCCGGTTTTGACGGCCCGCGTACGGGGCCGCTCCCTACGATGCGCTCCGCGACGAAGGACGCGCGTGCTAACCGGGGTTCTTTATCGCGTCGACGCGCGATGTTGGCCCCTAGTATACCCCTCCGCCGCCGACGAAACAAGTCCGCGATCGCCGACTGTCGCGGCGATCGCCGGCCGTCGTTCGACCCGACTCGCTTCCGCTCGCGGGTCAACGGCGGCGCACGCTCTAGCCGACTGTCGCGGCGATCGATACGGGGATC
>JAKQKE010000155.1 GCA_029560805.1 Spirochaetota bacterium
GACGATAGTCAGCAGCCAGGTATACGCAGCGGCAACCCAGAAGAACGGCCCGAAACTCGTGCGGAGCGTGGTAAAGCCCTCGACCACCGGGAACTCGAGCCGGCTCCAGAATAGGCCGTGCCACTCGTTCGTCGCCACGACGGCGAACATGGCCAGCGACGCCGCGACGAGTACGGCCCGGGCCGGCGGCCGGATGTAGCGATCATGGCCCGTGTAACGCAGGCAGAACCAATCGAAGGAGATGGGCAGGAGCAGGAGGGCGAGGTACTCGAGCTTCGCGAACAGTACCGTCGCGAATTCGCCGGGAGACACTAGTTCGAGGATATTGGCGACGAGGAGCCAGATCGCCAGCAGCATGTAGCGGCCGAGCGACCTGGCCGGCGGTTCGGCGCCATACCGCCTGAGCGCCGCGTAGGTGGCGACGAGGGCCAATACGGCTATCGGAGCCGTTATCAGGTATGCCGTGTATTCCATAGTGGTGAAAGTATACTACGAGACGACGCCGAGCTGGATATAAAAAGGCCGCCGTCACCTGCGGCAACGGCGGCCAAACGAGATAAGGAGGACTCTGCCACTAATGGCTCGGGAGCTAGCCGAGGTTACCGAAAATCGTTCAAGCCCGCGCCGGGGGGCTGGCGGCCGCCTCGAGCCAGAGGTTCAGCATCCGCAGGGCCCTGTCCGGCCGCTTGAAGGCGGCCGGCATCGTAAGGAATCCTATTGAACGTCGCCGCTGAAAGCGGCGTGCGATACGGCGGCCCGGCGCATGCGCGCCGGGACCGTATCGAGACGTTCAGGCCCGCGTCTGGGGGCTGGCAGCCGCCTCGAGCCAGAGGTTCAGCATCCTGAGCGCGCGGTCCGCGGTCCTGAACGTGGGGACGCCACGGCGGGACAGCTCGCGCGCGAGCGGGTCGTACAGCTCGCCCGAGTCGACCACCACCACCCAGGGCTTCGCGCTCCGCCTGAACAGCTCCGCGAGCCGCTCCGGTAGCGCGCCCGGACGGCTCACATCCTCGCCGTGAGCCGAGCCGGCTGCCAGCGTGTTGATGTTACCGGACAGCGGCACGAGGCCCACGAGGCCCACGTCGACGCCGCCGTCGTCGATGATCGCCTCGAAGGACCGGACGTACGCGTCGTCGTCGCCGGTCGGCGTGATGTCGAGAGGATTGTGGATATCGACGATCTCACCGACCTTGGCCGCCTCAATCACCTTGGCCAGGCGCTCGTTCGTACCCGCGGACAGCTCGGCCAGCGTCATGGCTCCCAGGTTGTCGGCCATCGCCACGCACTCGAAGCCGGCGTTCGACACGGCGCCGAGCCTTGGGCCGGGCCGCTTCCCGACGAAGGCGGTGAACAGAGTCAGCGCGTCGTCGAAGTCGTCCAGGCTCTCGACCACGGCCGCGCCGGCCTGCCTGAGCAGAGCCCGCGTCACCGGGTAGTCGCCGGCTATGCTCGCGGTGTGGCTCGCGCTCGCGGCCGCCCCGGCCGCCGTCCTGCCGGCCCGGTAGAACACCACCCGGCGGCCGCTCGCCGCGATGCGCCTGACCGCCCGCAGCGTCTTTATGCCATCGAGCGGCTTGAAGCCCTCGACGTACACGGCGTAGAGCATGATCGCCTCGTCGTCGGCCAGGCGCTCCAGGTAATCGCCGACGGTTACGTCCATCTGGTTGCCACAGGTTACCAGGTACTTCGGATTCACGTCGGGGTGCTTGGACACGCGGCTGATCGCGAAGGCCCCGGACTGCGATATGAAGGCCACCGGGTCCACCTGGCCGCTCGGCATCGGCAGCTTGTACTCGGGAATGAACAGCGTGTTGTAGCGGCCTGGCACCGACCGGATGCCCAGGCAGTTGCCGCCGTTCAGGATGGGGCCTCTCCCCTTCGTCCCGCGGGAGGCGGCCAGCGCGTCGCGCATCCTGCCTACGATGGCCTCGGTGCCGGACTTCTCCTCCAGGCCGCCGGGTATCACGATGACGGCCTCGGCCTTGTCGCGCTCGGCCAGCTCGGCGATGCAGCCGGGCGTCTGCGCGGCGGGGATGCTCAACACGAACAGATCGACGCGCTCGGGCAGCGACGCGACGTCGGGCACGCAGCGCACCCCGTCCACCTCGGCGCAGCCTGGCTTGACCACGTAGAGCCGCGATCGGTCGAAGCCGTTGTCGATCAGGTTACGCAGGATGATGCGGCCATTGTTCATGCCCTTCTCCGACACGCCTATCACCGCGGCGCTCGCCGGGCGGAGCAGGCGGTCGATCTTGTCCACCGGCCTCGAAGCCTGCGCGCGGTTGACCACCGACCCGTCGGGCGCCAGGGACAGCTCATCCCCGGCTATGCGGCCGAGCTTGGCCAGCGCATCCAGCGCGACGACGGAGCCGGAACCGTCGGCGCCTCGTACCACCACGAAGGGATTCACCTCGAGCTCGGTAATGCCGGCCCTGGCGAACGCCGGCGCCGCCTCCACAAAGGCCCATACCAGGTCGACGAGGCGCTCCTCGTCTATGGTGGCCTTCGTGCCGCGCAGGCCGCCGCACAGCAGCTCGCGCACCGCGTTGCCGCGTAGGGCGGCCCGCACCGAGTCGCGGCTGGCCCCGTCGGGGCTCAGGAACAGCGTCGCCGCGCCCGGCTTGAAGCTCTTGGCCAGGAACTCCGTATAGATGCCGCCGGGCCCGAACGACACGAGCGGCCCGAAGTCCCGCGCGAAGCGGTAACCTACGATGATCTCGTGCCCGAGCCTGGGCTCGAAGCGCACGTACTCGTTGATCGTATAGCCGTCGACGCGGTAGGAGCCGAAGCGGCCCTCCATGTCGGCTATCGCGGCGCGGATCGCCTCAGGCTCGTTGTCCACCATGGCGACGCCGCCGGCCTCGGTCTTATGGAGTATCTCGGGGCTCACCACCTTGACCACGACCCGGTCACCGGGCACCGATGCAAGCCTCGCGACCTCGGACGATCCCCGGACGGCCAGGCTGACCGGCACGCG
>JAKQKE010000156.1 GCA_029560805.1 Spirochaetota bacterium
GACGATAGTCAGCAGCCAGGTATACGCAGCGGCAACCCAGAAGAACGGCCCGAAACTCGTGCGGAGCGTGGTAAAGCCCTCGACCACCGGGAACTCGAGCCGGCTCCAGAATAGGCCGTGCCACTCGTTCGTCGCCACGACCGCGAACTGGGCCAGCGCGGCCGTTACGAGGATAGCCCTCGCCGGCGGCCTGATGTAGCGGTCGTGGCCGGTATAGCGCAGGCAGAACCAGTCGAACGAGATGGGCAGGAGCAGGAGGGCCAGGTACTCGAGCTTGGCGAACAGCGTCGTGGCGAATTCGCCCGGCGACACGAGCTCCAGGGCATTGGCGACGAGGAGCCAGATCGCCAGCAGCACGTAGCGGCCGAGCGACCGGGCCGGCGGCTCGGCGCTGTATCGCCTGAGCGCCGCGTAGGCCGCGACCAGCGCTAGGACGGCTATCGGGGCCGCGATCAGGTATGCCGTGTATTCCATGATGGCGACAGTATACTACGGGACGGAGCCGAGCTGGACATAAAAAAGGCCGCCGTACCCTAGGTAACGGCGGCCAATAGATAAGGAGGACTCTGCCTTTAATGTCCCGAACGGCCTCCGAGGTTACCGGAAATCGTCCCGGCCGCCTCGAGCCATAGATTCAGCATCCTGAGGGCCCGGTCCGGCCGCTTGAAGACAGCCGGTATCGCAAGGAAGCCTATTGAACGTCGCCGCTGGGCGCGGCGTGCGATACAGCGGCCCGGCGCATACGCGCCGGGTCATGGCAGAAACGTTCAGGCCCGCGTCTGGGGGCTGGCAGCCGCCTCGAGCCAGAGGTTCAGCATCCGCAGGGCCCTGTCGGCGGTCCTGAACGTGGGGACGCCACGGCGGGACAGCTCGCGCGCGAGCGGGTCGTACAGCTCGCCCGAGTCGACCACCACCACCCAGGACTTCGCGCTCCGCCTGAACAGCTCCGCGAGCCGCTCCGGTAGCGCGCCCGGACGGCTCACATCCTCGCCGTGAGCCGAGCCGGCTGCCAGCGTGTTGATGTTACCGGACAGCGGCACGAGGCCCACGAGGCCCACGTCGA
>JAKQKE010000304.1 GCA_029560805.1 Spirochaetota bacterium
TCGAAGGTCCGCCAAGCCTTGCTCACGGAGGGCGCCACGGCGCGCTCGTCGGGGGAGCTGCCCTGGCGTACCAACTTCGGCGCGGGGCTGGCCCTCCTGCGCCACCAGCGCAACGACGCCGCCCTGAAGGAGCTGGCCCGCGTCTACGTGCGCGATGCCCTCAAGCGCTGGGTCCCCGGCGCTACCCTCGTGAGCCTGGCCGTCGAGCAGAACGGTCCGTCCCTCACGCTGCGGGTGCGCGTCCGCGAGCGCGAGACCAACGCGGCCGTGGACGTGTCAATCGAGCGGTGAGCCCGTCCCCGAGGGCTGCTTCTCGGCGGCTTTGCCTCCTCGGAGGCATCCCGCCGTGGCCACGCTGCCCGAGTCCGTCGACTACACCGACAAAGACTTCGACGCTCTTCGGGCGCGCCTAATCGCGCTCATCAAGAGCGTGTTCCCGGACTGGACCGACTTCGACGTCGCCAGCTTCGGCAACCTGCTCGTCGAGCTCTACGCCTACGTCGGCGACGTCCTGACGTTCTACCAGGACAACCTCGCCCGGGAGTCGCGGCTCGTCACGGCCACGCAGCGCAAGAGCGTGATGGCCCTGGCGAAGATGCTCAGCTACCGGCTGCACGGCGCCCAGGCGGCGACCGCCGAGGTCTGGCTCCAGCTCGCCCGTGTGCCGGTAGCCAGCGTGACTTTCCCGGCCGGCACGGTGCTTCGTACCCAAGAGGTCACCGAGCCGGTTCGCTTCCAGCTCCTCGCGCCTGCCGTCATCGCCGCCGCCGCCGATCCGCCGCGCGTACTGGCGCTCGTCGAGAACTCGAGGGCGCACACGCAGCTCTTCGACGCGCGCGGGCTCGCGGACCTCGAGCTGCACCTCGACTTCGCGCCGTACCTCGACGACTCGGCCATCGTGTCGACGCCGCAGGGCGCGTTCACCGAGGTCGACAGCTTCCTCGACTCGCGGCCCAACGACCGGCACTTCGTCGTCGCCGTCGACCAGAACGACCGAGCCACGCTGCGCTTCGGGAACGGCGTGGGCGGCATGCCGCC
>JAKQKE010000180.1 GCA_029560805.1 Spirochaetota bacterium
GAGGTCCTGGGATTATGACGACGCAATCTGCCGCATCCGACCCGAGGGCGATACTGCTGGAGGCCCTCGACGACTACCGTTCGGCGCGCCCCGAGGAACGCGATACCTGCGACTCGTTCATCGCCTTCGTCGCGAGCCGCGCGGACTGCCTGCGACGGTCCTGCCTCGAGGGCCACGTCACCGGGTCCGCCTTCGTCGTCGACCCCGAGCTACGCATGACCCTCCTCGTCCATCACGCCAAGCTCGACAAGTGGCTCCAGCCCGGCGGCCACTGCGAGCCGGGAGAGATCGTCGCCGAGACAGCCGAGCGCGAAACGCTCGAGGAGACCGGGGTAGCGGCGTCGCCGCGGAGCCGGGCCATCTTCGATATCGACGTCCACCCGATACCGGCCCGTGGAAGCGAGCCGGCGCATTATCATTACGACGTGAGGTACCTGCTCGTGGCCGAGCCGGGGCCGACGACGGCCAGCGACGAGTCGCGGGCCGTCGAGTGGGTCGATCTCGACGAGGCGGAGCGCCGCAACCCCGAGCCGTCGATAACGCGAATGGCGGCCAAGGCGCGGGCGCTCCGAGGCGTCGCTCCGAGGAGCGTGGGCTAGCCGTGGCCGCGCACGGTTTCGGTTCCGGTTCCAGAACGACGATGGGCCGAGCGGGCCGAGCGATGCTCGGCGCCGCGGTCGCGGCTATCCTCTCGGCGTCGGCGACCGGCTGCTGGACGCCGACGAGGCGGCCCGCCGAGAGTGTCTTCCCGTTGCCCGCGTTCGAGTGCTACGAGCCGGCCGCCGTCTCGGAGACCCAGCGGCTGATAGCCGACGGCGGGCGTACGCTCGCCGGCAGGAAGGCCCTCATCGTCCATGGAGTCAGTTACCCCCTCGACTGTACCGGACTCGTCCGCGCCGCGTATGGCTTCGCGTCGATTGACCTGGCCTACCGCTTCGACGACTACGCGGGCAACGGCGTCCGCAGGCTGTACCAGACGCTACGCGACGAGGGGCTACTCTACGCGGTACGCTATCCCGCGCCGGCCGACCTCGTGTTCTGGGACGACACCTACGACGCCGACGGCGACGGCCGCCCCGGCGACGAACTGACCCATGTCGGCGTCGTACTGTCCGTCGGGACCGACGGGAGCGTCGAGTACCTGCACTACCACTACCGACTCGGGCCGGTCATCGAGCGGATGAACCTGACCAGACCGGACGACCCGGCCAACGCGACGCTCAGGATGCGCGGCTCGCCGGACGGCCCCGGGACCAACGCCGCCCAGCTGTTCCGCGCCTTCGGCAAGGGCTACCTGCTCAAGAGCCCCTGACCAGCGGCCGCAGGAGCGGTTCCAGGCCGTTCTCCTTGATCGCGTACAGCGAAGCGAGCAGCTCGCCGAGTTCGCCCTTGGGGTAGCCTTTATGCGAGAACCAGACGACGTAGGCTTCCGGCAGATCGACGAGCAGGCGCCCAGCGTACTTGCCGAAGGGCATGCGCGCGTTGGCCAGGCGGACGAGCATCGCCGGGTCGAGGCCCGTATCCGGCAGCGTTCCCATCGGGGGGATATCCTGCATCACGAGCCTCTGGCGTACTTCTGGTAAAAGCTCTTCAGCGTATCGATCAAGCCTGCGTCGACATCGTGCTCGGCCGCGAAGGCCTCCCAGTCCGGCTCCCGATGGGCGTTGATGTGAGGCAATAATGCCTGGAGCGCGTCGTTCAGGCTATCCAGCTCGGACTCACGCTCGGGATGCCGCGCTCGGTCGCGTTCGATCCGCTCCTCGTCCAATCGCTCGAACGGTCGGGTCCAGTCCGAGAATCCCAGCTTTCGCTTCAGGATATCGGAAAACACCATTTCTAGGGCCGCGGAGGCGACGCACGGCTCCTCCGCGTCTGGAGTGAACACGGACGCGAGCGAGTCGATCAGCTTCTTCTGATAGCCGCGCCGTCTCGTCAGTACGAGGCCGAGCGACGTTTTGGAGTCGTAGATGACGACCTGCTCGAAGAAGGGCTTGGAACCGGGCTTCCTGAGCCGTATTCGCTTGCCGACTTCGTCGCGCTTCCACGATCCCGAAAGCGCGGTCTCGGGGCTGGCCGAGAACCGGCCCGTCTGCCAACAGGTACAGAGCTCCTCGGTACCGTGCTTCATGATCGGAGCGTCGCCGAGAGCCCAGGCGGCCCAGAACGGTACGGGGTCGCGCCGAATCACGGCCGATAGCCCCTGCAGCCTATAGAGGTCGCGGGCCAGCTCCCGCCCGATGGCGGAGAAATCAGCGGCGCGCAGGGCTTTCCAGGATAGTACCGGACCGTACGTGATGGCTGGAGTCGGCTCGCCACCTTCGCCTCTCAGGCGGATGATAGCCGTCAAGAACGTGTATCCCGCTTCGCTGACGTTGATGGTCATCGATCGGGACCAGACGTAGAACGTCTCTCCGGAATCATTCGCGCACAGATAGCGGTCGTCGCCCAGGATCCGCAGGCAGTCGAGCGCCTGGTATTCGTAGCCCTCCGACAACACCGCGAGATACTGGTCGAGCACCGACGGAAGGAAGGTCTCGGGCAGGCGGTTAATGGATGGCGCATGGACGCGGAGGGATCCCTTTAGAGGCGCCAGCTTTCGCTCGCCGTTATCGTGCCATGGCGTAGAGTCCCATCGATCGCTGAACGATTCGGTCGCTTCCTCGAACCAATCCGCGCTCGGGCAGGAATCGTACTCAGTTGGTCTAGGACTCATGTGAGGCTCCTTAAACGCGAGGATACTACAATACGGCGTACTTCTTGAAGAAGGCATCGAGACGCCCTATTACGGCTTCCTGCCTTGGGCCTACGGGCCGGGGTTCTCGCTTCCGCGGTAGCCAGATATGCGTAAACACCCAGTCGACGTTCCGTGCTCACGCCGGGCGGAACCGCCTTTCGCTCGACGCCATCCTGACGTCTCTCGCTCCAGGCCGCCTCCGCTCGCTTACGGCGCCAACCATGGCGCCTCTTCGCGCCTTTGGCGCGCGCTCGCTACGGTACGTCGCTGCGCGCCGCATTGTAAGGTATCGGATTGAACGTGCCCGCCGGAAGCGGGCTGCACTACGATTCCGCCCGGCTCCGAGCCTTGCCTAGGAGTGCCCGGGCGGGATCGCCCTCCGGCCCTCGGCCTCCTGCCTCGGGCCTACGGGCCGCCTCGGACGCTCGCGGCGCATCCATGCGCCGCGCCCTACGCTTCGCTTGGGACGCGTCCTCGGTTCGATTCCGCCCGGCGCCCTATATAAAAAGACAACCACCCCGATGGGGTGGCTTTCTTTTTAAGGCGCCGGGCGGAATCGAACCGCCGCATAAAGGTTTTGCAGACCTCTCCCTTACCGCTTGGGTACGGCGCCGTATTTGTAGCTGAATGTCAAAAGATCCAGTGCGCCGTCTAGAACCGGTGCCGGATGAATATACCTAAAACGTTCGATCGTGTAAAGCGGTCGGTGGTTGCTCGCCGAGGCCGGCCATGAAGGAGACCGTCGTGCCCACGCCGTTCCTGGAACCGATCATCTCCGCTGCTGACATACAGCTTCTTCGTCCATCGTTGCAGGCGGCCGCGAACGACCCCTCGCATAGGAAACGCACCCGGCCTTGCACGAAAAGGGCCGAACCGCGTGCGGTTCGGCCCGATGGCTTTGAGATATGCGACGAACGGACTCAGTTCGCCGGCTTGGCCGCCAGCTTTCCGGCCTTGGCCTGCCTCTTGCCGCCGTACTTGTCCCAGAGATGCACGAACCCG
>JAKQKE010000196.1 GCA_029560805.1 Spirochaetota bacterium
AGCATAGAGCCTCTCCACAAACGAGGCGATACGGCGTATAGTCGAGGCATGGGACGGGAACGCTTTCGTCGCGCGCTGGCGATAGCCGGCTTTCCGGCGGCCATCGCGGCCGTCGCGCTCGCGGCCTTCGCGTTCCGTGAGGAGCTGACCGGTCTGTTCAGGTCGTCCGAGGCGATACGCGACGCGGTCGCCGCCGCCGGATCCTGGGCTCCGCTCGCCTTCGTCGGGCTTCAGGCGATCCAGGTGATCGTATTTTTTATCCCCGGCGAGGTGGTGCAGATAGCCGGGGGCTTCGCCTTCGGCCTATGGGGGGGTACCCTCTGGTCGGTCGCCGGCATCCTGCTCGGCTCGCTCGTCAACTTCGGCGTCGGGCGGCTACTTGGCCGGCCCTTCGCGGCGGCGGCGCTCAGGCCGGAGCGCCTCGCGCGGATCGAGGCCAGCACCGCCGGGGGAAAGGCCGTCGCCGGCTTCCTGCTCCTTTTCGCCATACCCGGTATTCCCAAGGACGCGCTGACCTACGCAGCCGGCGCGAGCGGGCTGTCGTTCCGGGCCTTCATCGTCGTGTCGACCATGGGACGCCTGCCGGGCATACTCGGCAGCGCCTTCATGGGTTCGGCGGTCTTCGACCGCGAGTACACCGCCGCGCTCGTCGTCCTGTCGGTCGCCCTGGTCGCGCTGTTCCTAGCTTTCGCCTTCAGGGAGCGACTACACGCCCTGGTCGACCGCCTGATCGCTAGGCTCTCCGGTCCGAGGCGATAGAGCGCTGCAGCCAGCGCGTCTCGGCGCCGTCCACCAGCTTGGTCTTCTTCCAGGCGCCGGCAGCGCCGGGCACCGCGCGCTCCCCGGCGAAGCCGCCGAACTCCTCCCGATCGACCACGAAGCACAGCTCCCAGCGCGAGAAGCGCTCCGAGAACGCGCCGAGCGACGCGTACAGAGCGGTAGCCTCGGCTGGCGTGCCGAGGCGCTTGCCGTAGGGCGGGTCGGTGACGACGAAGCCCCGCTCGGCGAACGGCGCTGCCTCCTCGGCCTTGGCTCGGAAAAAGCGTATGCGCTGGCCGACCCCGGCCATGCCGGCGTTCGCCAGGGCCGCGTCGAGGGCCCGTTGGTCCGAGTCGGAGCCGGCTATCAACACCTCGCGATCCAGGCGGGCGGCGGCCCTGGCCGTCTCCTTGGCGCTAGCCACCTCGCCGGCGCCGCCGTCGGGCATGGCTTCCCACGAGAAGCCCCTGCCGAGACCCGGGGCTATATCGAAGGCGTAGAGGGCTGCCTCGATCGGGATGGTTCCCGAGCCGCAGAAGGGGTCGTATAGAGGGAAGGAGCGGCGCCAGCCCGACAGGAACAGCACGGCGGCGGCCACGCTCTCCTTGAGCGGCGCCTCGGTCGGCCGCTTGCGGTAGCCGCGTCGCGATAGCGCCTCGCCGCAGAGGTCGAGCTCCACGGTCGCCTCGTCGCGCTCTATCCTGACCCTCGTCTGCACCGTGGCGGCGGTCTCGGGCATACGGCCCACGCCGTACTCGCCGCATAGCCTCTCGTAGGCGGCCTTCTGGCCGACTGACTGGATGGCGTTCTGGGCGGATAGCGCCGAGCGTATCGACCGCGCTTTCTCGATCACCAGCCTGTCCTGCGGCCCAACCCATCGCTCCCAGGGAATGGCCTTGAAGCCTTCGTACAGCTCGTCGAAGTCGCGGGCTCGGAACCGTCCCGCCTCCAGGAACACCCTGTCGGCGCACCGTAGCCCGACCAGGGCCTTGGCCAGGCCCGCCTTGTCAGCCTCGAAGCCGACGCGGCCCGCCGATCTACCCGAAGCCGCCAGCCCGAGCCGCTCGAGCTCGCCGGCCACGACCTTCTCTATGCCCACGGCGCATGACGCCGATAGTCTCACTATGCTACTCATAGAACCAGTATGCGTCGCACGGGCCGGCCGACGCAATAGACATCAGAAGCCCCAAAAAAAGAATGCGATCCGCTTGACACGCTACGGCCCGATCGCTAGAATGCCACTCGCTTCGGGGGTGTAGCTCAGTTGGTAGAGCGCTTGAATGGCATTCAAGAGGTCAGGGGTTCAATTCCCCTCACCTCCACGTAGTAAAAGAAAAGGACCGCCTACCGGCGGTTCTTTTCTTTTACTAACCCGTATGGAGGGGCGCGAGAGTACTCGCGGGGGAATTGAACGGTTCGCCCCGCGCCGCGGCCGCGGCGATGAGCGCGCAGGATGCGCGCGTAAGGGGCGAACCGCAGCCCGGAATGAGAAAACAGGATGTTTTCGAATGGAGGGCAATTCCCTCGCCGGTACCCCGGCGAGTTAGGACCAATCCCTCTGTTATGCCGCCTACCGGCGGTCTTTTTCTTTTACTAACCCGTATGGAGAGGCGCGAGAGTACTCGCGGGGGGATCAGACCCCTAACCTTGTCCGCGGCGCGTCGATGGAGTACACTACGCGAGTACGTAGCATCCATCTATAATGCGGGGACGGCACGCGATGTCTGAAGAGATCGATCCTGAGATTGCGGCGCTCATCGGAGGCGGAATAGAGGAATACTCGGCCAAGCCGGCGGGACGAGTGCCCGGGGCCGGCGGGCCAAGCTTCGAGGCGCTGTTCGGGGACATGGGCGTCGCCGGCGACGTGGAAGCCAAGGGTGAATTCGACGTCGACTTGTCCAAGAAGGCCTACGACGCGGTCGAGCGCTTCGAGTCGGATCCGCCAAACGCCTTCTTCGACGACCCCCAGTATTACCAGAAGGCGCTCGCCGGCGAGGGCGAGGCGTCGCAGCGCTTCCACGAGCTACTCAAGAAATACCTGCAGGCCACCGATCCGAAGGATCGAGGCATGTATCGCCAGCAGGTGATCACCGCCTACTGGAATATGGTCTCGCGTATGATACCGAGGGTCGTATCAGCTAACCCCATCGTCCCAAAGCAGCTCATGATCCGTTTCGGCCTCTCGTTGCCTACGATGATATCCGCGGAGCAACGGGCCATCTTTTCCAGGATCATCCATCAGAAGACGACCTCCGAGCCGGTCTATTATCTCGACGAGTGGCTGCGCTCCATCGCGATGGGCCAGGTCAACCCGAGCAGTACCGACGAGGTGAGCCAGGCCAGGGGCGACGAGAGGGCTAGGATCAATACGTTGCTCCAGAAGGCGATGGGCAAGCGCGACACAGCCGAGGCCCTGCTCAAGTCCAAGGCCGAGGAGCGGAAGTCGCTCGAGGGGATGCTCCGCGACCGCATAGACATCATCTGCGAACATGCTGGCCTACCGGGTTACTACCAGGTACCCGCGCCGTATTCCGACGCTCAGAAGAAGACCATAGCCGAGCTCGGCGAGATCATGCGGCGCATGCTCGCCGCCGACAAGGAGCTCGTCTCGAGCGCCGAGGCCTTCGAGGAAGCCGGTAAGGACGTACAGACGATCCGGGACAAGGCAGGAGCCCTCGGCGAGGACACGAAGGCCAATCTGCAGGCCCTGTCGCAGGAGTTCGATACCGCCAGGCAGATGCTCAAGATGTGCGTCGGCAGACAGGGCAACCACTTCCCGCTCGTCACCAAGGAGTACTTCCACCTGAACCTGCGCGAGATCGGCACGCGGGAGAACGTGCTCGACGCTCTCGGCTGGCTCGAGAGCATCGATTGCCAGGCCTATTGCCGCCCGTATAAGAGCGCGCTCAACCGTATCGAGCCGTTCGTGCTGTTGCTGCCGAGCTACGGCGACCAGGGTATCTGCTGGGAGCCGTTCGACCGGTACAATCGGCACACGAGCCGCTCGAGGCTGGCCGTCCCGATGTACCCCAAGAACCTGAAGATAGCCCTAGCCACCGCCGTCGCGGACATGCGTTGGCAGGCGGCCAAGGAGAAGGCCTCGTACTATTGGATGGAGGAGGGCCTGACGGGCCAGTACTACCAGTGGTTCGTCAAGCAGAAGCTCAAGGGCGACGTCAAGGAGTTCTTCATCCAGGACTACATCACCTGGATCACCAAGGAGAGCGACGGCATCCAGAAGCTCGACAAGGAGGTGCGCGGCATCTTCTGGCGGTTGATGCCGTTCTCCCAGCCCATCAAGGACAAGCTACGCGACCGCAGTTTCGTCTACCAGGAACTGTACCAGCGCGACATCAACCGCACCTTATCCGACGGTTATTGACGCCACTTCTGGGCGGGCTCCCGCCGCGCGCTCGCGCGGCCGCCGGAGAAGCTGGCCAGGTAGACGCCGCCAATGGCGACCGCGCCTCCGCCCAGCTGGATGGGGCTCAGCCGCTCGCCCAGTATGACGAACGACGCCGCGACGGACACCACCGGTATCAGGTTGATGAACACGCTCGACACGCCGGCCCCGAGCGCCTTGAGGCTCGCTACGTAGAACAGGTAGCCGACCGCCGAGCAGAATATACCCAGGTACAGCACGTTGAGCATGACGACCGGAGTGACGGCCGACCAGACGGTCCTCTCGACGAGGGCGAACGGGACGAACCCCGCGGCCCCGAACACGCTTTGCCAGAACGTCACCTCGAGGGGCTCGTACGTGCCGAGCAGGGGCTTCGTCATGAAGGCGTAGGCCACCCAGGACAGGGCCGCCAGGGCCATGTACAGGTAGCCGAGCGGGGCCGGGCTCAGGCGTAGCGACTCGACCACGATCAGGGCGACGCCCAGGGCCGATGCCGCCGCTCCGGCGTACTGCCAAGGCGACAGGAGCGCCTTGGTGAACAGCCGCTCGGCGAGCATCGTTATCACCGGTATGGTGCCGACGATGATCGACGCCTCGGAGGCCGACAGGAGCAGTACGCCGTTGTTCTCCCCGAGGAAGTACAGCGTCACGCCGACCAATCCGGCGCTGGCCATCAGTGGCAGGTCTTTCGGCGCGAGCCTGGGCCGCTTGCGCATGATGGCGAAGGCGGCGAGTAGCACGACGTCGGCGACGACGAAGCGGGCCAAGCCGAGCGTGATGGGCGGGATCACGGCCACCGCCGTCTTGATGCTAAGGAACGAAAGGCCCCAGATGAAGGCCGTCAGCGTGGCGAGCAGTATCGCCGTCTTCTTGGTAGTCGCCATGGTACGTCGCGCGATCCTAACGGGGGATCGTCGCGTCCCCTTTCCATTCCAGTACCGCCTTCTCCAGGCCCCCGAAGGCTATGAACGGATCGTCGAGGCCGTCGTAGCGTCCCGAGAAGAAGGTCCTGGCGGCGGCGCATAGCGCGTCGCGGCCGTAGGCGTCGAGGAGCCATGAGGCGAAACCGTTGCAAGCGGCGTAGAACTCCGCCGATTTCTGCGGCAAGTCATAGGTAGCCATGATGATCTCGGCCTCGCGGGCCGCCACGTCGGATTCGGGGTCGGCGTAGCGCCTCGCCGTGGCCGCCGAGAACGACGACCAGGCCTGCTCGACGCTCCCCAGGTCCTCGGCCAGCTCGAGGAGGTCGCTCGCGAGCAGGGCGAAGGTCTCGTCGGCGAAGCGGTACGAGAATTTCATCTCGGAATCGAAGTCCTGATCCAGGACGAATGCCGGCGACAGGGCGGCCGGCGCATTGGCAGCGGCTATCGAGTGGGCGTAGGCGTGGACGAGCGAGGCCCGCCAGCCTTCGTCGATATTGACGAAGACGTAGGCGCCGTCCTGGGACGCTATCGACCTCGCCACCAGCTCGTTGGCGTAGAAATTGGATCCTATCGACCTGAAGAGCACGAAGTCCGACGACGGCCGCCCGCTGAGGCGCCGCTTGACGAGCGGGTCGTTGGCGCTGATGACGCCGTAGTGCCGATCGGCGGCGAAGAAGGCCACCGGCCCGCGTATCGGGGCTTCGCCGAGCAGGCGTGCGGCTTTCAGGAAGCCTCCGGTATAGGAGTCGATGCCCGCCGTGAATTCTGCGCGCAGAGGCTCGTCGACGTACTTGTCGATGAATACAAGCGCGCTTCCGGACTGGCTCTCCACGAAACGGCTCTGTATCCGCGCCGAGGTCAGGATGGCAAGCGAGGCGATCATGGCGACGCCTGCCGCCACGATCGCCGCCTTCCGTATCGTATCCTTGCTCCGTCTCGTCATGTTCGAACCTCTCGGGCGATACTATCCCCAGCGCCGTGGGCCGCGCAAGCGGCGTCGGGCTTCGACGGCGTCGGCCCGGCGTATTTGACCATTCCGTCCATTCGTCGCATAATACGCGGCGTCGGGCCGCGAGAAGCCGCGCTTCACCCTCGGCCTAGCGAAAAAGGAGCGTATCATGAGCGATGTAACGCGAAGACTGGCGGCGCAGGGAGTCGCCGTGCCAGAGGTATACCTGCCCGCAGCGGGCGCCGACTACGACGACTGGGCCGTCGTCGCCTGCGATCAGTACTCGAGCGAGCGCGAGTACTGGGAGGACGTCTCCAGGCTGGTCGGCGGTAAGCCGAGCACCCTCAACCTGATCTTTCCCGAGTGCTACCTCGAGGACGACGACAAGGCGGCCCGCGTCGAGCGCATCCGCTCCGCGATGCGCTCCTACCTCGAGTCGGGCAAGGTAGCCAGGCAGGCGCCCGGTTTCGTGCTCGTCGAGCGCGCGACCCCGTTCGAGCAGCATCCCCGCAAGGGCCTCGTCATCGCCGTCGACCTCGAGGCCTACCAGTACGGCAAGGGCGTCACGAGCCGGATACGGCCGACCGAAGGCACCATCGTCGAGCGCCTGCCCCCGCGCATGGACATACGCCGCGGCGCGCCGCTCGAGCTACCCCATATCATGCTCCTCATCGATGACCCCAAGCGTAGCGTGATCGAGCCGCTGTACGCCAAGATGGACAGCTTACCCAAGCTCTACGACTTCGACCTCATGAAGGGCGCCGGCCATATCCGCGGCGCGATGGTCTCCGACGAGGCCGACCTGGCCGGCGTGGCCGCGGCTCTCGAGGCGATAGCCGACGAGGGCGCGTACCGGGCCAAGTACGGCTCATCGGACGTGCTCCTGTTCGCCGTCGGCGACGGCAACCACTCGCTGGCCACCGCCAAGGCCATCTGGGAGGAGATCAAGAAGGCTAACGCCTCCGACCCCGAGCTGATGAGCCATCCGGCGCGCCACGCCCTCGTCGAACTCGTCAACATCTACGACGAGGGCCTGCCGTTCCACCCCATCCACCGCGTCCTGTTCAAGGCCGATGAACGGGCCCTCCTCGCCGACCTCGCCGCCGCCGGCGCCGTTTTCGAGCCGATGGATTGGAAGAAGGCCGTAGCCAAGACCGACGAGCCTTCCGGCGCCGAGCATCGCTTCGCCTTCGTGTCGGCCGGGACGAGCGGCCTCGTCCGCTTCGCCAAGCCGAGCGCGAACCTAGCGGCCGGCACCATCCAGGAGGTCCTGGACGCCTACCTCAAGGCCCATGCCGGCGCCTCGATCGACTATATCCACGGCACCGATAGCCTCGAGACCCTGGCCAGGAAGCCAGGCAACCTCGGCCTCTATCTACCGCCGATCGATAAGTCGAGCTTCTTCGGCACTGTCATCCGCGACGGAGCCATGCCCCGCAAGACCTTCTCGATGGGAGAGGCGCCAGAGAAGCGCTTCTATATCGAGGCTAGGAAGATCGCGCGCTGACGACCCTCGCCGGCCCCCGGGACGGGGGCCGGTTTTCCATGCTATGATGCCGCCCGGGGGTATGCGATGGTCACTGATGAAGCGCGGCTACTGAAAGAGCTGATCCGCAAGGAAGAGCGGCTACTGGAGAACAGCGTCCGGAACGACCCGGCGAAGGTCGGCGCGCTCGTCGACGCGCGCGGTGTGTTCGTCTCGGCGTCTGGCGCCCGTGGCGCCTTGGAGCCGGGCAAGCCGTTCGACAGCCTGCAGGGCGTCTCGTATATCGACAGCAACACGGTCGAGCTCCTAGACCTATCAGAGGATTGCAGGTTGCTTGTCTACGTTGCGGCTACCGTCAGTAAGAATACCCGCGCCAAGTCGCGCTGTAGCTCGGTCTGGAAGCGCGATTCGGGCGATTGGAAGGTCATATTCCATCAGGAAACGACTATACTGGACTAATCGAGGCCATCGTTGCTCCTGGTGAAACGGCTATTTTAACGTAACTTGACGCTTCCTCTGGGGCGGGTTTATAAGGTATGATCCGTACATCTATCCGGCTACGTCGCCCTCGGATCGCGCCGGAAACTACCCAGAAGGAGGCATTATGGCTTTAGGATGCAAGTACGGCACCCACCGCGTCATCGAACCGGTCGGGGCCATGCCGCAGACCGCGCAGCGTATCGACAACGATATGACCAAGGTCTACGACAACGAGATCCTGCTCGACGTCATCGCGCTCAACGTCGACTCCGCGAGCTTCACGCAGATCGAGGAAGAGGCCGGCGGCGACCCGGACAAGATCGGCAAGAAGATCATGGAGATTGTCGCGGCCCGCGGCAAGCAGCAGAACCCGGTCACCGGGTCCGGCGGCATGTTCATCGGCAAGGTGGCCAGGATCGGCTCGGCGCTCAAGGATCGCGACCTCAAGGTCGGCGACAAGATCGCCAGCCTCGTGTCGCTGTCGCTGACCCCGCTCAAGATCAACAAGATCCTCAAGGTGATGCCCGAGGTGGACCGCGTCCTGATCGACGGACAGGCCATCCTCTTCGAGTCGGGCATCTATGCCAAGCTCCCCCCGGACATGGACGAGGGACTGGCCCTGGCCGCTCTCGACGTGGCCGGAGCGCCCGCCCAGACCGCCAAGCTGGTCAAGCCCGGCGACAGCGTACTCGTGCTCGGAGCCGGCGGCAAGTCCGGCCTGATGTGCTGCTACGAGGCCATGAAGCGCGTCGGCCCGACCGGCAGGGTCATAGCCAACGTCCGCAAGGAAAAGTACGTTAAGACGCTCCGCGACCTCAAGCTCTGCCATGAGATCGTGATGGCCGACGCCCAGAAACCGGTCGAGGTCTACAACGAGGTGCTCAAGGCCAACGGCGGCAAGGAAGTCGACGTCGTCATCAACTGCGTCAACATCCAGGGCACCGAGATGGCGAGCATCCTGCCTGTCCGCGACAACGGCATCGTCTACTTCTTCAGCATGGCCACCAGCTTCACCCGCGCCGCTCTCGGGGCGGAAGGCATCGGCAAGGACGCGCTCATGATCATCGGCAACGGCTATACCAAGGACCACGCCGAGATCACGCTGTGGGAGCTCCGCGAGAACGCCGCTCTCCGCAAGTTCTTCGAGGATCAGTACGTAAAGTAATCCTTGGTCCCGTTCGACGGGATCGTGAACCTGAATCTGGCGACGGGAGGACGGCGAGCCGGGACGCGCGAGCGCGCGTAGATCCGGCGGGGGCAGTCCGTCTCCCTTTTCCGTACGCGGCCTAGTGGCCGGTCGGGATAGAGCCGGGACGATTGAACGTGAGAAGACGGGAGACCGTCTCTCGCCCCGGGGGCTCCCCGTCCCCGGCGCGGCGAGCGCGCGCGGCCTTGCGGCATGACGCATGGACGAGCCCGCGTGAGCCGGAACGTATCGGAATCGGGTCTGGAAGGGCCCGGAGGATGGACGAGACCATCCGTGCCGATTCTACCGTGTACCCGTTCTCTGATTCTTGATCTATCCATGGGGTCGTGTCGCCGGTCGGCGGTCCTGAAAGCGACGCCGGATCGAACGGAATGTCCGGAAGTGCCTTCGGCGTTACTGCCTTCGGCGTTACCGCGCATTCCGTTCGATCTGGCCGAGTCGGGTCTCCGGTCCGGTCCGACGCCACCCCGCTATCGTAGCGCCGCTGGAACCCGCGGCGATGGAAGGAGTACATATGGCTCTTGATGGTAAGCTCGTCATCACCTGCGCCTGCACCGGCGCGGAGACCACGAAAGCTCAGAATCCCGCGTTGCCCATTACCCCCGACGAGGTGGCCAGGACCGCCGAGGAGTGCCGCGCGGCCGGCGCCGCCATCCTGCACCTGCACGTGCGCAACGACGACGGCACCCCCACGGCGAGCGTCGCCCGCTTCAAGGAAGCCATCGAGGCCGTCCGCAGGAAGACCGACATCATCGTCGAGATCACCACCGGCGGAGCCGTCGGCGACACGGCCGAGGAGCGCCTGAGGCCGGTCAAGGAGCTCGAGCCGGAAATGGCGTCGCTCGACTGCGGCACCGTCAACTTCGGCGACGAGTATATCGTCAACGACCTGCCGACGATGCGCGCCTTCGCCGCCGAGTTCAGGCGTCGCAAGGTGCGGGCGACGCTCGAGTGCTTCGACCTTGGTCACGTCTATGCGAGCCACTACCTGATCAAGGAAGGCCTGATCGAGGCGCCGTACCACTACGGCTTCGTGCTCAACGTGCCCGGCGCCGTGCCGTACTCGGTCGAGAACCTGTCGGCCTTCATCCGCGCGTTGCCGGCCGGGGCCGACTACACCGTGATGGGCATCGGCCGCTCATCGCTGCCCGCCCAGTTCGGCGCGATGGCGAACGGCGGCTGGATACGCGTCGGCTTCGAGGATAACGTGTACTTCTCGAAGGGCGTCCTCGCCAAGAGCAACGCCGAGCTGGTCGAGCGCGCCGCGCGCATCGCGCGCGAGGGCGGCCTCAAGCCGGCCACCCCCGACGAGGTCCGCCAGTACCTGAAACTACGGGGCTGATACCGAGAATATGGCCACGGGGTCACGGAGGCGCGGAGAAGACAAGAGAGTGATTAAGGAAATGAGAAGGTTCCAGGCTTATCCTTTTCTTTCCTCCGCGTCTCCGTGTCTCCGTGGTTGATTTTTCTCTTTTAAGGAGGCTTTCTAATGCATACGTATCCGTCATACGACTATAAGCGCATACCCCTGTACAAGGACGTGACGCCCGAGCAGTGGAACGACTGGCGCTGGCAGATGAAGAACGACATCAAGGATGTGGAGACGCTCGCCAAGGTCGTCCCGCTGAGCGACAAGGAGAAGGCCGACATCTCCGAGGTGCTCAAGGTCTTCCGCATGGCGATCACGCCATACTACGCGTCGCTCATCGACCCGGCCAATCCCGGCTGCCCGGTCAGGCTCCAGGCCATCCCGCGCCTGCCGGAGACGCACTTCGACGAGAGCGACCAGGACGACCCCCTGCACGAGGACTCTGACAGCCCCGTGCCCGGCCTCACGCACCGATACCCCGACCGCGTACTGCTCCTCGTCACGCATATCTGCTCGATGAACTGCCGCCACTGCACCCGCCGCCGCATCGTCGGCGAAGAGGACGCGAACATGCTCGACCACCAGGTCGACGCGGCCATCGAGTACATCCGGAAGACGCCGATCGTGCGCGACGTGCTGATCTCCGGCGGCGACCCCCTCGTGCTGTCCGACGACAAGCTCGAGCGCATCATCAAGAAGATACGCGAGATCCCGCACGTGGAGATGATACGCATCGGTACCCGCACGCCGGTGGTCATGCCCCAGCGCATCACCGACGACCTCGTGAACATGCTCAAGAAGTACCACCCGCTGTACATCAACACGCATTTCAACCATCCCAAGGAGATCACCGCCGAGGCCCGCGAGGCCTGCCGCAAGCTGGCCGACGCCGGCATCCCCCTCGGGAACCAGAGCGTGCTGCTACGAGACGTCAACGACTGCCCCGTTCTCATGAAACAGCTCGTGCAGAAACTCCTGACCATCCGCGTGCGCCCGTACTACATCTACCAGTGCGACCTGTCGCGCGGCATCAGCCATTTCCGCACCACGGTGTCCAAGGGCATCGAGATCATCGAGAACCTGCGCGGCCATACGACCGGCCTCGCGGTGCCGACCTTCGTGGTCGACGCACCCGGCGGCGGCGGCAAGACTCCGGTAATGCCGGACTACCTGATTTCACAGAACGACAAGCGCGTGATCCTGCGTAACTACGAGGGCGTCATCACGACCTACGACGAACCGGACGGCTACCACGAGGACTGCGGCAAGTGCTCGATCTGCTCCGACGAGCCCCAGCTCAACGCCACCTGCGGCGTCGCCAGGCTCCTGTCCGGGGATGACAAGACGCTCGAGCCCAAGAACCTCGCCAGGGCCGCCAGGGGCGGTACCAAGTTCATCCCGCGCAAGCGGAAGTAACCGGGATACGAGAAACCCGAACCACGGAGACACGGAGTCACGGAGATGGCGCAATGATCATAGGTGATGACTCGATAGGCGCTAAGGTGATCGGTTGTTCCATCGCCGTACACCGTGAGCTCGGACCGGGCTTGCTTGAGTCTATCTACGAGGAAGCCCTCAGTATCGAACTCGGCCGTTCCGGGATTCCCTTCGTTCGGCAAATGGAGCTACCCGTTATCTATAAGGACGTCCAGCTCTCGGGGGCATTCAGGGTGGATTTGCTTGTCGACAACACCGTGGTGGTGGAGTTGAAGTGCGTTGATAGGATCCTCCCGGTTCATGAGGCTCAAGTTTTATCGTACTTACGCTTGGGTGGATGGAGAATCGGCTTGCTTATCAATTTCAAATCCGCTGTACTTAAGAACGGGATCCGTAGGGTCCTATTATGAGCCGTACTCCAAGCTCTACAATCATGGTGTGCTTTGGCCTTAAAGCGTTTCGCATCCTCCGTGCCTCCGTGTCTCCGTGGTTCAATTCGTCAGAAGGGCATCGCCATGCTCGATAGGCCCGAGGATTTCCTTGGCAGGGTTACGTTCGTGACGGGACCCGAGAAACACTGCGGCAAGACGACGTTCATGAACCGGGCCGCGCTCCTGGCACGACGAGGCGCGGCCGCGTCCGGGCGACCGGGGCCGGCCCTGCTGACCGTCGGCTACGACGGCGAGGCCCGCGACCTGCTGTCCGGCGCCCGCAAGCCGGCGGTGCCGGTCGAGCGGGGGGACCTCATCGTCACCACGGAGCGCTTCGCCAGGCCGTGCTCGCCGGAGATCCTCGAGGCGCTGCCTGGGTCTACAGCGCTCGGCCGCCTCTGCGTCGCCCGGGCCGGCCGGCCCGCGACCGTCGCCCTGGTCGGCCCGGAGGGCAATTCTCTGGTTGCCTGGGCCGTCAGGCGCATCCTCGACGAGAGTCTGGGCGAGACCGTACTGGTCGACGGCGCTATCAACCGCGTGACTCAGGCCGCCTCCATAGAGGGGGCGCGCTTCGTCTACGCGCTCCGCGTCGATGCGGCCGGCCTCGAGCGCTCGGTATCGCGGGTGAGGCGCATGGCCGCGCTCGTCGACCTCCCTTTGGCCGGCGCGACGGCCGACGAGAGCGCGCCCGGCCATGTCGTCATGGCCGGCGCGCTGACCGCCGAGACCGCCGCCAGGCTGCCCGCCGCCGCCGAATCGGTCGTCGTCGACGACTTCACCAAGATCTTTCTGTCCGACGCGGAGCTGGCGGCCTTCACGCGGGGGCGGCGACTCCTGGTCGCCAGGCGGGTCGAGTTCGGCGGCTTCGTCGTCGCGTGCCGCGGCCTGACCGACGACGCCTTCCTGGAGCGGCTGGCCGATGACTCGATAGCCTCGATGGTGGCGTTCAACCCCTACGAGGAACGGCCGGGGAGGGCCGCGTGATGGATACGTACAGGCCCACCGAGGCCTGGGCCTTCGCCCAGCTCGACGATTTCTGGGAGCGCTATGGACCCTTGACGCCCTGGGGCAAGGACGCCGCCGAGGCCCGCCCGTTCATCGGCGACCGCGACGAGCTGGAGCGCCGCTACGACGACGTCGAGGCGGCCCTCGGCTTCCTGGCCGACCGGGAGGGCGACCCGTCGTCGCTCGACCGCGCTTCGTACCACCTCAGGCGTATGCCCAGGCTAGCCCTCGAGGCCAAGAGCTCGTACGAGCTGATCGAGCTGTTCCAGATAAAGAAATTCATAGCCAATTACAGGGGCGCCCGTTCGGTGCTCGGCGAGCCGCTGGCCCTGCGCTTCGGCATGGAGGGCCTGGCCGATGGTTCGGCCGCCAAGGCCCTCGCTGTGGAGCTGGACCGCGGCGGCTCCGACTCCGAGACCTTCTACGTGGCCGACTGCTACGACGAAGGCCTGGCGGCGGCGCGCGCCAGGCTGGCTACGGCCGACGCGGCCATACGGAACGAGCGCGTGCGGGCCGAGGCCGCCGTGCGGCTCGACTTCGGCGTCGGCTTCGACGGTCGCGAGTTCCTCGTGCTGCCCAAGGAGACGACGCGGGCGATGATGGCCGCCGCGGGTTCCCGCTTCTCGGCCGAGCCCTTCGACGACGCGCGTTACGTCGTCCGCATACTGCCGTCCGACGCCGCGCTCGAGGCCATGTCCGAGCGCGAGCAGGCGCTGGCCGATGAGCGCCTGGCCGAGGAGCGGGTGATCGCGCGCATCTCGGGCCTGGCAGCGGCCGCGATGCCCGAGCTGTCGGCCGCCGTCGCGTCGACCGCCCGCTGGGACCTGGCGCGGGCCGGGGCGGTGATGGCGAATGAGTTCCGCATGACGCGCCCGCGGCTCGACTCCGACGCGCTCAAGCTGGAGCGCGCGCGCTTCGAGCCCTGCGCCTGGGAATGCGGTCGCCTGGGCTTAGGCTACACGCCACTCTCCGCAGACTTCCACTCCGCAGCCACGGTGCTCTTTGGCTCGAACATGGGTGGTAAGACCGTCGTGCTCAAGACGATACTGTTCTTCCAGCTCCTGGCGCAGGCGGGTCTCTTCGTGCCGGCGGCGCGCTTCGAGACCCGCGTCTACTCCCGCGTGGAATACGTCGGCGAGCTGACCGGGGAGCGCCTGGCCGGGCTGTCAGGCTTCGGGCTGGAGCTCTGGCGCCTCATGCGGGCCAGGGGCGAGGACGACGATACACCCAGGGCGATAGGCGCCGACTCTCGCGGCGCCGCCCTGGTGGCCTTCGACGAGCTGGCGCGTACCACCGGCTCCCACGAGGCGGAAGCCCTCCTATCGGCCGTCGTCGAGTCGTACGCGGGCGGGCGGGGCGGAGCGACGCCGGGGAACGGCGACCGGGCCTTCTTCGCCACCCATTTCCGCGGCGTGGCCAGGCTACCCGGCGCCGAGTACCGGCGCATGCGCGGCCTCGACCGCGAGGCCGTGGCGACGGCCATCTCGTCGGCCGAGGTGCGACCCGACGCGACTCTGGACGCTCGGGGAGGGCTCGAGGGCCGCCTCGCCGGCATCAACAAGTACATGAGGTACGAGGTCGTCGACGACGACGGCTCGGGCACCGAGAGCGACGCGCTCGCCATAGCGTCCCTGCTCGGGCTGGACCGCCGGATAGTCGAACGGGCCCGATACTACCTAACGAAGGATGGACTATGAAAAGCAAACTGAATCTACCGGCCGACCGCGTCGCGTACGCGAGGCAGCTGGCCGAGCGCATCACCGCGCCGGTCCAGGATTTTATCGACGGCCACAGCTCCGTTACGGTCGAGCGCGCCACGCTCCGGCTGGCCGGCGCCGACGGCGCGTCGCCCGACGGCGTGCCAGTCGCCAACCTGGTCGTCGACCGCATCCGCGCGGCCGACCCGGCGGCCCTCGAGGACGGAGCGACGCTCCGCTACGTCAACGCCCTCCTCAAGACCGGCGGAAACGAGCGGGCCCTCAACGACAGGATAGCCGCCGGCTTCGACGTGACGAGCCTGCCGCTCGGCGACCGCGCGGCCATCGAGGCCAAGGCCGACGAGATCGTCGCCGGGACCCTCGCGCGGATCAAGCGCAACCGCGAGTTCCGCGAAGGCAAGCTCGAGCAGTGGAAGGGCCGTAACAACAGTCCGCTCCTCTACCTGATCGTCGCCACCGGCAATATCTACGAGGACGTCAAACAGGCCGCCGCCGCCGCCGAGCAGGGCGCGGACGTGATAGCCGTCATCCGCACCACAGCCCTGAGCCTCCTCGACTACGTGCCGTACGGCGCGACCACCGAGGGCTTCGGCGGCACCTACGCCACGCAGGAAAACTTCCGCATCATGCGCGCCGCCCTCGACGAGGTCGCCGAGAAGCAGCAGCGCTATATCCGCCTGACCAACTACGCCTCGGGCCTCTGCATGCCGGAGATCGCGGCGATGGGCGCGGTCGAGCGCCTCGACATGATGCTCAACGACTCGATGTACGGCATCCTGTTCCGCGACATCAACATGTACCGCACCTTCGTCGACCAGATGTTCAGCCGCATGCTCAACTCGTACGCCGGCGTCATCATCAATACCGGCGAGGACAACTACCTGACCACGAGCGACGCCTTCGAGAAGGCCTACACCGTGCTCGCGAGCCAGCTCCTCAACGAGCGCTTCGGCTTCCGGGCCGGCATGCCGTCCGAGCTGCTCGGCCTCGGCCACGCCTTCGAGATGGACCCGAGCCGCAAGAACGGCTTCATGTACGAGCTCGCCGAGGCCCAGATGGCCCGGGAGATCTTTCCCGACTGCCCGCTCAAGTACATGCCGCCGACCAAGCACATGTCCGGAGACATCTTCAAGGGTACCGAGATGAACACCCTGTTCAACTTCGTCTCCAAGGCGACGAATCAGGGCATCCACCTCCTCGGCATGCTCACCGAGGCCATCCACACGCCCTTCATGATGGACCGATACCTGGCCGTCGACAACGCCCGCTACGTGATGAACTATATCGACGGCTTCTACGACGACGTCGAATTCAAGAAGGACGGCATCGTCGTCTCCCGCGCCCACCAGGTGCTCGGAGAGACCATCGAGTTCCTCGAGCTCGTCGAGCGGACCGGCATGTTCGATGCGATCGAGCAGGGGCTGTTCGCCGAGATGAAGCGCCCCAAGGACGGCGGCAAGGGCTTCGAGGGACTCGTCAAGAAGGGCCCCGCGTACTACAACCCGTTCGAGAAAGCCCTCAAGCGCGAGCTCGGGATCGTAAGGTAAGGAGGACGACATGAAGGTAGTAAGGCCGTACGGCGATACCATGGACGACGGCAAGGTCCAGTTGTCCTTTACCCTGCCGGTGCCCGATGGCGCCAAGGGCCGCGAGGCCGCCCGCAAGCTCGTACTGTCCTGGGGCTTCAAGGACTGCGAGGTGGTCCACTCGGCCCCGCTCGCCGCCGAGTTCTCGTTCTACGTGGCCTACGGCAAGACCGAGTCGTCCATCGACTACGATTCCGTGGTCGCCGACGAGGCCTCGGCCGACGCGTCGATGAACATGGACGAGGTCAACGAGTACATCCGCCGGAACCTGGGCCGCAAGGTCGTCGTCGTCGGCGCCTGCACCGGCTTCGACGCGCACACCGTCGGCATCGACGCGATCATGAACATGAAGGGCTACAACCACCATTTCGGCCTCGAGCGCTACCCGGAGATGGAGGCGTACAACCTCGGCGCCCAGGTGCCGAACGAGAAGCTCATCGACTACGCGCTCAAGGTGAACGCCGACGCCATCCTCGTCAGCCAGGTGGTCACCCAGAAGGATACCCATATCCACAACATGACCGAGTTCATCGAGCTACTCGAGGCCAAGGGCCTGCGCGACCGCTTCATCTGCGTCGCCGGCGGGCCGCGGATCGGCAACAAGCTCGCCGTCGAGCTCGGTTTCGACGTCGGCTTCGGCCGCGGCGCCTACGCCGACGACGTGGCCACCTTTATAGTGAAGAAACTGGCCGAGAAGAACTGATCCGGCCGCGGCCGGAGCCGGGCGCGCTTAGGCGCGCTCGGTGCCGGCTTCGCGTCGTCGGAGCGTATGCAAGACGGACCGGTCCCGCAGGTAAAAATTTCGATTGAGAAATTCTCCATTCGGGTGCAAGCTACTACGATATTCGTATCGTTCCATTTTTAAGGAGGCATAGGATTATGGAACAGTTGCACTTCGGGCTCCTATCGATCCTGCCGCCCCTCCTGACGATCATACTCGCGATCGCCACGAAGGACGTCATCATCTCGCTGTTCGTGGGTATCTTCTCAGGAACGCTCATAGCGGCGGGCGGCAACCCGTACTACGCCCTCGTCCGCCTGTCGGACCTGCTGGCCGACACGCTCGCCGACGGGTGGAACATCCGCATCATGATGTTCACCATCCTGCTCGGCCTGCTCGTCGGTATGCTGGCCAAGACCGGCGCCGCCTACGCGCTCGGCGACTGGGCGAGCAAGCGCATCAAGACCAAGACCGGCGCACTGCTCTTCACCTGGCTGTTCGGCATCATCATCTTCTTCGACGACTACTTCAACTCGTTGACGATCGGCACCTGCATGAGGCCGCTCTGCGACGCCAAGAAGGTGTCCCGGGCCAAGCTGGCATATATCCTCGACTCGACGGCCGCCCCGGTGGCCATCATGGCGCCCATATCGACCTGGGTCGTCTACGTGATGGGCACCTATAAGGACATCCCGGAGTTCCAGGGCCTCGGCGTCGGCGACATCTCCTTCTTCGTGAAGACTATACCCTTCAACCTCTACGCCATCTTCGCGGTGTTCATGGTCCTGTTCATCACGCTGACGCACAAGGACTTCGGCCCGATGGCCCGTTCCGAGTACCGCGCCGACAAGGGCATAGGCCTGTACGACGAGGAGAAGTACGGCGCCGTGTCCAGCCAGGTAGAGTCCAAGGCCATGACCTCGAACGCCAAGGCCTTCGACTTCCTGATCCCGATCGCCGCCCTGATCGCCATCGCCCTGTTCTTCTTCCCGATGACCACCTGGATGGGCGCCATCGACGGCGAGGAGATCACGAGCCTCGGCCAGGCCATGGCCGCCATCCCGTTCGGCCAGGCCTTCAACGACACCGACTCGTCGATGGCCCTCATGTACGCCGCGGTCTTCGCGAACGTGTTCGCGTATATCTACTACATCGCCCGCCGGCTGCTCAACATCAAGAACGCGACCGACGCCCTGATGGACGGCTTCCGCGCGATGGTGCCGGCCGTGATGATCCTGACCCTCGCCTGGGCCCTCGGCTCCGTCATCAAGACCAGCCGCCCGGACGGCGGCGTGGGCCTCGCCGAGTACGTCTCCGAGATCGTCATCAACGGCAACTTCCCGATGACGATGCTGCCCCTCGTCGTGTATATCTTCTCCTGCCTGATCTCGTTCGCGAGCGGCACGAGCTGGGGCACGATGGGCATCATGATCCCGATAGCGGTTCCCGTCATCATCCAGCTGGCGCGCGCGGCCGGCCTCCCCGCCGACCAGACGCTCAACGCCACGGCGCTGACCATCGGCGCGGTGATGGGCGGCTCCGTATTCGGCGACCACTGCTCCCCGATCTCCGACACGACGGTGCTGTCGTCGACCGGCGCCGCGGTGCCGCACCTCGAGCACGTGGCCACGCAGCTACCCTACGCGCTGTTCGTCGCCGTCTGCGTGATGATAGGCACGGTGGCCGCGGGCCTGACCTGGAACCCGATCGTAGGCCTGGTCGTGACCGGCGTCCTGTTCGTCGCCGGCGTCTACCTGCTGCCGGTCTGGTTCGGCCCCAAGAAGTACGAAGCGGAAAAGTAACCGTAACGGAATAATCCTAAGGGGCCGGCCGCGCTAGCGAGCCCGGCCCCTTTTCTATCCGGCTCCATGGTATACTCGTCGTCGCCATGCCGGCGCCGAGGCGCCCGGAGGCGAATCTCGGAGGTTCCAATGATACAGAAACCCATCATCAGCGCCGCGGAAGCCGCGGCCAAGATCAAGCCCGGCGACGTCGTGCACGTCGGCGGCTTCCTGGGCTGCGGTAGTCCCGACGCCATAATCGCGGCCATCGTCTCGGCCGGCGTCGACGGCCTGACGCTCGTCTGCAACGACACGGGCATCTACAACGAGGCCAAGGGCGTCTCGAACGGCCCGGCCCCGCTGGTCCAGGCCAAGGCCTTCAAGACCATGATCGTCTCCCACATCGGCACCAATCCCGAGACGCAGCGCCAGATGAATTCGGGCGAGTCAGAGGTCGTGCTGGTGCCGCAGGGTACCCTGGCCGAGCGGATCCGAGCGGCCGGCAACGGCCTCGGAGGCGTGCTGACGCCGACTGGCGTCGGCACCGAGGTGGAGGAGGGCAAGCGGAAGCTGACCCTTAAGGGCAAGGACTACCTGCTCGAGGAGGCGCTCTCCGGCGACGTGGCCATCATCAAGGCCAAGAAGGCCGACAAGGCCGGAAATCTCGTCTACGCCAAGACGGCCCGCAACTTCAACCCGCTGATGGCCACGGCCTGCGGGACGGTCATCGTCGAGGCCGAGGAGATCGTCGAGGTCGGCGCGATAGACCCGGACCAGGTGCACACGCCGAGCATCTTCGTCGACTTCATCGTCCAGGCCGAGTAAGGGAGCGCCGCCATGATCGAGTACGTAGAGAACAAGGAAATCATCGCGCGCAGGATTGCGCGCTTCTTCGCGTCGGGGGACGTCGTCAACCTCGGCATCGGCCTACCGACGATGGTCGGCAACTTCGTGCCCGAGGGCGTGACCGTGATCCTGCAGTCGGAGAACGGCATGATGGGCCTAGGGCCCGCGCCCGAGAAGGGAAAGGAAGACCCGATGCTCGTCAACGCCGGCGGCATGCCGGTGAGCATCCTGCCCGGCGGCTGCTTCTTCGACTCGGCGATGAGCTTCGGCATCATCCGCGGCGGGCACGTCGACTATACCGTACTGGGCGTGCTCGAAGTCGACCAGGATGGCAACCTGGCCAACTACAAGATACCCGGCAAGATGGTCCCCGGCATGGGAGGCGCCATGGATCTCGTCGCGGGCTCCAAGAAGGTCATAGCGGCGACGACCCACCTCGAGAAGTCGGGCTCGTCGAAGCTTAAGCATCGCTGCTCCCTGCCCTTGACGGCCGCCCACGAGGTGGACATCGTCGTGACCGACGTCGGTTACTTCACGGTCAAGGACGGGAAGTTCCGTCTGGAGGAATACTTCGCTCCGTACACGCCGGAGTGGATAGTCGAGCATACCGGCGCCGACGTCGTCGTGGCCCCGGGCTGCAAGGAATTCAAGTAAGCATGACGGGCCGCCCGCGCGACGGGCGGCCTTTTCATTTCATGTTCCTGGGGGGGAATCAATGAAAGACGCATTCATCGTAGGCGCCGCGAGGACGGCGGTAGGGAGCTTCAACGGGGCGCTGGCCGGCGTGAGCCCGGTGGAGCTCGGGCGGACGGCGCTGGCCGCGGCCCTCGAGCGGGCGGGGCTCAAGCCCGCCGATATCGACGAGCTGATGCTCGGCTGCGTGCTCCAGGGCGGGCTCGGGCAGAACGTGGCCAGGCAGGTGGCGATCAAGGCCGGCCTGCCCGTGGAGAGCACCGCGAGCACGGTCAACATGGTCTGCGGCTCGGGGCTCCGGGCCGTCGCGAACGCGGCGCAGGCCATCAAGGCCGGGGACGCGTCCATCGTCGCCGCTGGCGGTACCGAGAATATGAGCCTCGCGCCGTACCTGCTCCGCCAGGCGCGGACCGGCTACCGCATGGGCAACGGGGAGCTCGTCGACTCGATGATCCACGACGGTCTGTGGGAGATCTTCAACGGCTACCACATGGGCATCACCGCGGAGAACCTCGCGGCCACGTTCGGCATCAGCCGCGAGGACCAGGACAAGCTGGCCGCGACGAGCCAGAACCGCGCCGAGGCCGCGATGAAGGGCGGCCGCTTCGCCGACGAGATAGCGCCGGTCGCCATCCCGCAGCGCAAGGGCGACCCCGTGATCGTCGACGTCGACGAGTTCCCGCGAGCCGGCGTGACGGCCGAGTCGCTCGGTAAGCTCCGGCCGGCGTTCAAGCCAGACGGCACGGTGACCGCCGGCAACGCGTCGGGAATCAACGACGGCGCGGCCGCGCTGATCGTCGCCGACGGCGAGTCGGTCAAGGCGAAGGGCCTCAAGCCGCTCGCGAGGATCGTCTCGTACGGTTGGCACGGCGTCGACCCGGCTATCATGGGCTACGGCCCGGTCGAGGCGGTCCGCCTGGCGCTCAAGCGGGCCGGATGGAAGGTCGGCGACCTCGACCTGATCGAGGCCAACGAGGCCTTCGCGGCCCAGGCCCTGTCGGTCGCCCGCGAGCTCAAGTTCGACATGGACAAGGT
>JAKQKE010000217.1 GCA_029560805.1 Spirochaetota bacterium
CTCGTAGGTGTGGGCCATCGGCAGTATCGACAGGAGCCGGTCGACGCGGTGCAGCCTGATGATCGAGCGGGTGGCAACCACGTTCGACATCAGGTTCTTGTGCGTCAGCATCACGCCCTTGGAGTTGCCCGTCGTGCCGGACGTATAGAGTATGGCCGCGAGATCGTCTTCGCCGACCGGCGGGAACGCCCTAGCCACGTCCGCCGAGGCGGCCATGCGCCTGGCGTCGGCGTCGGCGAGGCTCTCGACCGGAATGACGGCGCCGGCGTACGAGCCGAGCTTAGCCTTGAGCTTCGAGGATACGACGACGACCTTGGCCTCCGCGTGGGCGATGATGTTGGCGATCTGGTCGGGATTGAAGTCGGTCAGTATCGGGACGACGACGAATCCGGCGGCCGCCGCGCCGAGGTAGGCGACGCCCCACTCGGGGCGGTTCTCCGATAGGATGACCACGCGGTCGCCGCGGGAGGCGCCCGTCGCGGCCGCGCGGGACGCGAAGGCCGCGGCGAGCGGAGCGAGCTCCCTGTAGAGCACTATAGTCGACCTATCGACCATGCCCAGGGCCGGGCGATCGGCATAGGACGAGGAACTCTGCAGGAGAACGTCCCTCAGCGTCAGATTGGCGAGTTTGTACACGGTACCTTCCTTGGGCGCCCCAATGGCGCTATATAGCGGCCGGAAGACGGGCTTCGGCCTTTGTCGACAGAATCCGATGATACTGTTAGACAAGATACTGAAGATTCGGTTGCGGGACAAATATTAAAATAATGTCAAATATAGCGAATTCCGACGCGCGTCTCCGCCCCGCGCGCCGATATTCATAGTAGCCCGCTTTCGGCGATGGAGCCAGCGGTTTTCTGGTGTATACTATGATAGAGAAATTATATCAGTCGGAGAAAAGCATGAGCCGAGCGGGCAGGAATAGAAACCATGTGATACACGTCGCGGTGATGGTTGGGCTAGCTCTGCTCGTTGGCGTTCCGGCTTGGGGGCAGAGCAGGATACCGAGCGGCTCGAATTCATATCTCGATACCGGCTATAATTACACCAACGGCGATAGGGACCAGGTAAATGTGATCTTCTTCGAGGTCCCGGCGACCACGAGCGGGCCGATCTACTTCGCGATCAACGATCCAGGCCTCGACACTACCGCCCCGGACTTCAGGACGGGCGCCGGGACGACGAGCTTCTCATTGGTGGGCGGCGCCGGGACGATCTCCGCAAGCGCGTCGCGTCGTCCCCTCTACTCGGATCCGCAGCTGGCGGCCGAAGAGCATCTGACGGGAACGGTCCTCCATTCATTCACGGCGAACGGTACCGCCCAGTATAATAGCGGCTGGTATTACCTTCCCGGCGTGTATCCCGATCAAGGCGAGCTCATCGGGAATAACTATTACTTCAAGATCGTAGCCGTCGGCGAGCGGTCCGGCTCGTACGAGAACGCCTATTCGATGGACGTCTCGTATCAGAATAGCGGTACCCCTACGGGGATCTCGACCGTGTCGGCGTTCTCGTACGGGTACAGCATGATCTTCAACGGGGTGGCCTCCTGGAACGTGTATCCGTTCGTCGACGACGCGTATTCGGGTAACCTGTACTTCAACTACTACGATTTCGACGGCGCCAATTCCTCGGGCAGGATCTACAATATCAGCGGGACCGATCTCGGGGCCGCTACGAAGACGGCGAATAACGCGGCCGGATCGGATTCCTTCTCGGTCGTCGGGCAGATGAACGGCACGTGGCGCCTCGCCATCCAGAATACCGGCGGCACCGATACCGGGGAGTTCTGGTTCGACGACGGGGCCGGCACCCAGGTTAAGGGATACTCCGCCTATTTCGTTCCGCCGGAACCCGACCACGTCATCCTGAACGTCGAGCCCGAGACCGCGAGGACCGGCGCCGCGTCGACGGTGACGGTGCAGATCGTGGACGCGGGCGGCGTATCCGTGCCGTATAGCCGGGCGCTCTACGCCGTCGTCAATAGAAGCGCCGCAATCGTCTCCCCGGCATCGACCGGAGGGGCGCAGGACGAGCTCGTCACGACGAACGCGGATGGCGTGGCTATGTTCACCATAAGTGACGCCAGCGCCGAAACGGCTACCATCGCCGTATACTGGGACGGGACCGGCGGTTCCGCTAGCTTCGGTAGCGCGGGCGTGGCCACGGCGAGCGCCACGTTCGTGGCGAATCCCGATCCCACGATTACGTCGTCTGCGAATTTCAACGCCATGGTCGGCGACTCGGCCACCGATTACGTCGACATCACGCTCGCCGATTCGCCCGTGACGGCCAACTTCACCGCCGCTGCCGATATCCGCGTACGGATACCGTCCAGCCTCGACTGCGCCTTCGACGCCACGGTGACGACGACGCCGGCGCTTACCCTTACCGTGGCCGGCGCTGGTTCCGGCGCCGTCGACGCTACGGTGTCGTACCCCGACGCGACTATAGAGAAGACCCTGCTCATAGACGTCACCACGAATTTCGATCCGG
Organism: Spirochaetota bacterium; assembly: GCA_029560805.1. Classification (GTDB taxonomy): domain Bacteria; phylum Spirochaetota; class Spirochaetia; order Treponematales; family UBA12059; genus SZUA-370. The sequence continues at coordinate 2,497 of JAKQKE010000217.1, forward strand.
GGCAGACGTTGACCATCTCAGGCCTCAGGCTCCAGGACTTCGGTTCCGTATCGAGCGCTAACCTAGAGCTTTCATGGGATGGCGGGTTAACTTATGCGGCTATAGACGATAAATATATCACTATATCCGGACCCGGGCCGTCTATCGTGGCGCGCGAGACCGCCGACCTCGATCTAGACGGCTACATCGACGCTATCAAGCTGACCTTCAACGAGGCTATCCTGGATTCGTCGGTCACGGCCACCGCGACGGGGTTCGCGATCGCGGGGGCGTCGAACCTCGCTTTCACCAGCACGACCGCAGGCGACATCGCCGACGATAACGTACTCTACATCACCTTCGACGACGGCGTACTCGGGAGCGAGGCGACGCCGCTCGTATCATACGACGCGGCGGCTGGCGGCGTGACCGACGCGTCGGCCGTCGAACTGGCCACGACGGCGGCCATAGCCGCCGCCGACAGGGCCGGTCCGGCAGTCCTGAGCGCCCGGACCGTATCGACGACCGAGGTCGAGGTAACGTTCTCCGAGCCTATAAGCGACGCGACGCTCCTGGCCGCCGACCTGACCTTCGCCGGGTTCGCGACGGGCGGAGCGAACGCGGCCGCGGCGGCCGTGTCGACCGGGGACACGGCGGACGACGCCGTGGTCGTCGCGACGCTCGCCGCGGCGATCGGCGGCGACGAGACGGGTACAGTCCAGCTGAGCGCGACGAGCGCGGTCTATGACGCGGCCGCGGTCGCCTCGGCCCAGGTCTCCGCGGTCGCCGTCAGCGACGGAATACCCGCGTCGACGGCCATCGTATCGCGTCAGACCGGCGACTCCGACGCCGACGGCCAGATCGACCGCATCCGTATCGTGTTCTCCTCGGCCGTTACCGACGCGGGCGCGGCCGCCGCGGATTTCTCGGTGGCCGGGTACGCGATCGCCTCCATCGATACGGGGTCGACCGCCGACGATAACGAGCTCTATCTCGTCCTGACCGAGTCGGGGGCCGGCGATACCGGCGCGACGCCCGCGGTCCAGTATACCGGTACCGCGCTCATGGCGGCCGAGAGCGTGGCGACGGCCGCGACCGACAAGGCCGGTCCGGCCATCGTCTCCGCGACTACCGCCACCACGGATTCCGTCCGGGTGACCTTCTCGGAGCCGGTGCTCGATTCGAGCCTCGCCGGCGTCGACTTCACGTTCTCGGGCTTCGCGACGACGGCCGCCAACGTATCCGGTACGGCCGTAGCCACGGGCGCTACGGCTAACGACGCCGTCGTCGTGGTGACGCTCGCGGCCGCTATCGGCGGCGACGAGACCGGCTTCGTGAACCTGCCAGCGATAGGCCGCGTCAGCGACGTCGCCGGGATCGCCAACGCGCAGACCGCGACAGTCGCGGTGAGCGACGGCATTCCCGCGACTCCTATCATCGTATCGCGCGAGACCTATGACGCCGACGCCGACGGGCATATCGATCGCATACGGCTCGAGTTCTCGTCCGACGTAACCGATGCCGACGCTCTCGTCGCCGACTTCGCGGTGGCCGGCTATACGGTCGAGTCGATCGCGACCGGTACCGCGGTTGACGATAACGAGCTCTTTCTCTACTTGACGGAGCTCGCCGGCTTCGACACGGACGCGACCCCGGCGATCAGGTATACCGGGACTACGCTCATCGCGCAGGAACTGTCGGCGACCGCGTCGACCGACAAGGCCGGCCCCGCGATCGCGTCCGCCGCGACGTATACCACGAACCAGGCGCTGCTGACCTTCTCCGAGCCGGTGCTCGATTCGAGCCTGGCCGGCGCCGATATCGCGTTCTCCGGCTTCACTACCGTGGCGGCCAACGCGAACGGTCTATCCGTATCCACGGGCGCCGCCGCGAACGACGCCGCCGTTATCGTGACCCTGGCCGCCTCGATAGGCGCTGACGAGACCGGTTTCGTCAGGTTCTCAGGCGCTGGCAAGGCCAGCGATATCCCGGGCATACTAAATACTCAGACGGCGCTCGTCGCGGTGTCTGACGGCGTGCCGGCGACGCCGACGATACAGTCACGGGAGACCTATGACGACGACGCGAATGGTCAGATCGATAGGATCCGGCTCGTGTTCTCGGGGGCGGTTACAGATGCCGACGCCATCGTCGCCGACTTTACCGTCTCCGGTTATACGGTAGCGTCGATAGCGACCGGGACGACGGCCAATGACAACGAACTGTACCTCGTCCTGACTGAATCGGGTTCCGGCGATACGGACGCCACGCCGACGGTACAGTATACCGGTACCGCGCTCATAGACGCCGAGGCTATCGCCACGGCCGCCGTCGACAAGGCCGGTCCCGCCATCGTATCGGCCGCGACGCGGACGACCGGTACCGCGCTGGTCACGTTCTCGGAACCCGTCGACGATGCGACGCTCGCTGGATCCGACTTCACGTTCTCGGCGTTCACGACGGCCGGCGCCAACGCCGCTGGCGTATCGGTGGCTACTGGCGATACGGCCAATGACGGGATCGTCGTAGTAGGGCTGGCCGCGACCGTCGCCGAGGACGAGACCGGCCTCGTACGATTTTCCGCCGCGAGCCGCGCCGCCGACCTCGCCGGCGTATACAATACGCAGATCGCGACGATCGCCGTCTCCGACGGTATCCCGACGGACGCCGAGGCGACCGGCTACGCGCTATACGATACCGACGCGAACGGCCATCTCGATAGGCTCGTCATCAGTTTTAACAAAGCGGTCACGGTATCCGATATAGCGGGCGACGGGTTCGACTCGATCACGATAGACGGATACATCGTCGCTACGGCCGACTACTCGGCCGCAGGCGTACTGAGCCTTTCCCTAACGCTCACCGAGCTCGCGGCCTACGATACGGGGGCTACCCCGGACGTGACGCTCGCGGACGGCGCCAATAGCACCATCATCGATACCTCGACGCTCGCCGTCGTGACGCTCGCCGCGACCCCGGCGGTCGACAAGGCCGGTCCGGTCATCGTCGCTGCCGCGACGCAGACGACCGGTACCGTACTGGTCACGTTCTCGGAACCCGTCGACGACGCCACGCTCGCGGGCGCCGACTTCACGTTCTCCGGCTTCACGACGACGGCCGCCAATTCCTCCGGTAGCTCCGTCTCCACCGGGACGACGGCCGATGACGACGAGGCGATTGTGTCGCTGGCGGCGACCATAGGCGGAGACGAGACCGGCCTCGTACGGTTCTCCGCCGCCAGCCGCGTCGCCGACCTCGCCGGCGTGTCGAACGCCCAGACCGCCACGGTGGCCGTGACCGACGGTATCCCGTCGGTAGCTACCATCTCATCGCGCGAGACGATGGATCAGGACGCCGACGGTAGCCTCGACGCGCTGCGCGTCGTTTTCACGAATACCGTGCTCGACTCGACGATCGTAGCCGGGGAGTTCCTCGTCGACGGCGTCGCGGCCGCGGCCTGGTCTACCGGCTCGACCGACGACGACGACGAGATCCTCATTACCTTGACCGAGGCCTCGTATCCCAATACGTCGGCCACGCCCACGCTCCAGTATACCGGGACGACCCTACGCGATTCGGTGGGCAGTACGGTCGCGATCGAGGGAGCCGCGGTCGCGTCGACCGACGCCGCCGCGCCGATCATACTCTCGGCAGCCACGACCTCCGCCACAACGGTCCGCGTCGTCTTCTCTGAGGCGATGGACGACGCCACGCTCGCGGGCGCCGACTTCACGTTCTCCGGCTTTACGACTGTCGGCGCCAACGCCGCGGGTACGGGCGGCATAACGACCGGCACGGCCGATGACGACGAGGTAACGGTCACTTTGGCCGCCTCGATAGGTCCAGATGAGACGGGACAGGTGCGGTTCACCGCCGCCGGCGTCGCTTCCGACCTGAACGGCGTCGCGAGCGTACAGACGGCCACGGTCCTGGTGAGCAGCCTCGCCGTCCATTGGAACGGTAGCGTCTCGACAGTCTGGAGCGATCCTGCCAACTGGGACGAAGGCGCCGTTCCGGCTGCCTATCAGTACGCGGTCATCGGTACGGGGCTTACGGATTACCCTGTCCTTGACGTCTCTCCATCGCTCACGGGTCTCATCCTGAGCGCCGCCGACGCGACGCTGACGCTCGGCGATTACGACGTGACCTTGGGCGCAGGCGCTCTATCGAATGCCGGCACTATCATCGTCAATGGTAGCGGTACGATTAGCGCGACCGACACGACGGACGGGACGTTCCGGTTCACGAACGGCGCTACCCCGGAGCAAATGGCGTTCACGGGGTATCATGATATCGTTATCGAGACGGGCTACGTGCAGGCCACCAAGATTATTGTTGCATCGGGAACACTAACGGGAAATTGTGTAGGCTCGGTCACGCTGACCCTGGCGAACGAGATCACGAACCTCGGGGCGTTCGCGACGAGCGGGAACTTCAGTCTCGCTGACGTAGGCGGGCTTAGTCTCACGGGGAATCTCACTACGGGGACTGGCTCGGCGACGATCACGACGACGGGACTCCTTGCGCTCGACGTGAACGACATCACGTCGGTCGGCGTCAGCCTCACCGGCGTCGGCGTGACGAGCCTCGCGGGTTCGGTCGTGGACGCCGGTTCGGGGACG
>JAKQKE010000222.1 GCA_029560805.1 Spirochaetota bacterium
GACGAGATCAAGCGACTCGCCTCGCACTTCGGCGAACCGCTGTTCGGGCTGCTTGCAACGCTCGTCGACGACGTGGGCCATCAGGCGACGCTGCATCTCGGTGGCGTCGCGCTCCCCTGCTCGATCTGGCTCGGGCAGATCGCGCCGCCCAAGACACGCATCGGGCCCCTTGTCGCCGTGGCCGGCGAGTCGGCCGACCACTGGAATGTGGTGCCGCTTGCGGAGGCAGGCGAGCGCCAGGCCCACGAGATCAAGCGTCTCATCTTCGAGGCGGCGCCCCCCAGGCGCGTAGCCATCGTCGACGACGATGACGACCTGGCAGCCAGCATCGTCCAGTTCCTGCGTGAGAAGGGGCTCGACGCTATCTCGTATCGGACGGGCGAGCACCTCCTGGCGGCCCTGGAGACTTCACGTTTCGACGGCTTCATCCTCGACTGGATGCTGGGTGAGGGCAACATCAGGGACCTATTGCCCGCGGTGCGGACGAGAAGTCCGGGTGCGCCCATCATCATCCTGACCGGCCAGATCAAGGCGGGAGGCGCCCAGGAAGACGAGCTGGAATCGACGCTCGCCGCCTACCGCGCGCAGCTCTACGAGAAGCCGACCCGCATGCTGAGCCTCTTCACCGCGCTCGACCTCGGCTTCGAACCCGCCCCGCGCGCTGGCTGAGGCGGTCCGCGCAACCCGGCCTCGCCCGACCATGCCGGGCGGCTCTGCCGTGCCCGGCCGCCTGCTCGCCTCCAACGCCGCGAAGGCTACGTTTCTTAATCTATTTTTTGACAGTGTGTAAGCTAATCATTGACATTTTACGGTCCGCATGATTACGCTTCTCGTCAAGTCGGCAACGTACAGCGAACGCCGGCCTGACGCGGTGGCCATCCCGCTCCCGCGTCGACCCGCCAGTCGGCAGACCGGGAGTGAGCACCATGGCTTCATCACCTCTCAATGACGTCCAGCACGCCAACTTCATCATCCTCAGCCTGATCCGCGACGCCGCGCGGGCGGACCCCGGCACGGCCTGCTGCCGATTCGGGATGACGCTCGCGCAGTTGAAGGCGATCAGCGACTTGCCGCCGGACGGGGTCATGGCCATCGTCACCGGCATGGGCAACGAGGCCCTGTTCTTTCCGCGCGAGGATCTGG